>NZ_RJKN01000005.1:0-343805 GCF_003751265.1 Pseudokineococcus lusitanus
AAGCTAAGCCCGTTCGCGCCGATGGTACTGCCTGGGGGACTGGGTGGGAGAGTAGGTCGCCGCCGGACATCTTTTGTGGGTGAGGGGTCGTGGGTACGTGTTCTGCCTTCGGGTGGGGCTCGTGCCTGCGGCCCCTTTCCTGCGTCCACGACCAGGTGCGCCCGGCCGACGGTCGGGCGGGCACGTCCGGGGGCCGACGCCGTCGTCGGTAGCCTCGGCCGGTGCCCGACCGTGACACCGACGACCTGCCGACGCCCGACCACGACGCCGTGGAGGCCGAGGGGGTCGCCCGCTCCGCGCGCGCCGGCCGGCAGGTCCTGGCGGGCGTCCTCGTCGCCACCTTCCTGGCCGCCCTCGACCTCGTCGCCGCTGCCGTCGCCGCCCCCGCCGCCGTGCTCGACCTCGAGCTGGAGCGGGCTCTCGCCGTGCCCGCCGCGGCGTCGGTCGTCGGGACGGTGGTCGCCGCCCCCCTCGCCGCGCGCGCGTCCGCCCGCGGACCCCGACTCCTCGTGCTGGTCCTCGCCGCCGCGCTCCTCGTCGTCGGCGGTGCCGCCGTCGCCCTGACGCCGACGCCGGCCGGGGCCGCGGGGGACGACGTCGGTGCGGTCCTCGCGCTCGGGCTCGGTCGGCTCCTCGCCGGGGCGGGCGCGGGCGCGCTCGTCGTCGCGGCCGGTGCGGCACTGGCCTCGGCCGTTCCCGTCGCCCTGCAGGTGCGGGTCCAGGCGGCGCTGGTCCTCGTCACGGGGGTGGGCGCCGTGCTCGGCGCCCTCGTGGGCGGCCTCCTCGTCGACGTCACCGCGGGCTGGCGCGTCGTCCCCCTCCTGGCCCCGGTGCTCGCCGTCGTGGCCCTCGTCCTCCTCCGCTCCGTGCGGGCCCGCCCGGAAGGCGGTCCGCTCCCGGAGACGACCTCCGCGCCGGGCGTCCTCCGGTCCCGCGTGGTGCTGCTGGGCGCCGTGGCCGTCGGTGTCGTCGGTGGTGTGTCCGTGGCCGTGCTCGTCGACGTGACGCTGCTGCTCGGCCTCGAGCAGCCGCTCCTGCGCGGCCTGCTCGTCGCGGTCGGCGTCCTGGCGGGGGTGGCCGGCGTCGTCCTGGCGTCCGCGGCCGTCGCCCGGCTGGGGTCCCGCCCGCAGATGGCCCAGGTCGGGACCCTCGGTGCCGTCCTCGGCGTCGTCGGCCTCGCGCTGCTGCTCCGGCTCGTCGGCCCGGGGGAGGGGACGTCGGCGCTGCCGCTCCTCCTGCTCGGGCTCGGTCTCGGCGCGGCCGTGCAGGGGACCGGGCTCGTCGTGTCCCTCGCCTGCCCCCCGGGCGACGAGCGGCGGGCCACGGGCGCCCTCGGCGCGGCCCGTCGCCTCGGCGCCCTCGTCGGTGCCGTCGTCGTCATGGTCGTCCCCCTCCTCGGCGACCTCGAGGGCACCAGGGCGGAGCCGCAGGCGCTCCTGGACCGCGTCGTCGTGGTCGGCGGCGCGCTCCTGCTGCTCGCCTGTGTGCCGCTGCTCGGCGTGCTGCCCCGCCAGGGCGAGGTGCGGCACCCGCCGTCGGCCTGACGGCGGGCAGGGGGCGCCTCGGGGTGGCACGGTCTGCCCCATGGACATCTCCGCGAAGGGCGCCGAGCTCCGGCGCCTGCACCACGACCCCGAGCTGCTCGTCCTCGTCAACGTGTGGGACGCCGTGAGCGCCACCGTCGTCGCGGGCGAGCCGCAGACGAAGGCCCTGGCCACGGCCGGCCACTCCATCGCCTCGACCTTCGGGTACGCCGACGGGGAGCAGATCCCGCTCGACCTGTCGCTCGCGCTCGTGGAGCGCATCGTGCTCGCGGCGGGCGACCTCCCCGTCAGCGCCGACCTCGACGGCGGCTTCGGCGACGCCCGCGAGACCGCGCGCCGCGCCATCGGCGTCGGTGTCGTCGGCGCCAACGTCGAGGACCGGCTCCGCCCGCTCGACGAGTCGGTGAGGGTCATGGCGGACGTCGTCGCCGCCGCCGAGGCGGAGGGCGTGCCCTTCGCGCTCAACGCGCGGACCGACGCCCTCGCGCGCGGGGGCGACCGTCCCCGCGACGTCGTCCTCGCCGACGCCGTCGAGCGCGGCAAGGCCTACCTCGACGTCGGCGCCACCACCGTCTTCGTGCCCGGCCCGCTCGACGACGAGGCCGTCCAGCACCTCGTGGCCGCGTTCGGGCCCCAGCGCCTGTCGGTCATCGGCTTCCCGGGCGTGCCGGACCAGGGCCGCCTCGCCGAGCTCGGCGTCGCCCGGGTCACCTACGGCCCGCTGACCCAGCGGGTCGCCCTCACCGCCCTCCAGGACGCCGCCCGCGGGATCTACGCCGGCGGTGGCATCCCCGAGGGGACCAGGCCCCTGAACTGAGCACGCCCGGCGCGCCGCGCCGGACCGGCGGAGCCGGCGCCCCCACCCAGGGGCGCCGGCTCCTCGCGTCCCCGGCTCCGGTCGGCGGCGCCGTCCGGTCGGCGGACCTGTCACGCAGCGGTCTCAGGTGAGGCTACCCTCAGCGCCGCGCCCGGTCGGGCGCCCCGTCCGGAGGAGGGCGCGTGACCGCCAACCTGCTCATCGGCCTGCGCGAGGGCCTCGAGGCCTCGCTCGTCGTCGGCCTGCTCGTCGCGGCGCTCGTGCGCGCCGGCCGTCGCGACGCCCTGCCCGCCGTCGCGGGCGGCGTCGTGCTCGCCGTCCTCCTCAGCGCGGGCCTCGGCGCCGTGCTCGAGCTGACCTCCCGCGACATGACGTTCCGGCAGCAGGAGCTCTTCGGCGGCTCGCTGTCGATCCTGTCCGTGGGTCTCGTGACGTGGATGGTCCTGTGGATGCGACGGGTCGCCCGCGACCTCCGCGCGGACCTCGGCGCCCGGGTGGGGTCGGCCCTCGCCGTCGGCCCGCTGGCGGTCGGCCTCGTCGCGCTGCTCGCCGTCGGGCGGGAGGGCCTCGAGACGGCCCTCTTCCTCTGGGCGGCGGCGCGGGCCACCGGCTCGGGCCCGGCGCCGCTGGCCGGGGCGGCCGTGGGCCTCGCCGTCGCCGCCGTCCTCGGGTACCTGGTCTACCGCGGCGCGCTCCGGATCGACCTGCGCCGCTTCTTCACGTGGTCCGGGGCAGCCCTCGTCGTCGTCGCCGGGGGCGTCCTCGCCTACGGCGTGCACGACCTCCAGGAGGCCGCGGTGCTGCCGGGCCTCACCACGCTCGCCTTCGACGTCAGCGGCGCCGTCCCGCCGAGCAGCTGGTACGGGGTCCTGCTCAAGGGGACCGTCGGCTTCACCCCCGCCACCACCTGGCTGCAGGCCGTGGCCTGGCTCCTCTACGTCGTCCCGATGCTCCTCGTCGTCCTGCGCCCGGGCGGTCCGCCGCGCCGGGCCCGTGCCGCCGGGCCCCGCGCCGTCGCGCCGGCCGCCTGACGTCCTCTCGCCCGTCCTCCCGGAGGTCCCCGTGCACCGCACCCGCCCCGCCCTGCCCGCCGCCGCCGTCGTGGGGCTGCTCGTCGCCGCCGTCGCCGGCTGCGCCACCGACCCCGTGCCCGCCGCGGGCGGGGGGACGGCCGACGGACCCGTCGTCGTCACCGCGGGGGACGACACCTGCGAGGTGTCGCGGACGGACCTGACCGCGGGCATCAGCACCTTCGCGATCACCAACACCGGCTCGGACGTCACGGAGGTCTACGTCTACGACGGCGACCGTGTCGTCACGGAGAAGGAGAACATCGGGCCCGGCACCGCCTACGACCTGACGGTCGACCTGGGCGAGGGCACCTACCAGGTGGCCTGCAAGCCGGGCATGGTCGGCGACGGCATCCGCTCCGACCTCGTCGTCGCCCCCGCCGCCGCGACGGCGGCCGACGACCCCGCCGCCGAGCGGGCGGTCGAGGAGTACCGGGCGTTCGTGCAGGAGCAGGCCGACGCCGCGGTGCCGCTCGTCACCGCGCTGGCCGACGCCGTCCGGGCGGGCGACGCGGAGACCGCGCGGGCCCTGTACGCGCCCTCCCGGCTGCCCTGGGAGCGCGTCGAGCCGGTGGCCGAGGCCTTCGGCGACCTCGACCCGCGGATGGACGCCCGCGAGGCCGACCTCGCGCCGGGCGACGACTTCACCGGGTGGCACCGTCTCGAGAAGGCGCTCTGGACGGGCGAGGACCTCGCGCCGCTGGCGCCGGTGGCCGACCAGCTCGTCGCCGACGTCACCGAGCTGGCCGGCCGCGTGCCCGAGGCCGTCATCACGCCCACCTCCGTCGGCAACGGCGCCAAGGCGCTGCTCGACGAGGTGGCGACGGGGAAGATCACCGGCGAGGAGGAGGCGTTCTCGCACACCGACCTCGTCGACGTCGAGGGCAACGTCGACGGCGCCGAGCGCGCCCTCGACGTCCTGCGCCCGCTGGCCGCCGAGGAGGACCCCGACCTCGTCGCCGAGCTCGACGCCCGGTTCGCGGACCTGCACGCCGCCCTCGAGCCCCATCGCCGCGGTGAGGGCTGGGTGTCCTACGACACCCTCGACGACGCCCAGCGGCGCGACCTCAGCCGGGCCGTCGACGCGGTGTCCGAGCCGCTCTCCGGGCTCGCGGCCGCGGCGTCCCGGTGACGACGGACGACGCGGCCGCCGGGCCCAGCCGCCGGCGGCTGCTCGTCGGGCTCGGCGTGGCCGCGGGCGTGGCCGTCGGTGCGGGGGCCGACCGGGCGGCGGTCGCGCTCGGCCGCGACCCGGCGGCGTCGGGGACCGGCGACGTCGTGCCCTTCGAGGGCGCCCACCAGGCGGGCGTCACGACCCCCGTGCAGGCGCATCTGCACCTGGCGGCCCTCGACGTGGTGACCGACCGGCGCGAGGAGGTCGCCGACCTCCTCGACCGCTGGACGGCCGCGGCGCGGGCGCTCGTCGCGGGGCGCGCCGTCGGCGAGCACGGCGCGGTCGACGGCGACCCCCTGGCCCCGCCGGAGGACACGGGCGAGGCGGTGGGCCTGCCGCCCGCGCGCCTCACCCTCACCGTGGGCGTGGGGCCGTCCCTCTTCGACGACCGCTTCGGCCTCGCCGCGCGGCGTCCCGCCGCGCTGGCCGAGCTCCCGCCCTTCGCCGGCGACGCCCTCGACCCGGCGCGCTGCGGCGGGGACCTCGTGGTGCAGGCGTGCGCGGACGACCCGCAGGTCGCCGTCCACGCCGTCCGCACCCTCGTCCGGCTGGCGGCGGGGACGGCCGCCGTGCGCTGGGCCCAGCTCGGCTTCGGCCGCGCGTCCAGCACGGACCCCAGCGTCCCGACGCCGCGCAACCTCTTCGGCTTCAAGGACGGCACCGCGAACCCGGACGGGCGTGACGCCGCGGCCATGGCGGAGCACGTGTGGGTGGGGGAGGACGACGACCCGGCGGGCGCCTGGCTGGCGGGCGGCAGCTACCTCGTGGCCCGGCGGGTCGAGATGCACGTCGAGACGTGGGACCGCTCGCCGCTCGCCGAGCAGGAGCAGGTCGTCGGCCGGAGCAAGGGGGAGGGGGCGCCGCTGGGGCTCGCCCGCGAGCACGACGTCCTCGACGCGACGGCGGTGGCCGGGCTCCCCGCGACGTCGCACGTCGCGCTGGCCCACCCGAGCCGGCACGGCGGTGCGCAGATGCTCCGGCGCGGCTACAGCTACGTCGACGGGGCCGACGGGCTCGGCCACCTGCAGGCCGGCCTCGTCTTCCTGGCCTACCAGCGCGACCCGCGGCGGGCCTTCGTGCCGGTCCAGGAGGCGCTGTCGCGCGACGACGCCATGAACGAGTACGTGCGCCACACCGGCTCCGGGGTGTGGGCGGTCCTGCCGGGCGTCGGGCCCGGCGGTCGGTGGGGCAGCACGCTCCTGGGCTGAGCGGCGGGCGGGAGGCCGGGGTGGCGCGGTCCGCGTGCGAAGGTGAGCCGTGACGTCGCTCCCCCCGCCGACCGCCCCGCCGACGCCGCAGCAGCTGCGCCGCGCGCTCGCCCGGGCCCGGGACGGCAAGGCGCTCGACGCGGGCGAGGCCGAGGTGCTGCTGCACGCCCGCGGCGACGACCTCCTCGCGCTGCAGGAGGTGGCCTCCCGCGTCCGCGACGCCGCCATGGAGCGCGCGGGCCGGCCCGGCGTCGTCACGTACTCGCGCAAGGTCTTCGTGCCGCTGACCCGGCTCTGCCGGGACCGGTGCCACTACTGCACCTTCGTCACCGTGCCGCACCGGCTGCCGGCGGCGTACCTCAGCCCCGACGAGGTCCTGGCGATCGCCCGCGAGGGGGCCGCCCAGGGGTGCCGCGAGGTGCTCCTCACCCTCGGCGACCGCCCCGAGGACCGCTGGCCCGCCGCCCGCGAGTGGCTCGACGCCCACGGGTACGACGACACGCTCTCCTACGTGCGGGCCATGTCCGTGCGGATCCTCGAGGAGACGGGGCTCCTGCCCCACCTCAACCCCGGCGTCATGTCGTGGTCGGAGCTCCAGCGGCTCAAGCCCGTCGCGCCGTCCATGGGGATGATGCTCGAGACGACGGCGACCCGGCTCTGGAGCGAGCCCGGCGGCCCCCACTTCGGCAGCCCCGACAAGGAGCCGGCCGTCCGGCTGCGCGTGCTCGAGGACGCCGGTCGCGTGGGCGTCCCCTTCACCACCGGGATCCTCGTCGGCATCGGCGAGACGCCCGCCGAGCGGGTCGACGCGCTGCTCGCGATCCGCCGCGTGGCCCGCGAGTACGGCGGCGTCCAGGAGGTCATCGTCCAGAACTTCCGGGCGAAGGAGGCCACCGCCATGCAGGCGGCGCCGGACCTCGACCGGGACACCTACCTCGCCACGCTCGCCGTCGCCCGCGTCCTCCTCGGCCCGACGGTGACGCTCCAGGCGCCGCCCAACCTCTCCGACCCCGGGGACGTCGCGGCGCTGCTGGCCTCGGGCGTCGACGACTGGGGCGGCGTCTCGCCGGTGACGCCCGACCACGTCAACCCCGAGCGGCCGTGGCCGCACCTCGACGACCTCGAGCGGTGGACGGCGGACGCGGGCCTCGGCCTGGCGCAGCGGCTCACCGTCCACCCGCGCTTCGTGCGGGGCGCGCTCGAGCGCGACGAGGCGTGGCTCGACCCGCGCCTGCACCCGCACGTGCGGGCGCTCGCCGACCCGGCCACGGGTCTCGCGGACCCGTCGACGCAGCCCGTCGGGCTGGCGTGGCAGGAGCCGGACGGCGGCCTCGCCGCCACGGGCGCCGGCTCGGGCCGTACCGGGCTGCACGTCGAGGTCGACACCACGGGGCGCACCGACGACCGCCGCGGCGACTTCGACGAGGTGTACGGCGACTGGTCCGCCGTCGCCGAGCGCGTGCCGGCGCAGGACCGCCGCGGCGGGACGTCGTCGACGCCGCCCCGTCTCGACGGCGAGGTGGCCGCCGCCCTCCGCGCCGCCGAGCGCGACCCCGCCGGGTGCTCCGACGACCAGTACCTCGCGCTCGTCACCGCCGACGGCGCGGCGCTCGACGCCCTCGCCGCGCTCGCCGACGGCCTGCGGCGCGACACCGTCGGCGACGACGTGACCTACGTCGTGAACCGGAACATCAACTTCACCAACGTCTGCTACGTCGGCTGCCGGTTCTGCGCCTTCGCGCAGCGCAAGACCGACGCGGACGCGTACACGCTCTCGCTCGAGCAGATCTCCGAGCGCACCCGGGAGGCGCGGGACGTGTGGGGCGCCACGGAGGTGTGCCTGCAGGGCGGCATCTCGCCCGACCTCGGCCCGACGGCGTACGTGGACATCGTCCGGGCCGTCAAGGACGCGGTGCCGGACATGCACGTCCACGCCTTCTCGCCGATGGAGGTCGCGACGGCCTCGGCCAAGCGCGGCATCTCCGTGCGGGCGTGGCTCGAGGAGGTGCAGGAGGCCGGGCTCGGCAGCATCCCGGGGACCGCGGCGGAGATCCTCGACGACGAGGTCCGCTGGGTCCTCACCAAGGGCAAGCTGCCGACGGCGGCGTGGCTCGACGTCGTCGCGACGGCGCACTCCCTCGGCATCCCCAGCTCGAGCACGATGATGTACGGCCACGTCGACGCGCCGCGGCACTGGGTGGCGCACCTGCGGACCCTCGCGGCGCTGCAGGACCGCACGGGCGGGCTCACCGAGTTCGTGCCCCTGCCCTTCGTCCACACGTCCTCGCCCGTCTACCTCGCCGGTCTCGCCCGGCCGGGACCGACGCTGCGCGACAACCGGGCCGTCCACGCGCTCGCGCGGGTGATGCTCCACGGCCGGGTCGACCACGTGCAGACCTCCTGGGTGAAGCTCGGCGTCGAGGGGACGCGCGCCATGCTCACCGGCGGCGCGGACGACCTCGGGGGCACGCTCATGGAGGAGACGATCAGCCGGATGGCGGGCTCCGAGCACGGGTCCGCCAAGTCCGTCGCCGAGATCACCGAGATCGCCGCCGGCGTCGGCCGTCCGGTGCGGGAGCGCACGACGACGTACGGCGCGGTGCCCGTCCGGCGCCCCGTCTGAGCGGTCGGCGGGGCGCCCGGCCGCGCGGACCCCGCCGCGTCCCACGACGATGGGCGCGTGAGCACCCCCGACGCCGCCGGGAGCGCGCAGGCACGGCCCTGCGCGCTCGTCACCAACGACGACGGCGTGGAGGGCCTCGGCCTCGCCCCGCTGGCCGCGGCGGCCGTGGCGGCGGGCTACGACGTCGTCGTGGCCGCGCCGTCGCGCGACCGCAGCGGCGCGAGCGCCGCCGTCGACGCGGAGCTCGACGGCGACCGGCTGCCCGTCGTCGAGGTGGCCCTGCCGTGGCCCGACGCCACCGGCCCGGGCCTCGACGCGGACGACCCCAAGGCGTGGGCCGCCGAGGCCCGGCAGCACGAGGGCACCGACCGGCTGCGCGTGCTCGCCGTCGCGGCCAGCCCGGCGTTCTGCGTCCGCGCCGGCCTGCGCGGCGCCTTCGGCCGCGTCCCCGACCTCGTCCTGTCCGGCGTCAACCACGGCCTCAACACCGGGGCCGCGGTGCTGCACTCGGGCACCGTGGGCGCCGCGCTGACCGCCACCGTCTTCGGCGTCCGCGGGCTCGCCGTCTCCGCGGGGACCGTCCCCGGGCGTGGCCTCGACGTCGCCCCGGCCACGTGGGGCGCCGTCGTCCGCGTCGTCGCGGGCACGCTGCGGTGGGTCGAGGAGCACGAGCCCGTCGGCACGCTGAGCGTCAACGTGCCCCACGTCGGCCTCGGGGACGAGCTCCGCGGCCTGCGGGCCGCGACGCTGGCCTCGGCCGGCACCGCCCAGGGCGTCGCCTTCGAGCGCGGCGAGGGCTGGGTGCGCCTGCAGGCGCCGACCCCGGAGGCCGACGGGCCGGAGGACGAGGGCAGCGACACCGTCCTGCTCGCGCAGGGGTGGGCGACGGCGACCCTCCTCGGGCCCGTCGAGCAGCGCGCCGGGGACGAGCTCGACCTCGGCGACCTCGCCGGGCCCGCCGCGGGCTGAGACGGGCGCCGCCGGCCGGGCGTCAGTCGAGCTCGGTCGGCAGCGAGGGGTCGCGCCGGTGCGCGCGGCACCGCTCGAGCTCCTCCGCCGTGACCCGGCCCTGGCTCAGCTCGGGCAGGTCGTCGAGGGAGAACCAGCCGATCTCGAGGGTCTCGAGCTCGTCCGGCGGGCGGACGTCGCCCGTCGCCCGGCACAGGAAGAAGAGCTTGACGACGCCCACGCTCATGGGCGGGCGGTGGCCGCGGGCGTCGCGGTCCCAGCAGCCGACGAGCTTCTCGACCTCGGCGGCGTACCCCGTCTCCTCGCGCACCTCGCGCAGCACCGCCGTGACGGGGGTGTCGCCCGGGTCGGCCCACCCGCCGGGCGCCGACCAGCGGCCGTCGCTGCGCTCGCGCATGAGCAGGACGCGCTCGTCCTCGTCGAGCAGGACGCCGCGGACGTCGACCTTCGGGGTGGCGTACCCGGTGTCGCGGTGCTCCAGCTCGAGCGCGAGGGCACCGGCGCCCGCCGAGCCGTCGCCCTCCAGCACCGCCAGCAACTCGGCGGCCAGCGACCGGGCCGTGGCGAAGCGCTCCCGGTCGTAGTCGGTGGGCGTGAAGGCGAGACCGCTCTGCGCCAGGGCGGCCAGGCGGACGGCGACCCGGCGGACGCGCTCGGCGGCGTCGTCGCCACCGGCGGCGGGGGAGGGCGAGGAGGGCTGGGCGTCCGGGGGCACCCGTCGACGCTACGTCGAGGGCCGCGTCCCCGCCGCCGCGCGGCGGGTGTGACGATGAGCCCGTGGGACGACGCGCCGTCGGGGCGGCACTGGTGGCGCTGGTGGGCCTGGCCGTGGCGGGCCCGGTGCCGCTCGCGACCGCGGCCGCGACGCCCACGGCGACCCCCTCCACCTCCCCGTCGCCCTCGACGACGCCCACGCCGGACGGCGGTGCCCCCGTCGAGGTCGAGACGCTGCAGGTGCCCGTCGGGGCCGAGCCGAGCGCGCCCGACGACGCGGTGACGCTCGACGTCGCCGTCTACCGGGTCGACCCCGCCGAGGACGACGGCCCGGACCGCCGCCCCGCCGTCCTCCTCGCGCACGGCTTCGGCGGCACCCGTGAGGACGCCGACGCCCGGGCCCGCGAGCTCGCCGGCGAGGGCTTCGTCGCCCTGGCGTGGACGGCGCGGGGCTTCGGGGACTCGGGCGGTCTCGTGCACCTCGACGCCCCCGACTTCGAGGTCGCGGACGCGAGCGCCCTCGTCGACCTCCTCGCCGAGCGCGACGACGTCCTCCTCGACGGCACCGGCGACCCGCGCGTCGGCGTCGCCGGTGCCTCGTACGGCGGGGCCCTCGGGCTCCTGCTGGCGGGCACCGACGACCGCGTCGACGCCGTCGCCTCCGCCCTTGCCTGGAACGACCTGCCCGCCGCGCTCGACCCGTCGTCCGTCCCCGTCGACGGGGCCACGACGCCGGCCGCCGTGCGGCCGTCCGACCCGCCCGCCGCCCCCGGCGTCCTCAAGCGCGCGTGGGTGACCCAGCTCGGCGCGCTCGCGGGGGCGGTCCCCGTCGCCGGCGCCCCGGGCGGGTGCGGACGCCTGGCGCCGGACGTCTGCGCGGGCTACACCGACGCCGTCACGACCGGCGAGGTCGGCGAGGACCTCGCCGCGCTGCTCGCCGCCTCGAGCCCCGCGACGGTCCTCGACGCCGTCGACGTCCCCGTCCTGCTCGTCCAGGGCCAGACCGACTCGCTCTTCCCGCTCGAGCAGGCCGACGCCACGGCGCGGACGCTGCTGGACCGCGGCGTCGACGTCCGGGTGCGCTGGACCGCCGGCGGCCACGACGGCGACCTGTCCGGCGGGGGCTTCGGCACCGCCCGGGCCGACCTCGTGCCCTTCCTCACCGCCGCGCTCTCGGGCGGGACGACGCCGCTCGACGGCCTCGAGCGCTTCACCGCCGTCGTCCCCGAGGGGTCGGGCGGGCTGGAGGCGGCGCTCGACGCGGCCGCCCAGCCGCCGGGCGCCCCGCCGGACGGCACCGAGGGCAGCGAGCCCGAGCGCGAGGAGCTCGTGCTCCCCGGCTACCCCGGCGCCGGGGAGGGCGCGGAGGCCGTGGAGCCGCTCGCCACGACCGCCGTCCCGCTCCTCGGCGACCCGCAGCAGGTCCTCTCCCCGGCGGGCGGCACCCCCGGCGCGCTGACGACGCTGCCCGGCGCCGGCGCCGCGCTCGGCTCCGCCGGGGCGCTCGCCTCGGCGCTCGCCGTGCTGCCCGGCCAGAGCGCGACCTTCGACTCCGCGGAGCTCGACGAGGACCTCCTCGTCGCCGGCACGCCGCGCGTGCGGCTCGTCATCACCTCGACGGCCGAGGACGCGACGCTCTTCGCCACGCTGCTCGACGTCTCCGCCGACGGCACCGCCGAGCTGCCCCGCGGCCTCGTCGCCCCGGTCCGGCTCACCGGCCTCACGCCCGGCGAGCCGACGCGCGTCGACGTCGCGCTCCCGGGCGTCGTCCACCGCTGGGCCGCCGGGCACACGGTGCGCCTCGCCGTCTCGAGCACCGACCAGGCGTACGCGGTGCCCGAGGACAGCCGCGTGTACGGCGTCGCGCTCGCCACCGAGGACGCCGACCCCGCCGTCGTCCTGCCGGTCGCCCCGGGCGACGAGGTGGAGACGGTGGCCGCCGCGAGCAGCACGTCCGAGGGCACCGACGTCCCCTGGGGCCTCGTCGTCGCGCTCGCCGCCGTCTCGCTGCTGGCGCTCCTGCTCGGCCCGCTGACCCGGCGCCTCGGGGCCCGCCGCGCCAGTCCGGCCACCCGGCCGGCGCTCGGCGGCGGCGTCCTCGCCGGCGCCGCCTCGCTCGAGGGCGACGGACCGCCGCCGCCGCTCGTCGTCGACGGGCTGGCGCTCGTCTACGCCTCCGGGCTCCGCGCGGTGGACGGCGTGAGCTTCACGGTGGGCCGCGGCCAGGTCGTCGGCCTGCTCGGCCCCAACGGCGCCGGCAAGACGTCGACGCTGCGCATGGTGCTCGGGCTCGTCCACCCGACCGAGGGGCGCACCCTCGTCCTGGGGCACGAGGTCGAGCCGGGCTCGGCGGTGCTGTCCCAGGTCGGCGCCTTCGTCGAGGGGCCCGGCCTGCTGCCGCACGCGTCGGGCATCGCCAACCTCCGGCTCGCGTGGCAGGCCACCGGCCGCCCGCTGGAGGACGCGCGGATCGACGAGGTGCTCGAGATCGCCGCGCTCGGCGACGCCGTGCACCGCCCCGTCCGTGGCTACAGCCAGGGCATGCGGGCCCGCATCGCCATCGCCCAGTCGATGCTCGGGCTCCCGGACCTCCTCGTCCTCGACGAGCCGACCAACGGCCTCGACCCGCCCCAGATCCGCGCACTGCGCGACGTCCTGCGCTCCTACGCGGCCTCGGGCCGCGCCGTGCTCGTCTCGAGCCACCTGCTCGCCGAGGTCGAGATGACCTGCACGCACGCCGTCATCATGCGGCGGGGGCAGGTCGTCGCCGGGGGCTCCGTGGAGGAGCTGACGAGCGGCGGGGCCGACGGCGAGGGCGGCACGGCCGTCGTCGTCGACGACGTCGCCGCGGCCTCCCGGGCCCTCGGCGCGCTGCCCGGCGCGCGGGTCGACACGGGCGAGGGCGCCGGGCGCGAGCGGGCCGACGTCACCGACGGCGAGCTCGTCGTCACGGGCGTCGACGCCGCCGACGTCGCCCGCACGCTCGTCGACGCCGGCGTGGAGGTGCACCGGCTGGTGCCGCGCCGCCGGCTGGAGGAGGTCTTCCTGGAGGTGACCGGCACGTGAGCACCAGCACCGAGAGCCCGCGCAGCACCGACGGCCCGCGGCGCGGGCGCCGCGCCGACGCCGAGGGCGCGGCGGGCGGCTACGTGCCCCGGCGCACCCTGACGCTGCGCGCCGAGGCGGCCCGCCAGGTCACCCGGCGCCGCACCCTCGTCACCGCGGTGCTCCTGGCCGCGCTGCCGCTCGTCCTCGTCGGCGCCTTCGCGCTCGGCGACGACGACCGCGGCGGCGCCCCGGGCTTCGTCGAGCTCGCCACGGAGAACGGGGCCAACCTCGCGCTCTTCACGCTCTTCGTCGGCACCGGCTTCCTCGTGCCCCTCGTCGTCGCCCTGCTGTGCGGCGACCCCATCGCGTCCGAGGCGAGCTGGTCGAGCCTGCGCTACCTCCTCGTCTCGCCCGTGCCGCGGCGGCGGCTGCTCCGCAGCAAGCTCGTCGTGGCGGCGGCGTCGTCGGTGCTCGCCGTCGTCGAGCTCATGGTCGTGGCGTACCTCGTGGGCACGCTCGCGTACGGGGCCGACCCGCTCGTGGCGCCGTCGGGGGAGACCTTCACGACGCTCGGCGGGATCGGGCGGCTCGCCGCGGCGACGGCCTACCTGCTCCTCACGACGGCGACCTTCGGCGCCTTCGCCTTCCTCGTCGGGACCCGGACCGACGCGCCGCTGGCCGCCGTCGGCAGCGCCGTCCTCCTCGTCGTCATCTCGACGGTGCTGGACCAGATCCCGGCCCTGGGCGACCTGCGCGAGGCCCTGCCGACCCACTTCCAGTACGCCTACGTGGACCTGCTGCGGGCCGAGCCGCGCTGGGACGACATGCTCTCGGGCGCGCTGTGGGCGCTCATCTGGGTCGTCGTCTTCGTGCGCCTGGGCTTCTGGTCCTTCGGCCGCAAGGACGTCCTCAGCTAGTCGTCCGGCTCAGGCCAGCCCCTCGCGCGCCTTGAGCGCGAGCACCCGGGCCGCCGAGGCCCGCACGTAGCGCTGGAAGGTGCTGCTCCGCCGGGCCAGGGACATCAGCGCGTCCGCCATGACGGGCACCTGGTCGGGGACGACCGTCAGGACGAGGTCGCCCCCCGCCTCGACGTGCTGCACGGCGCGGTCGGGCACGGGTACGTAGCGGACGGCGGCCGCCCTCCCGACGTCGTCGGTCATGACGACCCCGCGGAAGCCGAGGTCGCGGCGGAGGAAGCCGCCGACGACGACGGGCGACCGGAAGGCCTGCACCGTCGGGTCGATCAGGTCGTAGATCGCGCTGGAGACCATGACGGCGCCGGCCCCCGCCGCCAGCGGCGCCCGCCACGGCGTGAGGGTGCCCGAGGTGCGGGGCGTGCCGTCGTCGTGCACCCCGTAGGTCGTGTCGGTGTCGGCCGTCACCCGGCCCAGGCCGGGGAAGTGCTTGAGCACGGGCTCGACCCGGGAGGCGCGCGAGCCGCGCACCCACGCGGCGGTGGCGGCGGCCACGGCCTCGCCGGTGTACCCGAGCTCGCGGTCGTACCGTCCGATCGGGACGTTGGTGCGCCGCAGGGCGTACGGCACCACGTCGGTCACCGGGGCGAGGTTCATCGTGAAGCCGGCCTGCCGGAGCTGGCGGGACCACGTGGCCGCGCGCTGCTCGACCACCGCCGTCGCGGACCGCCCCTGCTCCAGCGCGCTGGGGATGTCGGAGACCCCCGGTCCGCGGAGCGACTGCACCTGGCCGCCCTCCTGGTCGAGGGCCGTGAAGGCCAGGACACCGCCCGTGGCGGCCGTGGTGCAGCGGCGCTGCACCGCGGCGTTGTCGGCCGCGAGGCCGCGCACGCCCGCGTCGCTGCGCCCCGCCCAGAAGACCGTCCCCACGTGGTGGTCGGTGACGAGCGCCCCGGCCGTCGCGATGTCGCCGAAGGGGACGCCGGCGGCGAGCAGCTGCCCGACCTGCTGCTCGAGGGTGAGGGCGGCGGCGGTCCGCGCCGCCGCCGCCGGGACGGCGGCGAGCGCGAGCCCGCCGCCGACGAGACCTGCCAGTGCCGCCCGCCGCGTGACGTCCATGTCGCGACGGTAGGCCTGCTCGGGGAGATCGGCCGTTGCCCCGAGCACCTTCACGGCGGGCTCACCGGCGGCTCTCAGGCGCTCGCGTCGAGCCACGGCCGGGGGGCGGCCACCGGACCCACGGGGAACGCCACGCCGGTGAGCTCCTGCGTGACGTCCCAGAGCCACGCCGCGTCCTCGGTGCTGCGCAGGGGGCGGTACGGCGTCTCCTCGCCGGGGGCGCCGCCGAGGCCGCCGGGGCCGCGGGGCCCGTACTGCCGGCCGCCGGCGTCCGGTGCGGTGGCGGCCAGGAGCGCCGGCAGGGCGGCGCTCTCCACGGTGCCGACGAGACCGAGCCGCGAGGCCCGTCGGATGACGCGGACCGCCACCGTGTCGCCGCCCCGGCCGAGCTCGGGACGGGCGGCGAGCAGGCTCGTCGGCGCGATGCCGGGGTGCGACAGGGCGCTGCTCAGCCCCCAGCCCAGCGCCCGGCTGCGACGGTCGAGCTCGAGGCCGAAGAGGCCGAGGGCGATCTTGGACCGGGCGTACGCGCGGTCGACGTCGTCAGTACGGGCGGACTGCACGTCGTCGCGGTCGAGCCGTCCGCTGCGGGCCGCGACGCTGACCTGGTGGACGACCCGGGCCCGCCCCGCGGCGAGCAGCGGCAGCAGGTGCGCCACGAGGGCGGCGTGGCCGAGGTGGTTGGTGCCGAGCTGCAGCTCGTGGCCGTCCGCCGTCGTCGTGCGCGCCGGGGGACGCATGACGCCGGCGTTCCCGACGAGGAGGTGCACCGGGCGGCCCTCCGCGCGCAGGGCGGCGCCGAGGTCCGCCACGGAGGCGAGCGACGAGAGGTCGAGGTCCCGCAGCGAGACGTCGGCGTGGGGGACGGCCCGCCGGACGGCGTCCACCGCGGTGGCGCCCTTGGCGCGGTTGCGCACGGGCAGGACGACCTCCGCGCCGGCCGCGGCGAGGCGGCGGGCGAGGACGAGGCCGACGCCGTCGCTGCCGCCGGTGACGACGGCGCGGCGTCCGGACAGGTCCGGGAGGTCGAGGACGGGGGTGCGGGGCATGGCGTGGCTCCTCGGTGGGGACCCGGGGCGTCCCGGGGTCTCGGGACCGGCCCGCCGTGCGGCGCGGCCGGTGCTGCCCCTCGAGCGTCGCGGCGACGCCGGGGCGGAGCCAGGGCCCCTCGGTCCGTGGCTCGCCGGGCCCCCGCCCCGCCCCGCCCGGGCCCGGGTGCCACGGGGGGACCGTCAGGGCGTGGCTCCGCGCGGCGACGGCGGCGAGGATCGACCCGCGCGCCGGGACGGACCGGCGCCGGAGGGGGCGTGGTGGACAGGGCAGGGCTGGCGGACTTCCTCCGCCGACGACGGGCGCAGCTCCAGCCGGAGGACGTGGGGATGCCGCGGGGGCAGCGCCGCCGCACGGACGGGCTCCGGCGGGAGGAGGTGGCGGTGCTGTGCCACATGTCGACCGACTACTACGCGCGGATCGAGCGGCAGCGGGGGCCGCAGCCCTCTCCGGACATGGTCGCGGCCATCGCGCAGGGGCTGCACCTGTCGCTCGACGAGCGCGACCACCTCTTCCGTCTGGCCGGGCACGCCCCGCCCCAGCGCGGCCCCGCGGGCCGGCACATCGGCCCCGGGCTGCTGCGCGTCCTCGACCGCCTCGCCGACACGCCGGCGGAGGTCGTCACCGAGACGGGGGAGACGTTGCGCCAGAGCACCCTCGGCCGTGCGGTCCTCGGCGACGTCTCCGGCTACGAGGGGCCCGCGCGCAGCCGGGGCTTCCGGTGGTTCACCGAGCCCGGCGCGCGGGCCCTCTACCGGCCGGAGGACCACGAGCACCTCTCCCGCATGTACGCCTCCGGCCTGCGCCGCGTGGTGACCCTGCGGGGGCCCGACTCGTGGGCCGCGCACCTCGGCACCCTGCTGCTCGGCCGCAGCGAGGAGTTCCGGACGCTGTGGGAGCGGCACGAGGTCGGCGTCCGCCCGCACGACACGAAGTACCTCGTGCACCCCGAGGTCGGCGAGCTCGAGCTGTCCTGCCAGCTGCTCCACGACCCGGACCAGTCGCACAGCCTCATGGTCTACACGGCCGCCCCGGGCAGCGAGAGCCACGAGAAGCTGCAGGTCCTCGGCGTCCTCGCCGCGTCGGCGGTGCGCTGACGACGGCGCCGAGGTGCGTGCGTCGACCCGACGGCCTGCAGCCGGACCGACGCGCCGACCTCGTCAGACGTCGGGCCCCGGGACGGAGGTCCCCTGGTGGTGCCGGAGCCGCCACCCGTCCGGCCCGCGCCGCCACAGCGAGCTGCGCCGGGCCGGTCGGTGCGCCGGGTCCGACAGGTAGGTGACGAGGACCGCGCCGGGGGCGACCGCCGCGGCCTCGACGTCCGCCACGGGGACGGCGGCCGTCGCCCCCTCGTCGAGGAGCAGCGCCACGACGGCCCCGCGGTCGTACGTCCGGCCCGACGCGCCCACCTCCGTGAAGCGCTCGTCGAGCAGCTGCTCCAGCCGTGCGCGGGACCGCCGCACCGCGGGGTCGAGGAGCGCCAGCTCCCGGGCGACGACGTCGTCCAGGTCCGCGGGGCCGACGTCGGGCGCCGCGGGGTCGAGGACGTGGCGGCAGGGGGTCACCGGCCGATGGTGGCACCGCGTCGTCCCCCGCCGCGGCGGGCGCAGGATGGTCCGGTGAGCGACGACCTCCGGACCCGCGTGGTCCGCCCCGCCGACGCCGACGACCCGCGGCTGCGGGCCGACCTCCTCCGGACGTGGGTCGACGTCTCGGAGGCGGGCGGCAGCGTCGGCTTCGTGCCGCCCGTCGACCCGGCCGCCGTGGCCGGGCGGCTCGACGGCCTGCTGGCGCGGGTGCGGGACGGCGTCGACACGCTCGTCGTGCTCGAGGAGGGCGGGGGCGCCGCGCCGCGGGCCGTGGGCCTGGCGGTCCTCCAGGCCGGCGGCGGTGGGCTGACGGCGCACTGGCGCACGGTCGTGCGCCTGATGGTCGCCCCCGCGCTCCAGGGTCGCGGCGCCGGGCGGCGGCTGCTCGACGCCACCCACGGGGCGGCGCGGGACCTCGGCCTGGAGCACCTCGCCCTCACCGTCCGCGGCGGCGAGGGTCTCGAGGACTTCTACGGCGCCGCGGGGTACGCGGTGGTCGGCCGCCAGCCGCGTGCCCTGCGCGTGCGCGGCGAGGACCGCGACGAGGTGCGGATGTGGCGCGCGCTGTGACGCGGGCGCCGACGGGCCGGCCGGTCAGCCGCCGGCCGCCGCGGCCAGCTGCTCGGCGCCGATCGGCTCCTCGCCCGCGGTGACCCCCACGTGGAGGTGGTCGGCGTGCAGGTCGTCGCTGAACCAGCCGCCGCCCGGGCCGCCGTCGAGGTCGACGGGGCCGCCGACCTCCGTGGCCCCTGCTGCGGCCGCGGCCCGCAGGGCGGCCACGACGACGTCGCGGGACGCGGGGTCGACGACGAGCCGGCCGTCGACGCGCCACACGTCGACCGCGCGGCCGCGCGTGTGGTTCGACGTGCGGTCGGTGCCGAAGACCTCGTCGGGGTGGCCGGTCCGCAGGACGGAGACGTCCACCTCGTGGGCGGCGGCCAGGCGCTGCAGCACCGCCAGCACCTCGTCGGTGACGAGGCCGGCGCGCACGTCGTCGACGGCCGCCGGCGGCAGGTGCACGCGCGGGTCGTCGAGCACCGCGCGGCCGAGGGCGCTGGGCTCCCCGGCCGGGCGGCGCGGCGGGGGCTCGACGCCGGTGACGCGCCAGGCGCCGTCGGGACCGGGGGCCAGGCGGACGTCGAGGGTGACGCCCCGCGTCGAGGTCGTGCCGTCGGCGGCGAGGACCTCCTGCTCGACGACGACCATGACCGACGCCGCGTCGGCCTCGAGCCCGCCGTACTGGGGGTAGACGACGCGCGCGGCCGCGGCCGGGGCGACGTCGTCCGCCAGCGGGGCCAGCGCGGCGGCGAGCCGCCCGGTGTCGGTGCCCGCGGCGACGAGGCCCGTCGCGACGGCCCGCTCGACGGCGCCCGCCGGTCCCGCCGCGGGCGTGGTGGGCGCCCAGGTGCCCGCGCCCTCGACGACGCGGACGGCGGCGGTCTTGACCTCGGGGCGGACCTCGCCGGGACCGGCCTCCCAGCGGACCGGGGTCGGCGCGACGGGCGAGGGCGTGCTGGGGGAGGGGGACGGCGTCGGGGACGGGGAGGGGGTGCTCGTCGGTGCGCCCGCGGTCGGCGCCGCGGACGCGGCCGGGGCGCTCGGGCCGTCGTCGGGGGCCGTGCACCCGGCGACGAGGAGCACGACGGCGGCCGCGGCGGGCAGGGCCGGGGCGAGGAGGCGGGCGGCCGTCCTCACGCGGCGGCGGCGCGCGCCGGGCGTGCCACCGCGGGCCGGGGCAGCGGGGCGCCGGGGTCGGCCGCCGTGCCCCCGGCGTCCCCGAGGTCGAGGGCGTAGGTGAGGACGCGGGCGCCGTCGCGGTCCGTGCGGTCGGCCACCCGCCGCCAGCCGAGCTGCGCGTAGAAGGCGGCGGCGCCGCCGTCGGCCCGGGTGACGAGCTCGGCCGTCGGGGTGCCGGCGGCCCGGGCGGCGTCCGTGAAGGCGTCGAGGAGGGCGGCGCCCACGCCGGCGCCCCGGGCGGCGGGGAGGACGACGACGGCCGCGACCACCGCGACCGGGGCCGCAGGGCCCGCGCCCGCGGCGGGGGACGGGGCCGAGCCGGCACGGGCGCCGAGCAGCCGCCGTGCGTAGCGGCGCCCGCGGGTCCGGGCGAAGCGACCGGCGGTCCGCGGGTGGGCGAGCAGGCCCAGGACCCCGGCCCGCACGAGCCCGGCGCGCAGGGGGCCGTCGACGACGGAGCGCACGTGCGCCACCTGGTCGACGCTGCCGACGAGGAAGCCGACGGGCACGGGGCCGCCGCCGACGTCGACCTCGGCCACGAGCGAGACGCCGTGCGGCGCCGCGAGGAAGGAGGCGTGCCAGCGGGCGAGGAAGCCGCGGCCCAGGCCGGGGAAGAAGCCGTGGCCCAGGTGCTCGTGCTGCCAGCGGGCGGTCGTCCGGGCGTCGGCGGGCCGGGCCACGCGCACGTGCGGGCGCGGCGCGGCCGGGGCGTCGTCCGTGCGGCGGTGGAGCGTCGTGCTGGTCACGGCACCTCCTCGTCGGTCCGTCCGCCCGGCCCGTGCCGGGCTAGTGACGGACGGGCACGCCCATCGAAGCGTGGCGCGACGGTGGGTCGCCGGTGCGACACGCAGCGTCACGGGCGGGATCGGTCGCCCCGGGGGGCCGCGGACGCGACGACGCCCGCCGCCCCGGGAGGGGCGACGGGCGTCGTCGGTGCTGCGGGGAGGGGGTCAGCCCTTGGCGGCGGCCTTGAGCTTGCTGCCGGCCTTGATGCTCACGCCCGTGGTCGCGGCGATCTCGATGGACTCGCCCGTGCGGGGGTTGCGGCCCTGGCGGGCGGCGCGCTCGACGGTCTCGACGGTGAGCAGGCCCTGGATCTGCACGCTGTCGCCCTTGGAGACGGCCTCGGTCACGACGTCGGCGAAGCCGGCGAGGACCTTGTCGACGTCGCCCTGCGAGAGCTCCGTCGACTCGGCGATCTTCTGCACGAGCTGGCTGCGGTTGATGGACACGCGCTTCCTCCGGGGTTCGGGTCCGGCTCGCCGGACCGTGAAGTCGGTCGACCCGGCGGCCTCGCGGCCGACGGGGGTCGTGCTCGGTGCCCGCCCTCGTGGCACAGGGCCGGAGAGGGCCGGTACGGGACGTGCTCGGCCGCGACCCTACGCGCTGCGCCACGGTGGGTGCGGGACGAGCACGCCCCGGCGTCGCGGCCGCCGGTGCGGCCGGGGGGCCGCAGGATCAGGCGTCGAGGCCCGCCAGCGTGGCGACCATGACGGCCTCGATGGTCCAGCGGCGGTTCTCCGCCTGGTCCCAGACGACGGACGCGGGACCGCGGAAGACCTCGTCCGTGACCTCCATCTCGGTCAGGCCGTGGCGCTCGTGCACCGCCCGGCCGACCCCCGTCCCGAGGTCGTGGAAGGCGGGCAGGCAGTGCATGAACCGCACGTCGGGGTTGCCCGTGGCGGCGAGGACGCCGGCGTCGACGCGGTAGGGCGCGAGCAGCGGGATGCGCTCGTCCCACGTCTCCGGCGGCTCGCCCAGCGAGACCCAGACGTCCGTGTGGACGACGTCCGCCCCGCGCACGCCCTCGGCGACGTCGTCGGTGACGGACAGGGTGGCGCCCGTGCCGGCGGCCACCGCGCGCACCGCGTCGAGCACCGCCGGGGCGGGCTGGAGCCCGGCGGGCGCGACGACGCGGGCGTCCATCCCCGTGAGCGCCGCCATCGCCAGCAGCGAGGCCGCCACGTTGCCGCGGCCGTCCCCGAGGTAGGCGAACGTCGTCTCGGAGAACGGCTTCCGCACGTGCTCGCGCGTGGTGAGGGCGTCGCAGAGCGACTGCGTGGGGTGCCAGTCGTCGGTCAGCCCGTTCCAGACGGGCACCCCGGACACCGCCGCGAGGAGCTCGACGGTCGCCTGGTCCGCGCCCCGGTACTCGATGCCGTCGTAGAGGCGCCCGAGCACACGGCCGGTGTCCTCCACCGACTCCTTGTGCCCGAGGTGCGACCCGGCCGGGTCGAGGTACGTCGACGTGGCGCCCTGCCCCGCGGCGGCGAGCTCGAAGGCGGCGCGGGTGCGCGTCGAGGTCTTCTCGAAGAGCAGCGCGACCGCGCGGCCCTCGAGGCGGCGGCGCGGACGGCCCGCGCGGTGCTCGGCCTTGAGGCGCGCCGCGAGGTCGAGCAGCGCCGCCCACTCCGCGGGGGAGTGGTCGAGCTCCTTGAGGAAGCTGCGGCCGCGCAGGTCCACGGCCTCCGTCGGCTGCGGGCTGCGGGCGGGGGGCTGCACGTCGCTCACGCGCCGATCCTGCCGTCCCCGGGGCCGCCGGTGCCCGCGTGCCCGCGCCGACGACCCGGGCGTGTCACGACCGCACGTCCACCGGCGTGCACTCCTCGCAGGTGATGAACCCCTCGGCCGCGAGCCAGTCCCGCGCGACGAGCGCCGGGTCCTGGCCCTCGACGTCGACGAGGCGGTTGAGCTCGACGAGCGCCTCGTCGGACAGCGCCTCGCTGACCGGCTGCAGCACCTCGACGAGCTCGGGGTGCGCCTCGAGGGTGTCGGTGCGGACGACGAGCGCCGCGTTGTACGCGGGGAAGAAGCCGCGGTCGTCCTCGAGCACGGTGAGGTCGAGGGCCGAGATCCGGCCGTCGGTCGTGAAGACCTCGCCGAAGTTGCAGCTGCCCCGGGCGGTCTCGGAGTAGACGACCCCGATGTCGTAGATCCCGACCTGGGACTCCTGCACGCCGTCGGGGTCCCCGAGCGGCATGTCGTAGGCCTCGAGCAGCGGCCCGAAGCCGTCGGAGCGGCTGCGGAACTCGGGCTCGAGGCAGAAGGTGCGCTCCTCGGGCGGCAGCCCGGCGATCTCCGACGTCGTCGTGATGCCGAGCCGCTCCGTCGCCTCCGGGCCCATGGCGAAGGCGTACGTGTTCTCCATGGGGGACGGCGGCAGCCACGTGAGGCCGTTCGGCGCGTCGAGGTCGCGGACGGCCTCGTACTGCTCCTGCGGGTCGGGGATCGTCTCGGTCTGCCCGAGGTAGGTCAGCCAGGCCGTGCCCGTGTACTCGAACTGCACGTCGCTGTCGCCGGACTCGAGGGAGTCCCGCGCCGCGACGCTGCCGGGGATGCCGGAGCGGTCGACGACGTCGGCGCCGGCGACGTCGAGCACGATCGCCAGCATCTTGGCGAGCACGAGCTGCTCGGTGAAGCTCTTGCCCGCGACGCCGATCTCGACGCCCTCGAGCGAGGCGACGGGCTCGACCGACCCGGGCTCGGCGGCCGGCACGAACTGGTTGGCGCCCTGCAGGCCGCACGCGGCGAGCGGGGCGGTGAGGAGCGCGGCGGTGACGACCGCGGTGGCGGTGCGGCGGTGGGCGCGCACAGGTCCTCCCGGGAGGTGGGTGGGGCGGCCGGCGGGCCGCGGGGGCTGCGTCGGGCGGGTCGCGGGCGTCACAGGCCGCGCGGGCGTGCGACCTCCTCGACGACCCGGGCGACCCAGTCGACGAGGAGCGCCAGCAGCGCGGCGAGGAGGGCGCCGGAGGCGAGCAGGAGGGTGTCGGCGAGGTTGATGCCCGTGACGACGAGCTCGCCGAGCCCGCCGCCGTTGACGAAGGCGGCCAGGGTGGCGGTCCCGACGAGGAGGACGAGCGCCGTCCGGATGCCGGAGAGCATGACCGGGACGGCCAGCGGCAGCTCCACGCGGCGCAGGACCGCCGCGCCGGACATGCCCATCCCGCGGCCGGCCTCGACGAGCCGCGGCTCGACGCCGCGCAGCCCGGTGATGGTGCCCGCGAGGACGGGCAGGACCCCGTAGAGGACGAGCGCGAGGACGGCCGTGCGGAAGTTCGCCCCCAGCCACACGGCGAGCAGCACGACGAGCCCAACGGCCGGTGCCGCCTGGCCGAAGTTGGCGACGAGGACGACCGGCCCGGCGAGGCGGCGCAGCCGCGGCCGGGTGAGGAGGACGCCGAGCGGCACGCCGACGAGGAGGACGACGAGGCCGGCCACCGCGGTCAGCCGGAGGTGCTCGAGGGTGAGCGCAAGGACCGACGACGGCGTGAGGAGGGCCGCGGCCGTGCCGGGGACCTCGGTCGTCGCGAGCCAGAGGGCGTAGGCGCCGAGGACGGCGAGGACGGCGAGCGGCTGCACGACGAGCCGACGGTGCTCCCGCAGGAGCCCGCGGCCCCGGGTGGGCGCCGGCCCGCCCGTCGCCTCCACGGCGGTCGGGGCGCTCACGAGGGGGCGTCCTGGCCGGCGAGCGCGCGCGCCGTCCCCTCGTCGTTGCCGCCGAGGGGCGCGTCGCCGGACGCGGGGCCCGCGCCGGAGCGCGTCTGCTGCACGGCCTCGATGGCGGTCTGGAGGAAGAGCACGCCCTCGTAGGCGTCGCGGCGCCCGGTGACGGGGACACCGCCGTAGCTGGAGCCGAGCATGGCGTCGAGGGCGTCGTTGAGGGTCGCGCGCCGGCTCACCGACGGCATGCCCTCGTCGCGGTCGAGGACCACGGGGCCCTCCGCCTCGAGCTGCCGCACCCACGGCCACCGCTGCGGCCGTCCGCGGCCGTCGAGGACGAGGGCGGCGGAGTCCCCGGCGGCGCGGGCGCGGGCCGCGACGTCCGCCACGGGCTCGCCGACGCGCGCCGTCGTCGTGGTCTGCAGGCCGTCGAGGTCGCCGACCCGGACGAGCGTCAGGGCCTTGAGGGCCGCACCACTGCCGACGAAGTCGCTGACGAAGGTGTCCGCCGGGTTGGCGAGCACCTCCGCCGGGGTGTCGTACTGGACGACCCGGGCGCCCTCGCCGAGGACGACGATGCGGTCGCCGAGCTTGACGGCCTCGTCGAAGTCGTGGGTGACGCAGACGATCGTCTTGCGGAGCTCGTCCTGGATGCGCATGAGCTCGTCCTGCAGCCGCGCCCGCGTGATGGGGTCGACGGCGCCGAACGGCTCGTCCATGAGGAGCACGGGCGGGTCGGCCGCCAGCGCGCGGGCGACGCCGACGCGCTGCTGCTGGCCGCCGGAGAGCTCGCGCGGGTAGCGGTCGCGGTAGCGCGACGGGTCGAGCCCGACGAGCTCGAGGAGCTCGTCCGTCCGCTCGGCGGTGCGCTTCTTGTCCCACCCGAGCATCCCGGGCACGAGGCCGACGTTGGTCGCCACGCTCATGTGGGGGAAGAGGCCGCCGGCCTGGATGACGTAGCCGATCTGGCGGCGCAGCTCGTCGCCGTCGAGCTGCAGGACGTCGCGGCCGCCGATGCTGATGGAGCCGCTCGTCGGCTCGACGAGCCGGTTGATCATCTTGAGCGTCGTCGTCTTCCCGCAGCCCGAGGGGCCGACGAGCATGACGACCTCCCCGGCGGGGATCTGCAGGCTGATGCCGTCGACGGCGGGGCGGCCGTGGCCGGCGTAGGACTTCGTGACGCCGACGAGGTCGATGGCGGCGCCGCTGACGCCGTCGGCCGCGCCGTCGAGAGGGCCGCCGGGGGTCGTCGTCGTGGTGGTCGGGCGGTCAGGCACGGATCCCCCTGGGGGTCGTGGCCCGTCCGAGCAGGACGAGCAGCAGGTCGAGGACGAGGGCGAGGACGACCACGAGGACCGTCCCGACGAGCGCCGACTCGAGCGCGTTGGCGCCGCCGAGCCGGGCGAGCCCGGTGAAGATGAGGCCGCCGAGGCCGGGGCCGGTGACGAAGGCGGCGATCGCGGCGATGCCCATGGTCATCTGCGTCGCGACGCGGACGTTCGACAGCACCACGGGCCACGCGAGCGGCAGCTGGACGCGCAGCAGGCGCCGCGTCCGCCCCATGCCGATGCCCTGCGCCGCCTCGAGCAGCGAGCGGTCGACGCCGGCGAGGCCGACGACCGCTCCGCGCCAGATGACGAGGACGGCGTAGAAGGTCACGGAGGCGACGGCCGCCGCGATGCCGTCGCGGGTGAGGCCGTAGACGACGGCGATGACGGCGAGCGAGGGGAGCGTCAGCCCCACCGACGAGGTGCCGGCGGCGAGACCGCGGGCCCAGGCACGGCGGTGGCAGACCACCCCCAGGGCTACCCCGAGCACGGTCGCCAGGAGGACGCACTGCACCACCAGGCTGACGTGCTGGAAGCCCTGGAAGGCGATCTGCTCGCGGCGCTCGGCCACGAAGTCCAGGAGGTCCATGGCCGTCGACGCTAGGCACGTCGGGGCGCCCAGGTCGAACGACGCCGAGGCGTCGGAGGCGGGAAGTCCCCGAGACCCGTTCCGGCAGAACTTGTTTACGGTGAGGTCACGATTGGGCCCGACCAGGTGGTCGGTCAGGCCGGGGTGGCCCTCCCGGCCTCGACGACGGCCTCGAGGCCCCCGAGGGCGAGCACCTGCTCGGCGACGTCGGCGACGCGCCGGCGGGCCGACCGGGCGGTGCGCCGCAGCTCGCCGAAGGCGTCCGTGGCGTCCACCTGGCGCTGGGCCATGAGGTAGCCGACGGCGCGCTCGACGACGACCCGGTGGTCGAGGGCGTGCTGCAGCTGCTCGGCGAGCCGCGAGGTGCTCTCGGCCTCCGCCGCGGTGCGCAGCAGACCCGCGGCGAGCCGCGCGGAGGCCTCGATGACGTCGACCTCGGCCGCGCTCCACTCCTGCGCCTGGCCGCGGACGGCCACGAGGCAGCCGACGGGCCCGCCCGCGACGACGACGGGGACGGTCGCGACGGCCCGCGGGCGCTCGACCTCGGGCGCCGCCGGCGGCGTCGACCCGTCGGGGTCGGCCGCGCGCGGGTCCCGGACGTCCTCGGTGGCGTCCCCGCCGACGACGGGGCCGAGCGACGGCCACCGCGGGTCCACGACGACGTCGGTGCTTGCGCGCGGGCGGCCGAGGACGGCCGCGTCGGTGGCGGGCCCGGAGACGGCCGTGTCCTCGGCCTCCTCGAGCGTCCGGCTGGCGCGCCCGGTCCACGCGACGCAGGCGAGGCGTCCCTCGAGGTCGCGGAGCATGAGCCCGGCCGAGGCGACCGGCAGGGAGGCGGCCAGCGAGGTCAGCAGCTCGCCGAGGGCGGCGGCGGCCGAGCCGCCGTCCGTGCCCCGGGCCGGGGGCT
The DNA here is from genome assembly GCF_003751265.1 of Pseudokineococcus lusitanus. Classification (NCBI taxonomy): domain Bacteria; kingdom Bacillati; phylum Actinomycetota; class Actinomycetes; order Kineosporiales; family Kineosporiaceae; genus Pseudokineococcus; species Pseudokineococcus lusitanus. Next base: position 26,841 of record NZ_RJKN01000005.1, read on the forward strand.
CCTTGGACAGCTGCGCGAGGCCGGCGCGCAGGGCCTGGGGGTCGACGTCGGTCACCCGACCATGCTGCCGGGCGGTCGCCCTCGCCGCATGGCGACGCGCCACCCCGTCCGGCGCCCGGGGGCGCCGGACGGGGTGGCTCGTCAGGGGACGACCCGCAGGAGGCCCAGGGGCTGCGGCGCCGGCCCGACGCCGACGCCGACGGGCAGGTCGGCGGACCGGCCCCAGGGGAAGGAGGCCACCGTCCCCATCCGGCCCCCGATGCGGTCGGCGCTGAAGTGGTACGTCGACCCCCGGCGCACCGCGAGGCTGTCGTGCGTCTGCCGCGGGTCGAGGGCGAAGTGCCCGGCCACCGCGACGTCACCCGCCCGTCCGAAGGTCGAGGACACGAGGCCGCCCCCGCCGTCGACGTTCGACCGGGCGGCGAGGAAGGTGCTCCCCCGGTGGAGGGCGATCTCGTCGTCGCCGTCCCCGTCCCAGTCCCCCGCCAGCGGGGTGTCGGTGGCCCTGCCGAGGACGAAGGTCGTCACCTCCCCGCCGCCCCGGACCATGTCGCTGCCCAGGAAGAAGCGGTTCCCCCGCCGGACGCCCGGCTCGTCGAGGCCGTCCCCGTCCCAGTCGCCGCAGAGCGGGGTGTCGGTGGCACGCCCGAAGCTGACGTGGCGGGAGCCCTCGCCGTCCGGCACCTGCCAGGAGCCCCCCGACCACACGGTGGGGCGCGGCGGGACGGGGGAGCGGCGCGCCACCTGGCAGAAGAGCGGGACGTCCCCGGCGACCAGCGTGCCGTCGTACGCGATGCGGCCGCCGGGGTCGTCCGTGTGGAGCGAGCGGAGGAAGAGCTGGTCCGGGCCCGCCGCGGCGGCCGGCGGGGCCGCCGTCGCGAGGCACGCGGCGGCGAGGGCGAGGGCGAGGGCGGGGCGGAGGGCGGTGCTCAGGACGGTGCTCACGTCGGGGGTCCCCCTGGGGCGGGAAGGCGGGTGCGACCGCCTCCCGGTCGCGGGTGCGAGCCTTCTCGTCCGCGGCCACCGGCGCCGGGGAGTGGCCGGACCGTGACGTCACGGTCCGGCCACCGCGCGTCAGGGCGCCAGCGGCCGCCCGGCGGCCATCTCCGCGACGAGGGCGTCGACGACCGCGACGAGGCTGCCGTCGGACCGCTCGGCCACGGCGCGCTGCCGCTGGTAGCTCGCGCCCCGACGGGTGATGTCCCACACGGCGTCGAGCGCGTCGGTGCAGCCGAGGTCGCGGGCGACCGGCTGCAGGTCCTGCAGGAGGTCGGCGAGGTCGTCGGTGACGAGCCGCTCGGCGCCGGCGGCGTCGAGGATGATCTCGGCGTCCAGCCCGTAGCGGGCCGCCCGCCACTTGTTCTCCTGCACGTGCCACGGCGGCATCGACGGCAGCGTCTCGCCGGCGACGAGGCGCCGGTCGAGGTCGACGACGAGGCAGTGGACCAGCGCGGTGAGGGCGCGCAGCTCCTCCAGGGTCGGGACGCCGTCGCACACCCGGACCTCGAGGGTCCCGAGGTGCGGCGCCGGGCGGATGTCCCAGCGCACGTCGGACAGCGAGTCGATGACGCCGGTGCGCATCTGGTCGTCGACGAAGCCCTCGAACTCCGCCCAGCGCTCGAAGGCGAAGGGCAGGCCCGCGGTCGGCAGCTGCTGGAACATCATGGCGCGGTTGCTGGCGTAGCCCGTGTCGGTGCCCGCCCACAGCGGCGAGGACGCCGACAGCGCCTGCAGGTGCGGCGCGCGGTGCAGCAGCGCGCCGAGGACGGGGAAGACCTTGTCGGCGGAGTCGAGGCCGACGTGGACGTGCACGCCCCAGATGAGCATCTGCCGGCCCCACCACTGGGTGCGCTCGATGAGCTCGGCGTAGCGCTCGCCGTCGGTGACCTGCGCCGTCGACCACTGGGCGAAGGGGTGCGTGCCCGCGCAGGCGATGTCGACCTCGAGGGGGTCGGCGGCCGCCCGGACGGCGTCGAGCGCCGACCGCAGGTCCTCGGCCGCCTCGTCGGCGTTCTCGCAGATGCCGGTGACGAGCTCGACGGTGTTGCGCAGCAGCTCGCCGGTGACGCGGCCCCCGCGGGCGGGGCCCCCGGCGGCGTCGACGCGGTGGAGGACGTCCTCCGCCGCGTTCACGAGGTCGCGCGAGCGGCGGTCGACGAGGGCGACCTCCCACTCGACGCCCACGGTGGGGCGCGGGGAGGGCGTGAAGGCGACGACCACGCGCCGATCGAAGCACCTCCGGGCGACCACCGGTGACACGGCGTCCCGGGTCGCCGCCGCGGCGGCCGTGGGGTTCCGTGGTGCCCCGCAGGGCAGGGGCCGCCGCCGGGGCCCGCCGCGTCGAGCGCACCGAGGAGCAGCCATGGGCAGCAGGACCGCCGTCGTCACCGGGGGCACCGCCGGGGTGGGGCGCGCGACCGTCCGTGCCCTGGCCGGGAAGGGCTGGGACGTGGCCGTGCTGGCGCGCGGCCGGGCCGGGCTCGACGGCGCCGTCGCCGACGTGGAGGCCGCCGGGCGCCGGGGGCTCGCCGTGGAGTGCGACGTCGCCGACCGCGCCGCCGTGGAGGCCGCCGCCGAGCGCGTGGAGTCCGAGCTCGGCCCCGTGGGGCTCTGGGTCAACAACGCCTTCGTCGGGTCGCTCGCGCCCTTCTGGGACACCGACCCCGACGAGTACGAGCGGATGACCGCCGTCACCTACCTCGGCCAGGTCAACGGGACGCGGGCGGCGCTGCGGCACATGCGCCCCCGCGACGCCGGCGTCGTCGTCAACGTGGGCTCGGCGCTGTCGCACCGCGCCATCCCGCTGCAGTCGGCGTACTGCGGGGCCAAGCACGCCGTGCGCGGCTTCTCGGAGTCGGTGCGGGTGGAGCTCAAGGCCGAGGGCAGCCGCGTGCAGCTGTGCCAGGTGATGCTGCCGGGCCTCGACACGCCCCAGTTCGACTGGAACGCCAACCAGATGGACGGTCACCCGATGCCCGTCGCGCCGATCTTCGCGCCGGAGGTGGCGGCCCGCGGCATCGCCCACCTCGCCGACCACCCCCGGCGGACGCTGTGGGTCGGCGTCTCCACGGCGTACACGATCATCGGCCAGCGCGTCGCCCCGTCGTTCCTCGACTGGTACCTCGCCCGCACGGGCATCAGCGGGCAGCAGACCGACGACGCCTCGCGGCGCCGGGGCAGCAACGTGTGGGAGCCCCGCGACGAGGGCACCGACGTCGGCGCGGGCGGCTCGTTCTCCGACCGCAGCGTGCGCAGCGACCCGTGGTCGGCGGCGTCGATGCACCGCGGCGTCGTCGGGGCGGCGCTCGCCGGCGCGGGCGCCGCGGCCGGGGCGCTCGCGGCGCTGCGGCGCCGCTGACGGGTCTCCTGGGCGACCCACTTCGCTGCCGATGTCGGCGGGAAGGGCGCCCTGCGACCGACTTCGCTGCCGAAGTCGGCGGACGGGGCCTCCGTGGGCCGACTTCGGCAGCGAAGTCGGGAAGGGTCGGCGTCGGCGGCGCCGTCGGTGGGGACGGGCGCCGGCGCTGTGCTCAGGGTGCCCTTACCTGACGGGCGGGCGATGCGCCCGGCGAGGGGCACGCCGACACGCGTTGTTCACCGACTCGTCCGCTCCTGTCCCCTCATGTCCCACCTGCGCCGCGCAGGGTGGACGCCATGACGACCTCCCCGTCCTCCGCCCTCGTCCGGGGGCTCCGCCAGGCCCTGCCCATGACGGGCCACACGCGCGGCACCCGCTCGGCGCAGACGTGCCACTTCCGCTGCGGCGACGCCTGCCTGTCCAGCAACGCCAGCACGTCGACGGCGCCGCCCTTCGAGGCGCTCGCCGAGCGCGCCGTCGCCCGCCGCTCGCTGCTCGCGGGCCTCGGCGTCGCCGCCGTCGCCGGCGTCGCGCTGACGCCGGGCACCGCCGAGGCGCGCGGCCGCGGCTCCCGTGCGGCGCAGGCCGTCTCGGCGCCGGGCGCCCTCGCGCCGTCGGGCGCCATGGCGGGCTTCGCCCCCGTCGGCCCGGTGCCGGCGGACGTCGACGACGTCGTCGTGCCCTCGGGCTGGGAGTGGACGTCGGTCATCGCCTGGGGCGACGCCGTCGAGCGGGGCGCGGAGCCCTTCGACCTCGACGCGCAGACGCCGGAGAAGCAGGCCAAGCAGTTCGGCTACAACTGCGACTACCTCGACGTCGTCCCGCTGGACTCCTCGGGGAGGCGGGGCCTGCTCGTGGCCAACCACGAGTACACGAACGAGAACATCATGTACCCGGGCTACGTCGACGACGCCTCGCTCACGCCCGAGCAGAAGCGCATCTCGATGGCCGCCCACGGCATGTCCGTCGTCGAGGTCCGCCGCGGCGCGCCGGGCCAGGCGTGGAAGCCCGTCACCTCCCGCTACGGCCGCCGCATCACGGCGTCGACGACGGAGTTCGAGCTGACCGGCCCGGCCGCCGGCCACCCGCTGCTGCGCACGTCGGCCGACCCGGCCGGCCGTACGGCGGTCGGCACGCTCAACAACTGCGCCGGCGGCACGACGCCGTGGGGCACCGTGCTCTCCGGCGAGGAGAACTTCCAGGGGTACTTCAAGACCTCGACGACGATGGACCAGCGCAACCGTGCGTACGGCGTCACGGGCGCCGGCCGCGGCTGGGAGGCGGCGGACGAGCGCTTCGACACGGCCGTCGAGCCGAACGAGGTGCACCGCTTCGGCTGGATCGTCGAGCTCAACCCCTACGACCCCACGTCGACGCCGCGCAAGCACACGGCCATGGGCCGCTTCAAGCACGAGGGCGCCACGGCGTCGATCGCCCCCGACGGCCGCGTCGTCGCCTACATGGGCGACGACGAGGGCGGCCAGCACATGTACAAGTTCGTCTCCCGCGACCGCGTGGGACGCAACCCCCGTCGCGGCCGCGACACCGACGTCCTCGAGCACGGCGACCTCTACGTCGCGCGCTTCGACGTCCCGGCCGCCGCCGACCCGGCGACGACCTACGACGGCACGGGGGAGTGGCTGCCGCTGACGCTGGGCGGCCGCTCCGCCGTCCCGGGCATGAGCCTCGAGGACGTCCTCGTCTTCACGCGCCAGGCGGCGGCCGCCGTGGGCGCCACGCCGATGGACCGCCCCGAGGACGTCGAGCGCAACCCGGTCACCGGCAAGGTCTACATGGCCTGCACGAACAACAGCCGCCGCGGCGCCGTCGGGCCGGCCAACCCCCGTGTGGGCAACCGGTACGGCCACGTCGTCGAGGTGACGGAGGACGGCGACCAGACGGCGACGACCTTCACCTGGTCGCTGCCCGTCGTCTGCGGCGACCCGGAGGACCCCTCGACGTACTTCTCGGGGCTGCCCGCGTCCGAGGTCATGCCCATCGCGTGCCCGGACAACGTGGCGTTCGACGAGGACGGCGGCCTCTGGGTCTCCACGGACGGCCAGCCCGGCTCGCTGCAGCTGGCCGACGCCCTCCACCACGTGACGACGGACGGCCCGCTGCGCGGCAAGGTCCAGACCTTCCTCACCGTGCCCGTCGGCGGCGAGACCTGCGGCCCCGTCGTCAGCACCCGCGAGGGCACCGTCATGGTCTGCGTCCAGCACCCGGGCGAGGTGGACGGCGCCTCCATCGACAACCAGGTGTCGAGGTTCCCGTACGACGGGCTCGTGCGGACGCCGCGTCCGGGCGTCGCCATGGCGACGCGCGTCTGACCCGACGGACGACGAGCAGGACCCGGGCGGCCCGGTGACGACGAGCGCGTCGTCACCGGGCCGCCCTACCGTCGGGGCCATGACCGGCGACCAGCAGACCCCGCCCGGGCACACGCCCGGCGAGCAGCCCCCTCCCGAGCCGGGCTCCCACCCGGAGGGCCCCGAGGAGGCGGCCGGCGGCTCGGCCACCGCCGCCGACCTCACGCCGGACGAGCTCGCCTTCCTCCACGGTGTCTTCGACGCCGCCCGGGAGGGCCGGGCGGACCACCTCGCCGAGGTCGTCGACCGCGGCGTGCCCGTCGACCTCACCAACTCCTCGGGCGACACGCTGCTCGTGCTCGCGGCCTACCACCAGCAGCACGACGCCGTCCGGGTGCTGCTCGAGCGCGGGGCCGACGTGGCCCGCGCCAACGACCGGGGCCAGTCGGCGCTCGCGGCGGCGGTGTTCCGGCAGGACGCCGGCATCGTGCGGACGCTGCTCGCCGCCGGGGCCGACCCCGACGACGGGCCGAAGGGCGCCGTCGCCACCGCGCGCGTCTTCGAGCTCCCCGAGATGCTGGGGCTGCTGCAGGACCCGTCCCTGCGCGGCCCGCGCGGCTGACGCAGGGCGGCCGACGCGACCCGGGAAGAGCCGGGGGCGTCGGCTAGGTTGGAACCAGTCCAGACAACAGCCGGGGCGGCGACGCCGCCCGGGGCGCCCCCGAGGGCGGCGCCCGACGGCCACGGCACGAGGAGAGGACGCCCGCGATGACGACCACCGGCGACCGCACGAGCGAGCAGCCCGTCCTGACGAACCGTCAGGGCCACCCCGTCTACGACAACCAGAACCAGCGCACCGTGGGCTCCCGCGGCCCGGCGACGCTCGAGAACTACCAGTTCCTCGAGAAGATCAGCCACTTCGACCGCGAGCGGATCCCCGAGCGCGTGGTGCACGCCCGCGGCACGACGGCCTTCGGCCACTTCGAGGCCACCGGCACGTGGGGCGACGAGCCGATCGAGCGCTACACGCGGGCCAAGCTCTTCAGCGAGGCCGGGAAGAAGTCCGACCTCGCGATCCGCTTCTCCACCGTCGCCGGCGGCCGGGACTCCTCCGAGGTGGCGCGCGACCCGCGCGGCTTCGCGGTGAAGTTCTACACCGAGGACGGCAACTGGGACCTCGTCGGCAACAACCTCGCGGTCTTCTTCATCCGCGACGCCATCAAGTTCCCCGACTTCATCCACTCCCAGAAGCCGGACCCGGTCGACTTCGAGCGCCAGGTCGCCAACCGCGTCTTCGACTTCATCTCGCAGACCCCCGAGGCCATGCACATGGTCACGCTGGTCTTCGGCCCCCGCGGCATCCCGGCCTCGTACCGGGAGATGCAGGGCTTCGGCGTCAACACCTACAAGTGGGTGAACGCGCAGGGCGAGACCAAGCTCGTCAAGTACCACTGGATCCCGCAGCAGGGCGTGAAGTCGTACACCGCCGAGGACGCCGCCGCGGTGCAGGCGACCGACCTGGGCTCGCACACGCGCGACCTCTACGACGCGATCAAGGCCGGCAACTACCCGAAGTGGGACCTGTTCGTCCAGATGATGGACGACCACGACCACCCGGAGCTCGACTTCGACCCGCTGGACGACACCAAGGTGTGGGACGAGAACCGCTTCCCGCTCGGCAAGGTCGGCACGATGACGCTGACCGGCGTCCCGCAGGACTTCTTCGCCGAGAGCGAGCAGATCGCCTTCGGCACCGGTGTCCTCGTCGACGGCCTCGACTTCTCCGACGACAAGATGCTCGTCGGCCGCACGTTCTCCTACAGCGACACCCAGCGCTACCGGGTGGGCCCGAACTACCTGCAGCTGCCGGTGAACTCGCCGAAGGGCGCGCGCGTCGCGACCAACCAGCGCGACGGCCAGATGACCTACGTCGTCGACCGCCCCGAGGGCGTCAACCCGACGGTGAACTACGAGCCGTCCACCATCGGCGGGCTCCGCGAGGACGTCTACCCGACGCACGACGTGCAGGGCCCGGAGATCTCCGGGCGCCTCACCCGCAAGCGCATCGAGCGCACCAACGACTACCTGCAGGCGGGCCAGCGCTACCAGCTGTCCGAGCAGTGGGAGAAGGACGAGCTCGTCGCCAACCTCACCGGCGCGCTCGGCACCTGCGACCGGCACATCGCCGAGCGCATGGTGTGGCACCTGCTCATGTGCGACGACGAGCTGGGCAACCGGGTGGGCGAGGGCATCGGCATCACGGCCGACGACGTCCGCCACCTCGAGCCGCTGCGCACGCAGACGCTCACCGAGGACGAGCTCGACCGGGCCCGCAACCTCGGCAAGAACGGCCCCCGCGACGTCGAGGGCCTGAAGATGACGCACACCGTGCCGAACGAGCGCGTCCAGCGCTGACCTCGCCGGCGCCGTCGGCCCCGAGCGGGACGACGGCGCCGTCCGGCACGACCGCAGGCCGCACCGGCCCCCCGCGAGCGGGGGCGCGGGTGCGGCCTGCGGCATGCTCGGGCCGTGACGGACTCACGCGCCGCGGCAGGTCGGGTCGAGTGGCACCGGGCAGGGTGGGACGACCCCCGCGTCGTCGCCCTCCGGACGGCCATGGACGGCGAGATGGCCGACCGGTACCGCGACACCGAGGACACCTTCCGGGCGCTCGTCGAGCCCGCGGGCACGCAGTGGTGGGCTACCTGGGTGGCCGAGCTCGACGGCGAGCCCGTCGCCACGGCCACGCTCCGGCGCCTCGGCGACGAGCGCGACGGTCTGGCCGAGGTCAAGAAGGTGTACGTGGCCCCGGCCGGGCGACGTCGCGGCCTCGCCGCCGCCGCGCTGCGCCTGGTCGAGGACGAGTGCCGCGCGCGCGGGGTCGACGTCGTCCACCTCCACACGGGCGACCGCCAGCCCGAGGCCCTGGCCCTCTACGCCCGCGAGGGCTGGGAGCGCGAGCCCGTCTTCGCGCCGTACGACGTCCTCGACGTCAGCGTGTGCTTCCGGAAGGCGCTCGTCCCCGCACCCCGGTGACCCCCGCACCCGCCCGTCATCTCTCCGAGGCCGAGCGGACCGCGATGTGTGGACATGAGGCGTGCTCTCGACGTCCCGCGGGCCCCTCATGGCCACACGTCGCGGGGTGGGGTCGTGGGAGTCGGGTCAGGGGCTGGGCGCGGGCTCGCGGGCGGCGCGCTGCTGCTGGGTCGCCACGTGGGCGGGGGCCCCGACGGCGACGACCATGACGAGGAGCGCGCCGAGGACGAGGAGCAGGGGCTCGTCCCAGCCGTCCGTCGCGGCGTGGACGGCCCCGAGCACGGTGGGGCCGAGGGCGGCGAGGGTGTAGCCGAGGCCCTGGACGAGGGCGGAGGAGCGGCGGGCGTCGTCGTCGTCGTCCGCGAGCACCGTCAGCAGCACGACGACGAGCGTGAAGACGCCGCCCTGGGCGGCGCCGCCGAGCGACGTCCACACGGGCCACCCGGCGGGGGCGAGGAGCATGCCGACCGGGAGGACGAGCCAGCAGGCGGCGAGGAGCCCGGCGGTCGCCCGCGGCGTCCTCCGGTGGAGGACGAGCGGCACGAGGAGCGCGCCGACGATGGCGGCGGCGTGGAAGACCGACGACGCCGCGCCGGCGCCCGTGGGGGACAGGCCGTTGCGGTCGGCCAGCAGTGTCGGCAGCCAGGCGGTGAGGCCGTAGAAGCAGCCGGCCTGGGCACCGAAGCCCACGCCCAGCGCCACCGAGACCCAGGGCCGGCGGCGGGCGGGCGCGGCGCCCGCGGTCGCGGTCGGCCGGGTGCCCGGCCCGGCGGGCAGCCCCGGGCGGCCGACGACGACGGCCGCCCACAGCAGGGCGCCGGCGAGGACGAGCACCAGCCAGACCGCCGTCGCGGGTCGCCACCCGAGCCAGGCGGCGAGCGGCTCGGTCCCCAGCGAGGTGATGACGGAGCCGGAGTTGAGGGCCGCGGTGTACGCCCCGGTCGCCGCCCCCCAGCGCGCGGGCGGGACGGCCCGCCGGACGACGACGGGCAGCGTGATGTTGCCGATGGTGATCGCCACGCCGATGACGACGGTGGCCACCAGCGCGACGGCCTGGTCGCCGACCGACCGCAGGACCGTGCCCGCGGCGACGCCCGCGAGGCAGCACCACACCGCGACGGCGGGCCCGAGCCGCGCGAGCAGCACGGACGCCAGCGGCGACGCCACGGCGAAGCAGACGACGGGGACGGTGGTCAGGAGACCCGCGGTCGTCGGCGTGAGGCCGAGGTCCGCGCGCACCTGCTCGAGGACGGGCGCCACGGCGACGAGCGGGCCGCGCAGGCTGAGGGCCACGACGACGACGGCGGCCACGACGAGCGCGGGCCCCGGCGCGGGACGGGAGGTGACGGGCACGTCGTCATCCTGCTGCCCCCGCGCCGTCGTCCCGGCCCCGCTCCGGCCCGGCGCCGGGCAACCCGGCGACGTGCGGCCATGACGCGCCGTCCCGAGCCTCCCGCGGGCCCTCGTGGCCGCACGTCGCGGTCGCGAGGGACGGGGCGGGTGAGGATGGACCGGTGAGCACCCCCACCACCGCCGGGCCCGCCGACGTCGCCGGCCCGTGGAGCACGCTGTCCCACCTGGAGTGCCCGCGGTGCGGCGACCACCTCGACGCGTCCGTGCACCAGGGGCTGTGCCCGCGCGACGGCTCGCCGCTCCTGGCGCGCTACGACCTCGGCGCCGTCGCGGTGACGCCGGACGACGTCGCCCGCCGCGCGCCCGACCTGTGGAGGTACCACGAGCTCCTGCCGGTCCAGGGGCCCGAGGGCGTCGTCACGCTGGGGGAGGGCATGACGCCGCTCCTCGAGATGCGGCGTCTCGCCGAGGACCTCGACGTCGGCCGGCTGCTCGTCAAGGACGAGGGGCTGCTGCCCACCGGGTCGTTCAAGGCGCGCGGCGCCGCGGTCGGCGTCTCGCGGGCGAAGGAGCTCGGCGTCCGCGGCCTCGCGATGCCGACCAACGGCAACGCCGGCGCGGCGTGGGCCGCCTACGCCGCGCGGGCCGGGCTGCCGCTGCTCGTCGCCATGCCGCTCGGCGCCCCCGCCATCACCCGGGCCGAGTGCGTCGCCGCCGGGGCGCAGCTGCACCTCGTCGACGGGCTCATCAGCGACGCCGGGAAGCTGACCGCGGCGGCCGTGGCGGCGGACCCCGACGCCTGGACCGACGTCGCGACGCTCAAGGAGCCGTACCGCATCGAGGGCAAGAAGACGATGGGGTACGAGATCGCCGAGCAGCTCGGCTGGCGGATGCCCGACGTCGTCGTCTACCCGACCGGCGGCGGCGTGGGCCTCATCGGGATCTGGAAGGCGCTGCTCGAGCTCCGCGAGCTCGGCTGGGTGAGCGGGCCGCTGCCGCGGCTCGTCGCCGTCCAGGCCACCGGCTGCGCGCCGATCGTCCGCGCCTTCGAGGCCGGTGCGGACGTCAGCGAGCCGTGGGTCGACGCCTCGACGGTGGCCTTCGGCATCACGGTGCCGAAGGCGCTCGGCGACTTCCTCGTGCTGCGGGCGGTGCGCGAGACGGGCGGGACGGCGGTCGCCGTCGACGACGACGAGCTGCTGGCCGAGCTGCAGCACGTCGGCGCGCTCGAGGGGCTCGTGATGTGCCCCGAGGGGGCCGCCGTCGTGTCCGCGGTGCGCCGCCTGCGGGGCTCGGGCTGGATCGGCGCCGACGACGAGGTGGTCTGCCTGAACACCGGCGCCGGGATCATCTACCCCGAGGCGCTGCCCGTCCGGGTCGGCGACGGCGACGGCGAGGTGCCGGTCGTGGCGAAGGACGGCCGCCTGGACGTGCGCCGTGGCTGACGCCCTGCCCGCCCTCGAGGACACCGTCCTGGAGCTCCCCGTCGGGCCCGTGCCCGTCCTGCGCGCCCGGCCCGCGGGCGACGTCGTCGGCCGGCTCCTGCTCGTGCCGGGGTACACCGGCGGCCGGGTCGACCACCGCCTGCTCGTCCCCGAGCTGGCCGCCCGCGGCGTCGACGCCGTGGCGCTCACCCAGCGCGGCCAGCCGGGGGCCGTGCGGCCCGAGGGCGACGAGCGCGACGTCCGCGTCGCCGCCCGCTCGTACGCGCTCGCCGACCTCGCGCGGGACGTCCACGACGCCGCGGCGGCGCTCGCGGCGCTCGACGACGCGTGGGCCGCCCCGGTGCACCTGCTCGGCCACAGCTTCGGCGGCGTCGTGGCCGGCGAGGCCGCGCTGCTCGCCCCGTCGCGCTGGCGCGGGCTCGTCCTCCTGTGCTCCGGGCCGCACGGGTGGCCGGGGCGCACCGACGACCACGTGGAGGCTCTCGAGCGGGAGGGCACCGCGGCGGCGCTGTGGGCGCACCTCGCGGCGCCGGGCGAGCTCGAGCCCCCGCCCGACGACGCGGCCGCCGCCTGGCGCGAGCGGGTCCTCGCGACCTCGCCGGGCCAGCTCCTCGCCGCCGCCCGGGTGCTCGGGACCCACGTCGACCGCTCGGACGCGCTGCGCGCCACCGGCCTCCCGGTGCTCGTCGCGCACGGCGAGGCCGACGACGCCTGGCCGCAGGCCGACCAGCGCGCGATGGCCGAGCGGGTCGGCGCGGCGTGCGCCGTCCTCCCGGGCGGCCACTCGCCGAACGAGGACGCGCCGGCGGCGACTGCGGCGCTGCTGGCCGAGCACGTCCGGGCGGCCGCGGCGTGAGCCCGTGTGCTGAAGACGCGGTGCACCGCGACCTGTGCGCACACGTCACACGGCCGAGCCCGGCGCGGCCTCGGTCGTCCTCCCGGCGCCTACTCCGTGTCCCTCGGGTGTCCTGGGCTCGCCGAGACGATCCACACCTCGTGGGTCTCGTCGTCGACGAGGTAGCGCAGCCTTCCGGCGCCGGTCACCTCGTACTGCCACTGCTCCAGCGCCCTGCCGTCCAGCGTCCCGGTGGCGAGGCTCCCCTTGAGCTGGTGCTGACGCTGGTCGACGCGGCGGGGGTCGGCCGTCAGCTCGTCCCACGCCCTCCTGAGGTTGCTCCTGGACTGCGCCTTGATGGCGCTCCAGCCCTTCACGGCCCGGAGGTCGGCGAAGCGCAGCACCCAGGGGTCGTCCGCCGGCCGAGGGACCCGGCTGCCCCGGGTGGGCCTCACGGTCGCTCGACGAGCGACGCCTCGGCGGGCAGGTCCTCGCGGGCGTGCGGACGCCGTAGCTGTCCGAGCACCCCCGGGTCGTTGTGGGCGACGGCCGTGCTCTCCCAGGCGGCGAGGTCGAGCGCGAAGCGCCGGAGGTCACCGGTCTGCGCTCCCGCTCGCAGGTCGTCCAGCAGCTCCTGCAGGCAGGCGACCTTGTCGTCGGAGGGCAACCAGGCCACCCAGGCCAACGTGCGGGTCAGGGCGTCGACGGCGAGGTCCGGCTGCTGCTGCGCGACCACGGCGAGCATCTCGGTCGTCACCACCGCCGCCCTCGACTCCTGCTCGTGCCGCTCACGGGTGGACAGGTAGAGGTCTTCCGCCGAACCCCGCCTGCTGAGGATGACGTCACCCCTCGCCGTCCGGGCGGCGACCTGGGTCATGCGTCGCGTCAGCTCGCTCAGGGGGACGGTCTCCGTGGCCACGCCCAGAGCGTGCGCTGAAGTACCGCTGAAGTCAACGCACGAGTGGCGGTAGTCGCTGACGTCGCTCGTGGCGGCAGTTGCGCGCCGTCGCCGTCGCCACGGCCCTGCACGCGGCGGTCCGGGCGGAGGGGGGCAGCGAGGCGTCGAGCCTCCCGCCGCCGAGGTGAGGTGTGTGTGCGCTCGACGCGGTGCACCGCGACCTGGGCACACCTGCTCCGCGGCGGGGACTACCGCGGCCCCGCCGGCGGTTGGGACCGGTGCCCGACGTCACCACCTGGCGCCGGGGAGCCGTCCGAGCACCGAGGTGACCCGCATGCCCGTCCCCCTGTCCGTCCTCGACCTCGCGCCCGTCGACAAGGGCACCAGCGTCGGCGAGAGCATCGCCGGCAGCGTCGCCCTCGCCCGGGCCGCCGAGGAGGAGGGGTACCGGCGGGTCTGGTATGCCGAGCACCACAACATGCCGGCCATCGCGTCGTCGGCGACGTCGACGCTCATCGCCCACGTCGCGGCGCACACGAGCACCATCCGGCTCGGGGCGGGCGGCGTCATGCTGCCGAACCACGCGCCGCTGACGATCGCGGAGCAGTACGGGACGCTCGCCTCGATCCACCCGGGGCGCATCGACCTCGGTCTCGGCCGGGCGCCCGGGTCGGACCAGAACACGATGTACGCGTTGCGCCGCGACCCGGCGTCGGCCGACTCCTTCCCCCGCGACGTGCAGGAGCTGCAGGGCTACCTCGCCGGCCGCTCGCTCGTCCCGGGCGTGCAGGCGTCGCCGGGCGCGGGCACCGAGGTGCCGCTCTACATCCTCGGCTCGTCGCTCTTCGGCGCCCAGCTCGCCGCGGCGCTCGGCCTGCCGTACGCCTTCGCGTCGCACTTCGCCCCGCAGGCGCTCCAGGCGGCCGTCGCGACGTACCGCCGCGACTTCCAGCCGTCCGAGCAGCTGGCCGAGCCGTACGTCGTCGCGGGGATCAACGTCCTCGCCGCCGACACCCGGGAGGAGGCGGAGGAGCACCGCGCCGTCGTCCGCCGCTCGCGCGCCACGCTGCTGTTCGGCCGCGGCCGGACGCTCACCGACGCCGAGGCGGACATGCTCCTCGAGGCGGGGGCCGGCGCCCAGGTCGACGCGATGATGACCCACACCGCCGCCGGCACCCCCGACGACGTGCGCGAGCAGCTCGACGCCTTCGCCGCGCTCGCGGACGCCGACGAGCTCATCACCGCGCACGCCGCCCCGACGGCGGAGGCCCGCGTCCGCTCCGTGCACCTCACCGCGCGGGTGCCCGCCGCCGCCTGACCCCGCACGCCGCCGCGAGCAGGCGCCCGTTCGTCGTCCCGGGCCGTCCCGGGACGCGCGCAGGCGCCTGCTCGTCGTCGTCGCTGCGGCCGGGGCGCGAACAGGCGCCTCGTCGTCGGCCGGGGGAGGGTGGCCGGGTGCAGCAGGCGCGAGACGTCCAGGACGGCAACGGCTCCGGCACGGAGGACGGCGAGGGTCGGCGGCCCGTGCACCCGTGCCCCGTCGAGGACCACGGCGTCGTCGGCGACCTGCGGACGGTCATGCTCGTCACCCGCGAGGGCGAGGTGGACTTCGGCTGCGTCCCGGACTTCGACGGGCCGGCCGTCTTCGCGCGGCTGCTCGACGACGACGCCGGCTCCTTCGCCGTCCGGCCAACCGCCTGGGACACGACCCACCAGTACTACCTGCCCAGCTCGGCCGTCCTGGCCACCCGCTTCTCCAGCGCCCGCGGCTGCCTCGAGGTCCTCGACCTCATGGTCCCCGTGGAGGCGCTGCCGGAGGGCGAGAAGCCCGGCCGCCCGCTCCTCGTCCGGCTCGTACGGGTGCTCGACGGCGAGCAGGACGTCGTCGTCGACTGCCGCCCGCGGCCGGACTGGGGACGCGTCGAGCCCGTCACGACGGCGGTCGACGGCGTCGGCGCGCGATTCGACGTCCCCGACGGCGCGCCGCTCGTCCTGCGCTCGTCGGTGCCGCTCGAGGTCGACGGCGCCGCCGCGACCGCCCGCGTCCACCTGCGCCGGGGCGAGCAGCTCGCCCTTCTGCTGCACCTCGGCGAGCCCGAGGACGACAACGCCGCGAGCGCCGTCGCCGACGCGCAGCGGCTGCTCGACCGCACGCACGAGTGGTGGCGGGCGTGGGTCCGGCGGTCGACCTACACGGGCCGCTGGCGCGAGGTCGTCCACCGCTCCGCCATCACGCTCAAGCTGCTGACGTACGCGCCGACGGGCGCCGTCGTGGCCGCCGGGACGACGAGCCTGCCCGAGGAGCCGGGCGGCGAGCGCAACTGGGACTACCGGTACGCGTGGCTGCGCGACGCCGCCTGGACGACCTTCGCGCTCATGACGCTCGGCTTCACCGACGAGACCGACGCCTTCCTCGGCTGGCTCGAGGAGCGGATGACCGAGGCGGACCGCGACGAGGGGCTGCTGCCCGTCTACACGGTGCGCGGCGAGCGCCCGCCGGAGGAGGTGACGCTCGACCACCTCGCGGGCTTCGCCGGCTCGCGCCCCGTGCGCACGGGCAACGCGGCGGCGGCGCAGCGCCAGCTCGACTCCTACGGCGAGCTGCTGGACTCGATCTACCTCTACAACAAGGTCCGGCCCATCAGCTGGGACATGTGGAGCCGCGTCGTGGAGGCCCTCGAGTGGCTCGTGGAGCACGGGGCGGACGCCGACGCGGGCCTGTGGGAGAGCCGCGGCGAGCCGCGCCGCAACACCTACTCGCAGGTCATGGTGTGGGTGGCCTTCGAGCGGGCGCTGCGGATCTCGCGCCAGCGCGGGCTGCCGGCGCCGCGCGGCCGCTGGGAGGCGTGCGCCGACGCCGCGTACCGGCGCGTGCAGGAGGAGGGCCTCGACGAGCGCACCGGCGGCTACCGCGTCAGCGCCGACAGCGACACCCTCGACGCGAGCCTGCTCATGCTGCCGCTCGTGAAGTTCGCCGGGCCGACGGACCCGCGGTACGCGGCGACGCTCGCGGCCCTCGAGGAGCAGCTCGTCGTCGACTGCCTCGTGCGGCGCTACCCGACCGACGGCGCCGACGGCCTCGACGGCGACGAGGGCTTCTTCGTCGCCTGCTCGTTCTGGTACGCGGAGGCGCTCGCGCGCGCCGGGCGGGTCGACGAGGCCGAGGAGGCCTTCGAGAAGACGCTGCGGTTCTCCAACCACCTCGGGCTCTTCGCCGAGGAGGTCAGCGCCACCGGGCACCAGGCCGGGAACGTGCCGCAGGCCCTCTCCCACCTCGCGCTCATCAGCGCCGCGGTGCACCTCGACCGCGTGCTCGGCTGAGGCGCCGCCCCGGCCGGCCGGTCCGGTGCGCCCCGGATGCCGGGGCTCACAGCCGACGGCGGGGCCGGTGAGGACAACGTCACCCGGCCGACGCCGAGCGTCACGCCGTCGTCATCCGCCCGCCGTCCACTGAGCACCCCGCCCCCACCGGAAGGACTCCCGTGGCCGACCTCTTCTCCCCCTTCACCCTCAAGGGCGTGACGCTGCGCAACCGCATCGTCATGTCGCCGATGACGATGTACCGCTCCCAGGACGGTCGCGCCGGCGACTTCCACCTCGCGCACATGGCCGCCCGTGCGGCCGGCGGCTTCGGGCTGCTCTTCCCGGAGCAGATCGCCATCACCGCCGACGGGCGGACGACGACCCGCTGCGGCGGCCTCTACGACGACAGCCAGGTCGAGGGGTGGGCGCGCGTCAACGCCCTCGTCAAGGAGATGGGCGGGGTCGCCGCCATCCAGCTCGGGCACACGGGGCGCAAGGGCAGCGAGGTCGCGCCGTGGGAGGGCGGCCACCAGCTGCCGGCCGACCACCCCCACGGCTGGGAGACGCGGGCGCCGTCGGCGCTGCCGTACGGCGGCGACCACGACCACCCGGTGCACGAGCTGGCCGTCGAGGAGATCCACGACCTCCACCAGGCGTACGCCGACGCGGCCGTCCGGGCCGTCGCCGCCGGCTTCGAGTGGGTGGAGATGCACTACGCGCACGGCTACCTCGGCGCCAGCTTCTTCTCGCCCCTCGCCAACCGGCGCACCGACCGGTACGGGGGGAGCCTCGAGAACCGCGTCCGCTTCCACACCGAGGCGCTCGACGCCGTCCGCGCCGTCCTGCCCGAGCGCATCCCGTTGACGATGCGGCTGGGCGCGGACGACTTCAACCCCGCGGGCGCGACGATGGACGACGCCGTCGCGGCGATCTCGATGATGAAGGACCACGGTCTGGACCTGGCCGACGTGTCCTTCGGCATGAACACCGACCAGATGGTCGACCCGGTCTTCGGGGAGGAGGCGGGCTTCGTCCCGCGGGCCATGCGCATCAAGGAGGAGGTGGGCATCCCCGTCGGCGTCAGCTGGAACCTGGGCCGCCCGCAGGTGGCCGACCGGGTGGTCCGCGCCGGCCTCGACCTGGTCCTGCTCGGCCGCCCGGCGCTCGCCAACCCGCACTGGCCGGTCTGGGCCGCCCGCGAGCTCGGGCACCCGGCGCCGTTCTCCCTCGTGCCCGAGGACTACGGGTGGTGGCTGGAGAACTTCCGCGGCCACGCCCCGAGCATCGGCTGGCCCGAGGTGGCGCCCCCCGCGCCCGTGACGGTGCCCGAGCAGGAGCGGCGGACGCCGGCGCCGGCCTGACCCGCGCCGCCCGGCGACCGAGGAGGGCCTCCCGCCCGGTGCCCGACGGGGCGCCGGGCGGGACGGTCAGCCCTCGACGAGGTGCCCGTAGACGACGGTGTTGTCGCGGTAGTGGCCCGTGGACCGGTCGAACTCGCCGCCGCAGGTGATGAGGCGGATCTGCGCGTCGTCGACGCGGCCGTAGACCCGCGCCGTCGGGAAGTCGTCCTTGGCGTACCGCTCGAGGCCGTCGACGACGAAGGTCGCCGTCGTCCCGTCGGCACGGTCGACGAGGACCTCGTCGCCTTCCTCCACCTCGGACAGCAGGTAGAAGACCGACGGCCCGGCCTTGGAGTCGATGTGCCCGGCGAAGATGGAGGGGCCCACCTCGCCGGGGGCGGGCGAGCCGTCGTACCAGGACGCCTTGAGGTTGTCCGGGCCGGTGCGCGGCGGGACGGCGAGCGCCCCCTCCTCGTCGAGGCCGAGGTGGAGCAGCTCGGTGTCGACGTCGATGGAGGGGACCCGCAGCCGCACCGGGTCCGCGACCTCGACGACCGGCTCCTCCGTCTCCACCGGCTCGGGCGGCGGGGGGAGCAGGCTCTCGCCCTCCTCGGCCGGCGGGAGCAGCTGCCCGGGGTCGGGCGTCGCGGCGGGCCGCGGGCCGGTGGGCTCCGGCGAGGGGGACGGGGAGGGCGCGGGCGGGGCCGCCACGGCGTCCCCGGCGTCGGCGGCGCTCGTCAGCGGCGGCTCGACGGGCCGCTCGTCCCCGGCCGCGAGCCCGGCGCCGACGAGGCCCAGGCCGAGCACGACGACGGCGCCGCACGCCACCTGGGTGAGGCGGCGCGTGCGCCGTCGCCCGCGGTCGGCGCGCGTCGCGTCCTCCGGACCTGCCGTCACGGGGGCCTCCTCGTCGTCGGTGCCGTGTGCCCGTCGTTCGGAGCCCGGGGCGGGGCGGTCTGGTGCGGGACCTCCCGACGCTCTCACGGCCGCCCCGGTCGCGGTGCTCGGCGCCCCCCGGGTGCCGCACCTGCGGGGCGAGGCGAGGGGACGGCGTCAGGGGCACTGCTCCGAGACGTGCCCGCGCTGCCCGCGGGGGAGGACGTCCCGGTCGCGCAGCAGCACGGGGACGACGTGGCCGCGGGCCGCGCAGGCGGCGCGAAACGCCTCGCGGCCGCCGTCGGCGTACTCGACCTCGAGGACGTGGCGGCCGTGCACCCAGGTGTACGCGCCGCACTCGTCGTAGGCCTCGCACTCCTCGGCGACCGCGAAGTCGAAGCCCGCGGTGCGGACCTGGGACCGCGTCAGCCCCGCCGCGTTCTTCTGCGCCACCGCTAGCCCGCGGGAGTGGGCGCGGCGGACGAGGAGCTGCGCGTAGGCGAGGTTGCCCGCCGTCGTGAGGCGGTCGCCGGAGCGCAGCCACGAGTCGAGGTTGTCGAGCTCGACGGCGCGGTAGCCCTTGTCCGCGCACCCGTCGAGCCACCGGCCCACGAGCGTCGCGAGCGCGCCGCGCGTCGCGGCGGTGCGGGTGTCGAGGAGGAGCTCGCCGGGCCAGCCGGCGTCCTCGACGGGACGGCCGCGGCCGTCGCGCAGGACGAGCGACGGGTAGCGGGCGGTCCACCAGCCCGCCTCCTGCGGCTGGGTCTGGAAGGCGTTGACGTAGCAGACCGAGTACCGGCCCGGCGCGGGCGGCGCCGTCCGGTCGCGGACGACGACGCCGACCCCCGCCGCGGGCGCGTAGGCGCCGCCCAGCTGGTAGTCGAAGCGGGCGCCGACCGGCGGCGGGGCCACGGCCTGCGCGGCGGCCGTCGTCGCGACGCCGTCGCCGCCGGACGTCGCACCCGCGGCCGGCGCCCCGGCCAGGACGAGGACGACCGCGGCGGCGAGGACGGCGAGCGGGCGGGGGCGGCGGGTCCGGGGCACCGCGGGACCGGGAGACGTGGGGGGCACGGACGCAGCATCGGCCGCCGGGACCGGCCGCCGGAGCCGTCACCCGGTCGACCACCCGCCCGCCCGTGGCGGTCGGGACCCGGGCCACCCCGCCGGGGGCCCCGGCCACCCGGTCGGGCGGTGGTGCCCTCCCCGACGTGCGCGCTCCCGCTTACAGCGTAAAACTGCGGGCGGCGCCCAGCCCCGGCGCCGGGACGGTCGAGGCCCCTCCCTCGACGTGGACAGGAGGACGGCCATGGCCGGCACCACCTCTCGACGCTTCGCGCGGCGCTTCAAGGACGCCGTCGCGCGCCACCCCGCGCCGGACCTGCGCCGCGGTCCCTCGGGGCGGGTCGTCGCCGTCCTCGTCGGCGCGGTGCTGGTGCTGGGCAACGGGCTCCTCGTGCTCGGACCCGTCCTCGGGCTCGTGGGGGCGGCGGCCGCCGCCGGGCCGGTGCTCGACGTCCCCGCGGCGAGCGGCACCGTCGTCGTCGTGCTCGGGTACCTCGTCGCCGTCGCGCTGCTCGCCGGCGCGTGGGCCTCGCGCCGGACGTGGTCGGCGTGGACCCTCGCGGTGCTCGCCTGGCTCGTGTCGCTCGCCGTCTCGCTGTGGCCGCTCGTCGCCACGGCGAACGCGGCGGTGGACCGGGTCGGCGACATCTGGCCGTGGATCACCGAGCTCGTGCGGAGCGTGTCCTGACCCGCCGGCGCGGCGGGAGGCAGCAGGTCGGGCGGCCGGACCGCCTCGGTAGCGTGGCGCGATGACAGCCCCGTCCGCGCGGGCCTCCCGCGCCGCGGTCCAGCAGGTGGCCGCGACCCTCCTCCCCACCGCCCACGGCACCTTCGCCCTCCACGGCTTCCGCGCCGGGGACGGCACCGAGCACGTCGCGCTGGTCCTCGGGGACCCGGCCGGCACCGAGGCCGGCCCGCCGCTCGTCCGGGTGCACTCCGAGTGCCTCACCGGCGACGCCCTCGGCTCCTGGCGCTGCGACTGCGGCGACCAGCTCGACGCCGCGCTGCGCGCCGTCGCCGCCGAGGGGCGCGGCGTCGTCGTGTACCTCCGCGGGCAGGAGGGGCGGGGCATCGGGCTCCTCGCCAAGGTGGAGGCGTACGCCCTCCAGGACGCGGGCGCCGACACCGTCGACGCCAACACCGCGCTCGGGCTGCCCGTCGACGCCCGCGAGTACGACGCCGCGGCCGCGGTCCTCGCCGTCCTCGGCGTCTCCTGCGTGCGGCTCATGTCCTCCAACCCGGCGAAGGCGGCGGCCCTCGAGGCGGCCGGCGTCGAGGTGGCGGAGGTCGTCGGCCTCGTCGTCCCCGACCGGCCGACGAGCGCGGCGTACCGCCGGACGAAGGTGGAGCGGCTGGGCCACCTCCCCGTCGCGACCGCGGAGGACCCGTCCGCACCGGACCCGTGGGACGCCCTCGTCGCGGCCGCCCACGGCGGCGCCCCCCTGCCCCCCGCGGGGGAGGGGCCCGGGACCGCGGGGGGCGACCTCCTCGACCGCTACGCGCCGCTGGCGGCGGGCGGCGCCCCGCTCGTCGTCGCGCAGGTCGCCCAGAGCCTCGACGGCTTCACGGCCGCCCGCAGCGGGGACGCGCGCTACGTCAGCGGCCCGGCCGACCGCGAGCACCTGCACCGGCTGCGGGCGCTCGTCGACGTCGTCGTCGTCGGCGTGCGGACCGTGGCCGCCGACGACCCGCTGCTCACCGTCCGGGCCTGCCCCGGGCCGCACCCCGTGCGCGCCGTCCTCGACCCGATGGGCCGGGCGCCGCTGGGCGCCACCCTCTTCGGCGACCCCACGGCACCGGTGCTCTGGCTGGTCGGGGCCTCGCGCGCCACCGCCGCGGCGGCGGCCGTGGCCGACCGGGCGCACGTGGAGGTGGTGCCGCTCCGGGGGTGCACCTCGGGGGAGGACGTCGTCGGTGCGGTCATCGCCGACCTCGCGGCGCGGGGGCTGCACCGGGTGCTCGTCGAGGGCGGCGCCACGACCGTCTCGCGCTTCCTCGCCGCCGGGGCGCTCGACCGCCTGTGGGTGACGACGGCGCCCGTGCTCGTCGGCGACGGCGTCCCCGGCCTGCGGTTCGAGGGCGCCGACCTCATGGCCGACGCGCTACGGGCGCCCTCGCGGCGCTTCGTCCTCGGGGAGGACGTCGCGGTCGAGCTCGACCTCGCGGCCGTCCGCGCCCCCGCGGCCTGACCACCGGGCCAGGTCGATCAGGAGGAGCACCAGGCCGGGTGCGGCCGCCAGCGCCGCGAGGACGCCGTACCCGGCCGTGACGGCCACCGCCTGACCGGGGGTCGTCCCCGCGGTGCCGGCGGCGACGGCGGCGAGCGCCTCCCGCGGGCCGAAGCCGCCCACGCCGACGGGCAACGACATGCCCAGGAGCGCGAGCACGGCGAGCACGGCGGTGCCGCGCACGTCCGGCCGCGGGTCGCCGTCGGCGGCGGGCACGGCGACCGCCGCGACGGCGAAGAGGGCGACCAGCGCGCCCAGCGCCACCGCCGACCACCCCCACACGGCCGCGTGGACGCCGGCCGGCACGCGACCGACCGCGCGGACGACGACGACGGCGAGCACGAGCGCCGCCGCGGCGAGGCCGACGGCCCAGGCGGGCGAGGCGGCGGCGACGACGGCCGCGGCCACGCCGAGCAGGAGCGCGGAGCCGGCCAGCCGCTCGACGAGGACGGCGGCGGCGCTGCTCACCCACCCGCCGCGGCGCGGCTCCCGGGCGCGGTGCGCCCGCAGGAGGTCGCCCGCCAGGCCGCCCGGCAGGACGGCGTTGAGCAGCTGCGCGCGGTAGTACTCGCCGACGGAGCGGCCCCGGGTCAGCCGCGAGCCCGCCGCGGTGACGCCCGGCCCGGACGCCGCGGCGGGGGTGCGCTGCTGCCGGGCGAGGACGACCGCCCGCCACCGCAGGGCCTGGCCGACCGTCGCCAGCGCCCCGAGGCCCAGTGCGGCGACCGTCGTCCCCGGGGTGACGACGCCGAGGGCGCGGCGGAAGGGCTCGCCGCCGACGACGGCCACGACGGCGACGAGCAGCGCGACGGCGACGCCGACCTGCAGGGCGGCGCGGGTGCGGCGGCCCACGGCCGACCTCAGCGGGGGGCGGCGGCCGGCGCCGCCGCGAGGTCGACGTGCTCGACGACCGCGCGCAGCCGCCCCGCGGCGAGCTGCTCACGGCGCTGCGCGAGCCAGGCGTCGGCGTCGCGCTCCAGCGCGGGGTCCTGGGCGACGGCGGCCCCGGCCCGCCCCTCGAGCCACGCGTCGGCGAGGTCCGGGGCGGCCGGGCCGAGGTGCCACGGCGTCGCGACGGCGAGCACGCGGGCGCCGGCGGCGGCCAGCGTCTGCGCGGCCACGCCCGCCGCGTCGGGCCCGAGGCGTCCGCCGCGGCGCTGGTGGGCGTCGAAGGCGGCGCGCAGGGCGTCGTCGTGCGCGTGCGGCGGGTCCAGCGCGACGCCGCCGGTGACGGTCAGCGCGAGCAGCGCCGGCACCCCGGCGTCCGCCAGCGCGGCGGCGAGGTCGGCCACCTGGTCGGGCCGGAGCAGGTCCAGCAGTGCCGCGCAGGTGACGAGGTCGGCACCGTCGCCCAGCGCGTCCGCCAGCCCGGCGAGGTCGCCGAGGCGGGGCCGCACGACGACGCCCGCGGGTGCCGGGGCGTCGGCGGTCCGCCGCAGGAGGTCGTCGTCGTGGTCGAGGAGGAGCCACTCCTGCGCGTACCCGCGGGCCGCGAGCGCGGGGGCCAGGTGGCGGAGGTTGGCCCCGGTCCCGGCCCCGAGGTCCACGACCCGCAGCGGGCGGTCGGCCGCGGGCAGGGCCAGGTGGTCCAGCAGCCCGTCGGTGACGGCGGCCCGGGCCCGCTCGTCCTCGGGCTCGCGCAGCGCGAGCCACGCGGCGGGGACGGGGGTGGTGTCGTCGTGGCTCACGGGATGTCCTCCGGCCGGGGCTCGCGGTGCTCGAGGTGGTGGAGCAGGGCGGCGGCGGTGGCGTCCCAGCCACCGCGCGCGAGGAGGGCCGCCCGGCGTCGGGCGGCCGCCCGTCGGGCCGGTGCGCCACTGTCCCCCAGGAGGCGTCGGACCGCAGCCGCCAGCGCGTCCACGTCGCCGGGGGGCACGACGGCGCCGGGCACGTCGTCCCGCCCCGCCCGGGGCGGGAGGTCGCCGAGCAGGGCCTCGACGGCGCCCGTCCCCGCCCCGACGACGGCCGGGACGCCGCGGACGAGCGCCTCGGTGACGGCCATGCCCCACGTCTCCGCGCGCGAGGGGAGCAGGAGGAGGTCCGCGGCCGACCACAGGCGCGCGAGGTCGCGGCCCCGGACGGCTCCCGGGCGCGAGACCTGTCCCGCGAGACCGGCTCCCGCCACGGCGGCGTCCACCGCGGCGGCGTACCGGGCGTCGGCCACGGGACCCGCGAGGACAGCCGTCCAGGGCCGGTCGGCCAGCCGGGCGAGGGCCGCGACGACGCCGAGCTGGTCCTTGCGCGGCCCCACCGCCGCGAGCTGGAGCAGCAGCGGTGCCCCGGTCGCGGCCGAGCCGGGGGAGCGCGGGGCCGGGTCGACGCCGGGGACGGCCACGCCGACGTGGGCGAGGCCGTGCCGGGCGCGCAGGTCCGCGGCGGCCCACGCGCTCGTCGCGAGGACCGAGGTGGCGGCGGCGAGGGTGACGCGCTCGACGGCGTCGCGGGCGACGGCCGTGGCGGCGTCGAGACCGCCCTCGCGGGCGAGCGGCAGGTGGACGAGGACGTGCACGCGGACCCCCGCGGCCACCGCCCGCGCCACCGCCTCCGGCGCGGCGGCGAGGAGCCCGTCGAGGACGACCTCCCGCCCGTCGTCTGCCAGCGCCGCGGCGAGGGCGTCGCGGGCCGCGCCGTCCGGCGCCGGCCACGCGCCGTCGACGACGGCGACCTCGACGTCGGCCCTGCGGGCGCGCAGGGCGACGACGAGGGCACGGTCGTACGCGCTGCCCCCCGAGACGGCGTCCCAGGGGGCGGGCACGACGAGGCGCAGCCGGCGGGGCGGCGGCGCCCCGGCGGTCACGGCAGATCGGTGCGGTAGCTCGCCCACGCGTCGGGCGTCTCGCGCAGGACGACCTCCAGCGAGGCGAGGCCGCGCGTCAGGCCGGCCGCGCCGCCGCCCTCGCGGCCCGCCTCGACGACCCGGTCCGCCACCCAGCGGGCGAGGACCTCCGTCGTCGTCAGGCGGCCGACGAAGGCGGGGTGCTCGTCGAGGTCGCGGTACCGCAGCTCGTCGAGGACGGCGGCGAGGGCGGCGGAGGCGGCGCCGATGTCCGCGACGACGCCGTGCTCGTCGAGCTCCCGGGCCGCGAGGACGAGCTCGACGTCGTACGTGGCCCCGTGCTTGGCCTGCGCCGGGCCGAAGAAGGGGTGGGGCAGGGAGTGGGCGACCATGACGTGGTCGCGGACGCTCACGCGGTACACGGGGTCTCGGGGCTCCTCGGGTCGGGGCGGGTGTCAGCGGGCGGCGGGGTGGTCGACGACGAGGCACAGCGCCTCGCGCCGGCCGGCGGCGAGGTCCTCGACGGCCCGCGGCAGGTCGGCCAGCGCCACCGGCCGCGAGAGCAGGGCGTCGAACGCCGGGTCGCGCAGCAGGTCGAGGGCCGTCGCCAGACGCTCCGCGGTCGTCCGGCGGGCCCGCCGGGACGCGGCGACGGCGCCCACCTGCGAGGCGCGGACGACGAGGCGCCGGGCGTGGAAGGCGGCGCCGAGGTCCACGGTGACCGGGCGGTCGCCGTACCAGGAGACCTCGACGAGCTCGCCCTCGTCGCCGAGCAGCTCGAGCCCGCGGCCCAGACCGGCGCCGGAGGCGGACGCGTGGACGACGACGTCGCAGCCGCCCAGCGCGTCGTCCGGCAGGGCGAAGTCGACGCCGAGGGCCGCGGCCACCGCCGCGCGCGCGGGGTCGACGTCGACGAGCTGGAGCCGCTGGAGCGGGAAGCGGCGCGCGAGGGCCGCCACGCACGCGCCGACCATCCCGGCGCCGACGACGGCGACGCGGTCGCCCATCCGCGGGGCCGCGTCCCACAGCGCGTTGAGCGCCGTCTCGACGGTGCCCGCGAGCACGGCGCGCCGGGGCGGCACGCCGTCGGGCAAGGGGTGGACGGCGGCCGCCGGCACGACGTAGCGGTCCTGGTGGGGGAAGAGGCAGAAGACGGTGCGGCCCAGGAGGTCCGGCGGGGCGCCGGCGCCGAGCCCCTCGACGACGCCGACGGACAGGTAGCCGTACTTCACGGGGCCGGGGAGGTCGCCCTCCTGGAAGGGCGCGCGCATGGTGGCCGCCACGGCCGCCGGGACGCCGCCGCGGTGGACGAGCAGCTCGCTGCCGCGGCTGTAGCCCGAGTGCAGGGTGCGGACCAACACCTCGCCCGCGGCGGGCGGGGCCAGCGGGACCTCCCGCAGCTCACCGGCCCCGGGCGCGACGGTCCAGTACGCGGTCGCGGTGGTCGCGCCGGGCTCGGACCTCGCCTGGACGGGCACGACCGGGGACCCTAGGTGACCCTGTCCGCGTGAGCCACGCCAGCGGTGCCCCGGTCCTGGCCGGCGGCACGGCGCGCCGGGACGCGACGGTCACCGGCCTGGTGACCGTGGTGCTCTGCGGGGTGCTCGCCACGTGGGCGGTGGCACGGTCCGCCGTCGTCCCGGCCGTGCCCGGCCTCGACGCCGTCGCGGCGGCCGTCGTCGGCAGCGCCCTCGTGGGCGTCGCTGCGCTCGCGGTGGCGCGCCGTGCCGACGGCTGGAGCGGCCCCGCGGACCGGGTGACCCTGCTGCGGACCGTGCTCGGTGGCGGCGTGGCGACCCTCGTCGTCGTCGACCTCCTGCACGGCGACCTCGGGCCGTCGTGGGCGGTGGTCGCGCTCGCCGCCCCGGCGCTCGCCCTGGACGGCGTCGACGGCGCCGTCGCCCGTCGGACCCGGACGTCGACCCCCGCCGGGGCCCGGCTCGACATGGAGGTCGACGCGGGCCTCATCGCGGTGCTGTGCCTCCCGGCCGCGGCGGTCGTCGGGTGGTGGGTGCTCGCGGTCGGCCTGCTGCGCTACGCCTGGGTGGCCGCCGGGCAGGTGCGCCCCGCGCTGCGCGGCGACCTCGCGCCCCGGCTCTCCCGCAAGGTCGTCGCGGCCACGCAGGGCGTGGTCCTCGTCCTCGTCGCCGTCCCCGGGCTGCCGCCGGCGCTCGCCACCGCCGCGGCGGCCGGTGCGCTCGTCGCGCTGCTGTGGTCCTTCGGGCGGGACGCGGTGGCGCTGGAGCGCGCCGCCCGCCGCTGATCAGCCCCGCACGAGCCCCCGCACGCCGCCGCCGACGAGCGTGGCGACGTCGACCATGGCGGTCGGCAGCGCCAGGCCCCGGGGGGCGGCGACGTAGCAGGTGCGCCAGCGCGGCAGGAAGCCCTGCTTGAAGCCGCGGAGGCCGCGGAAGTTGTAGAGCTGCTCGCCGTGGCTCCACACGAGGTGGCCGAGCCGCTCCCACGCGGAGGGGGCGTCGCCGCCGCCCAGCCCGGACAGGGGCGCCACGCCGAGGTTGAAGGCGGAGAAGCCGGCATCCTTGGCCCAGAGGATCGCCTCGACGAAGAGGTAGGTCATCACCGTGCTCGGCCCGTCGGGCAGCCGGCGCATGAGGTCGACCTGCACCTCCTCGCCGTCGCCGCCCACCCACAGCGTCGCGAAGGCGACGACGCGGTCGTCCTGCCGGACGACGACCACGGGGGAGCGCCGCACGTACTCCTCGTCGAAGGTGCCGAGCGAGAAGCCTTTCTCCTTGCCGTTGCGGGACGTGAGCCACGCGTCGGAGACCTCGCGGAGGGCGGGCACGAGCGGGCCGACGTCGGCCGCCGCGACGACCTCGACCGACATGCCGAGGCGCTGGGACTTGTTGCGGCAGGTGCGCAGGTTGGTCCGCGCCTTGCCGGTGAGGGAGAAGTCCGCGAGCGGGACGACGGCCTCCTCGCCGAGCTTGGTCAGCGCGAGGCCGTGCGCGCGGTAGAGGTCGGCGTGGTCGTCGAGCACGGTGTAGAAGACGGGTCGCCCGCCGTGCCGGTCGACCTCCGCGAGGAAGCTCCCGAGCAGCCCGGGGAAGGCCGTGGCGTCGCCGACGGGGTCGCCCATGACGACCCAGCTGCGGCCCTCCACCTGGTACATGAGGAAGGCGGCGCCGCAGGGCGCGAAGTGGAAGCGCTTGTCGCCGGTGAAGGCCAGCTGGGACGAGCACCGGCCGGAGCGCGCGACGAGGTCGGCGACCCGCGCCATCTCCGCGTCGTCGGCGGCCCGCTGCGCGGGGGTGCGGCGGCGCAGCACCCAGCGCCCGCCGAGGAGGACCCCGGCGACGCCGGCGAGCACCGCGAGGCGGTCGGCGAGGGCGGTGTCGCCGGAGCTCGAGGCGGCGAGCAGCGGCGCGTCGACGGCGCCGCCGCCGAGCTCGAGCCACCACACCGCCGCGCCGACGAGCACGGCCGCGGCGACGGGACGGACGGGGGCCCGGCGGCCGGCGGGGCCGGCGCCGCGGTGGAAGACGCCGCGCGCGGGCAGGAGCAGGAGCGCGAGGCCGCTCGTCACCCCGGTGAGCACGAGGTCTCCGTGGGTGGCCGCGACCACGGCGAGACCGGCCAGCAGCGCCAGCGTCGCCACCCACGCCGCGCGCCAGCGCCGGTGGAGCCCGCGGGCGAGGACGAGGGCCGCCAGTCCGCCGAGGCCGGTCGTGACGCCCGACAGGTCGGGCAGGCGGGCGCCCGGGAGGTCGCCGCGGAGCAGGACGAGGAGCCCGGTGCCGGCGACGACGAGGGCGAGGACGGACGGCGTCAGGACCGTGGGCAGCCGGGCGGCGGACGCGGCCGCGGCGCGGGCGGGCGCGGGCGCCGGTGCCGGCGGGGCGGTCGTCTCGAGGGCGGACGGGCGGCGCATGGCGGGGACGGCGGCGGCAGCGGGCGCCGCGGGGGTGACCTCGGCGCGACGGGCCGCGGCGGTACGGACCTCGTGCCGCACGAGGAGCGCGGCCGCGAGGAGCAGCGGGAGCACGAAGTAGACGAGCCGGTAGGCCACGAGCGCGACGGCGAGGTCCGGCGTCGCCACCTGCGCCCCGACGAGGACGACGAGCGCCGTCTCGAAGACGCCGAGGCCGCCGGGCACGTTGCTGACGAGCCCCGCGACGGTGGCGACGGCGAAGGCCGCGGCGAAGGGCAGGAAGGGCATCCGGCCGTCCGCGGGCAGGAGCACGTAGAGGGCGGCCGCCATCGTCAGCCACTCGACCGTGGACAGCGCCACCTGCGCGAGGGCCACGCGCGGGGTCGGCGGTGCGACGCGCCGGCTCCCGCGGCCGACGGCCCGACCGGTGCAGGCCCAGGCGAGGAAGCCGGCGACCGCGGCGAGCAGCACGACCCCGAGGGCGAGCGTCGCCGCCGGGGGGAGCCGCAGGGCCCGGCCGGCCGCTCCGGGGTCGTGCACCACGCCAGCGCCCGCGAGGACGGCCGCACCGAGCGCCACGGTGACGGTGCTGAAGCCGAGGACGCGCGCCACGGCGGGGCCGGGGACCTGCCAGCCGGAGTAGACGCGGGCGCGCAGGGCCGCGCCGACGAGCGCGGAGGCGCCGAGGTTGTTGCCGAAGGCGGTGGCGACGAAGGACGCCAGGCCGTACCGGCGGTAGGGCAGGGGGTGGCCCACGTAGCGCAGCGCGAGCGCGTCGTACCCCGTCATGGCGACGTACGACGTCGCCGTGGCGAGGAGCGCGGCGAGCACGACGCCGGGGCCGAGCGCGACGAGGTCGCCGCCGAGGTCCGACCAGTCGTAGGACCGGAAGGTGCGGTGCAGGAGCACGAGGGCGGCCGCGAGCACCCCGCCGACGAGCAGCGGGGCGAGCAGCCGGCGCACCGGGCCGGGCAGGCGGACGGTCGACGAGCGCATGGGAGAGGAGTCGGCCGGTCGCGCCCGCGGCTTGACCCCCGGGCGGGGGTCAGCCGGTGCGGGCGCCGTCGACGGCGCGGGCGGCGGAGGACGCCTGCCGGGGGAGCGACGTCGTCGGCCGCCCCGGGCCGGCGGTGGCGGTGGCCGCCGACGCGGCCGGCCGGGGGTCCGTCCCCGGCCGCCCGAGGAGGTACCCCTGCACCTCGTCGCAGCCCGCCTGCCGCAGCTGCCGCAGCTGCTCCTCGTCCTCGACCCCCTCGGCGACGACGGAGAGGCCGAAGGCGTGGGCGGCGTGGACGACGAGCCGGACGAGCTCGGCCGCGCCGGGCGAGGTGGACCAGACGAGGCTCTTGTCGATCTTCAGCGTGTCCGCGTGGAGGTCCTGCAGCTGGCTGATGGACGTGTAGCCCGTCCCGAAGTCGTCGATGCTCACCGCGACGCCCAGCGCGCGGAGCCGCTCGAGGTGCGTCGTCGCGAGGGGGTGGCTCACGAGGACGGTCTCGGTGAGCTCGAGGACGAGCGCGCCGGGACGCAGGTCGGCCGCCGCCAGGGCGTCCGCCACGTCGGCGACCAGCGCCGGGTCGACGAGGTGCCGGCCCGAGATGTTGACCGCCACGGTCGTCCTGGCGTCCGCCCGTCCCTCGGCGCGCCAGCGGGCCAGCTGCTGCGTCGCCGTCCGCAGGACCCAGCGGTCCAGGTCGCAGACGAGCGAGCTGCGCTCGGCCACGGGGATGAAGGCGTCGGGAGCCACCAGCCCGTGCCCCGGCCGGTCCCAGCGCAGCAGCGCCTCGTACCCGACGACGCGCCGGTCCGCCGCCCGCACGACGGGCTGGTAGTGCAGGAGCAGCTCGTCGTCCCGGAGCGCCCGCCGCAGGGCCGCCTCGGTGCGGGCGACCTCGTCGAGCTCGGCGCGCAGCGCGTCGTCGAAGACCTCCAGCCGGTTCCGGCCGGACGCCTTGGCGCGGTAGGCCGCGGTGTCGGCGTCGTGGACGAGCCGTGAGGCGTCGGTCCCGCCGCCGCCCTCGACGACCACCCCGACGCTGGCGCCGATGACGACCTCGCCCGCGGACGTGCGGAAGGGCGCGGCGAGGGCGTCCACGACCCGCTGGGCCAGCTCGACGAGCGCCTCCTCGGAGGCCAGCTGCTCGACGAGGACGACGATCTCGTCGCCGCCGAGGCGTCCGACGCCGTCACCGGCGCGGACCGTCGCCCGCAGCCGGACCGCCACCTCGCGGAGCACCTCGTCGCCCACCGCGTGGCCGTGCCGGTCGTTGACCGCCTTGAAGTGGTCGAGGTCGACGAAGAGCAGCCCGACCGGCGTCCCGGAGCGGACCGCCCGGTGCAGCGCCGCCGCGACGTCCTCGAGGATCTGGCCGCGGTTGGCCAGCTGCGTCAGCGGGTCGTGGGCGGCCGCGTGGGCCAGGTCGCCCCGGAGCGCGTCGCGCTGGGCGGAGTACCGCACCACCTGGCCGACGACCGTGGCGAGCCGCGCGACGACGAGGCCGAAGAGGCCGAGCGACGAGACGACGAGCGCCCACACGTCGAACGGCGCGCCGAGCAGGTGCTGGACCGCCATCGTCACGGGCGCCAGCGCCACCGCCCCGGCCAGGACGGTGAGGCGCCGGCGGCTGAGCGGGCTCGTCGCCGTCGGTGCCCCTGCGTCGGCCGGCCGGTCCGGGTGGTCGGGGTCGGAGAGCTCGCGCATCGACGGGTGCAGCGCCGCTGCCCCCAGCAGCGTGTAGGAGGCGATCCACAGGCCGCTCGTCAACCCGCCGTCGTCCCAGTCGCCGGCTGCGGAGAGGGCGGCGTAGAGCGTGTCGGCGACCAGCAGCAGGGCCATGGAGGTGGCCAGGAGCCGGAAGGACGGCGTCCGGGCGCCGGGGGCCATGACGAGGAGGACCAGCAGCGCCAGCAGGAGGATGTCGGCCATCGGGTAGGCCGCGGAGACGACGCGGGCGACGAGGGGCTCGTCGGACACGAGCAGCGGGTGCGCCAGCGCGACCCACGAGACGAGGGTCAGCGCGAGGGTCAGGACGGCGCCGTCGAGCAGCGCCCCGCGCCCGACCTCGCCGGGGCGCGCCCGCACGAGGCGGTGCAGGCCGAGGGCGATGACGGGGTAGGCCGCCAGGTACACGACGTCGGCCGGGCTGGGGAACGGCGTGAGGTGCAGGACGTGGTCGTAGACCGCGAAGACGCCGTCGGCGACGGTGAACATCACCTGTCCCGCGGCCAGCAGCCACCAGGCCGCTCGCTCGCGGGGCCGGCTGCGCCGCAGCCCCCAGAGGACGGCGGCCACGCCGAGGAGGCCGCTGACGGCGTAGGCGGCGTCGCGGAGGAGGCCGTTGGGGACGGCGAAGTAGGCCACGGCCACGAGGGCCGCGGCGCCGAGGTACAGGCGCAGGTGGAGCACGAGGGACCTCATCGACCGGCTGCCGGAGGGGCTGAGGGTCGAGGTGCGGCTGCTGCGGGTGCCTCTCACCTGATCGCCGCAGAGCCACCTGCCTCCCGCGGGGCGCCGCCGTCGCCGGCGTCGCCACGGGTGGGCCCCGTGGGGCTCGAACCCACAACCCGCGGAGTAGATGGTAGGAGCTTTCGAGGGCACCCGGGGACTAGCAGATCCGCAGACTGCTGCGGGTGACGTCACCGTTGACCTCACGGTTCCCCACGGCAGACCTCGGTCAAAACGGTGAGTAGGAGGTGGGCGACAGGCAGGGGACGGACCCCTGCCGCCACCCGTCCGGGTGCGTGACGGCGAGGAGGTGCGTAGGGATGCCGGCCTTGCTGACGTGTGACCCGCAACGGGCCGTTGACACCCGCTCGCGGGCCACTAGGCCCTCGTGACTCCCGCCGCCCCTTGCGGCTGAGGACAACAGCTGGCGACCCTTCCAGGAGCCTCGCAGAGCTACAGGGGCGGTGTGCCGGGACCGTATGACGCACCTCAACGGGCCGGGCTGACGTTCACAGGAGGACGACGAGAGCGCCTTCAGCGGTGTCTTACGACAGCGCGAGCCACGAAGTGCAAGGCACGTCATTCTGTGGGCCCTCGGTGTGCCCGCCCGGCGCCGCCTCAGACACGTCAGCTGGTTCGCGTGCCGCTGGACCGCGTGACGGTCGGCCGATGCCATCTCTAACGTCCATCGCCCAGTGACGTGGGCCCTCGACTGCAGTACGCGCGGCCTTGTGTCACCAGACCTGTCGACGAAGCAGCGGTGGCAACGCTTCGAGACCGCCGGCCGGGGGCTGAACCGTGCGGGACGGCAAAGCGACGCTACGCCAGCTTGGCGCGGAGCGGTGCGCGCACTCCAACGAGCTGTCGCCCGGGGTGGGCAGGGCGCCCTAACCCCCACCTCCTGAGTGGCGTCACGCGCCTCTGTTGGCCATGGAGTGACCCACGCGTTTCCCCCCAGGTTCTGTCAGCGCGTGCGAGCATCCAACCCTTGCCTCAACTGGGAGGCAATGAGACTCGGGGGGTCATTGCCTTGACACAGCCCACATCACAGGGACGCCCGCGCCCGCGCTTCCGTACTCGCGAGGACGCGCCGGCCGCGGCGAAGGACCCCGAGAGTCTCTTTGGGGAGCTGCCTCGAACTCCTAAGGGAGTTGGTGCGCTGTGGTCCCATCAGGCGGACCAGTTGCGTGTCTATTCCGAACACCATAAGAGCACCCCAGACGTTGCCTTGGAGCTTCCTACGGGTTCGGGTAAGACGTTGGTCGGACTCCTCATCGCAGAGTGGCGACGACGGGCACTGGGCCACCGTGTTGTCTATGCATGCCCCACTAAGCAGCTTGCTCGCCAAGTACTCGTTAAGGCGCAGGAGCAGGGCATCCCCGCCGTCCTCCTCGTCGGCCCTCACCGTCAATGGGACAGGGCCGATCTAGGCCGCTACACGCGTGGCGAAGCAACGGCGATAACAGTTTATAGTGCCATCTTCAATATGAATTCCCAGCTTGCGGATTCCCAAACACTGCTCTTCGACGACGCGCATGCGGCCGAAGGCTTCGTCGCGGAAGCGTGGGCGCTAAACATCGAGCGCGGCAACGCCGTTTACACCCAGCTCTTCGACGCCCTAGCGGAGGACATCGATCAGCACTTCGTCACCCGGATGGTCTCGCCAGACAGCCTAGCCGTGGACCATGCGGAAGTTCGACTGCTTCCCGTGGCTACAGTGGCTCGACGTGTAGACGACCTAGATGCAGTGCTAGCCACTCTCCAGGGCAACGAGGGCTGGCGATACAGAATGCTACGCGCCAATCTTGTGTCATGCCTGGTGTATGTCGCACGCGCAGGCTTCTATATTCGCCCCATGATCCCGCCCACTTTCGAGCACGAAGCATTTACGAATCCCGATCAACGCATCTATCTGTCGGCAACTCTCGGCGATGCGGGGGAACTTGAGCGTGCTTTCGGCCGAGGTTCCATCAGCCGGGTGCCGGTTCCCCCCGCATGGGACCGAACCGGCAGTGGGCGGCGCTTCTTCGTCTTCCCTGACCTGGCTGCGTCTCCTAGTGACCAGGCTGACCTAGAGACCCCCGACGATTCTGCGCCTCCGGCAGGATCCCAACTGCTAGCGGAAATCTTCGATCTTGCGGACCGACGGCTTGTCCTAACGCCGGACGAAAGGCGAGCATCCGCTATGGCGAAGTCGCTCGAAGTTCCGGAGGGCGAACGCTACGACGCAAAGGACCCAGAGGCAGGTCTACAGCCGTTTGTAAGTGCCCACCGTGGGACACTTCTGGCTGCAAACCGCTACGACGGAATGGACCTCGCGGCAGATGCGTGCCGCATGATGCTGATGGACGGGCTGCCCTCGGCGTCGCACCTCCAAGA
Source organism: Pseudokineococcus lusitanus (assembly GCF_003751265.1). Lineage (NCBI taxonomy): Bacteria > Bacillati > Actinomycetota > Actinomycetes > Kineosporiales > Kineosporiaceae > Pseudokineococcus > Pseudokineococcus lusitanus. Next base: position 61,376 of record NZ_RJKN01000005.1, read on the forward strand.
TCGCTTTCTGGAGTCGAAGCTTCGAGCAGGTGAGGTGCTGCGGGAGCGCATCCGGACGCGAGTCGTACAGGGTACGGGTCGTTGTACGCGGGGACCCAAAGACTGGGCCGTCGTGGTGATCACCGGAGAGGACCTTCTTCGATACTTGTCACGCGTGGAAGTCCGTTCGACGCTCCCAGTGGAGTTGCAGGCTGAGGTGGCCTTTGGCCTGCGCGCCAGTCAAGTGCCCAGCGATGAACTCGTGCTGCTTGCCGAAAGTGCGCTTCTCCAGGACGAGGTTTGGCAGGAGGATGCTGAGCCTGACTTGGCGAGGCGTCGCCGTGAAGCTGAGCGCAAGCCATCGCCCCACGTTGACCAGCTTGCTGCCAGCGCCACCCGAGAGGTCCGCGCTTGGACCTTCGCCTGGGAACGTGATTGGGAAGCAGCGGCCCGTACAGCTGTGGAGATCATGGAGAAGCTGACCGCTGCGCCGCTCCGGCCCTACCGGGCACTGTGGGCTTACCTCGGGAGTGCCTGGTCGAGCCTTGCAACAGTGGAGGGGGACAGTGCGGCGATCGAGAGAGCCGAGCATCTTCTGCGTCTGGCTCACAAGGCTGCGGTTGGCACGACCTGGTTGAAGGAGGTGCAGCCGCTGCCGTCTGCGGCTCCGGATTCAGAACCGGTCGACGAGGAGGCGGTGGGTCGCATTCAAGAGTTGCTTGATGGCCAGATGCGCTCTGTTGGCAAGTTCAATACAGAGGTGTCGACCATGCTTGCCGATCTCGCGCAGTCTGAGGCTAAGAGGTACGAAAGGGCGCTCGTTACCCTAGGGAGATTACTCGGTGCCGACGCTTTCAAACCGGATGGTCAAGGTAGGGCCGATGCTGTTTGGCTGTGGACGCCGCTATGGCTGACCGTAGAGGCTAAGAGCGAGCAGAGCAGTGAGGGACTCTTGAGCATGGGTTACGTGCGTCAAGCAAATACTCAGTTGGCATCCGTCGCCGGCGACCGCGGGGAGGATGCGCCGCCTGATGGCAGCATCAGCGTAATCGTCAGCCCCAGAGGAGTCGTGGACCCCGATGGTGTCGCTATCGCGTCTCCGCATGTTCACCTAGCTTCTCCGAGGCTATTGTTGGACGTGGCTCACGATGTCGTCAGGGCTTGGAGAGAACTCCGTGGCCTGACGCCAGGTGTGTCCGGCGATGCTCGCCGTCAAGCAACGGCTTCGCTCCTGTGGCAGCACCGTGTGCTGCCTACGCAGGTCAAGGAGCGCCTTGGCCGCGATCCCATCCGTGGCGTCTGATCAGGTTAGTCTTCCACTGCCGCCATGACCTAGTGCCCGGCGTGCCAGTGCCACCGTGGGCTGCCACCTCTTCCGCACCATGCTGGTCGTTTGCTGTCGCGGTATGGGTAGTCGCCCGTACCGCGACAGCAGACGCTCCATACCCCGAATACCGTCAGGCTGGCGAAGTTACCGTGGGGCGAGACGACTGGTTGAGGCGCTCTGGTCGGCTTCCGCTAGTAGAGACGCTGCGCAGTCATGGCGTCTCTGGCGAGTGTGTGGTGGATCGGTGACGACCGACCTGGGTCGTGGGTGCCCTCATGAACTCAACGTTTGTGATGGCGCCAATTGGGAACCGTCATCGTGGGCGGAGGTGGCGGTGGTTGTAGTAGAGGCCACGTGCAGCGACCGGCCGGCAAAGGGGGTGGCAGTGCGCCCCTTAGTGCGTGGCTTAGGTGGGCGGCGCGTCTCGGTGCATTGCGCAGGCACGTTGATCAAGCGTGTGATGAGCGGGACCTTGCCGATGACCGAGCAGGTGTAGCGGATCTGTACTGGTGCAGAATGGCCGGTGAGGTGTGTATCTGCCCGCTTGTCGCTACAACTAGGGGTGAAGGTCCTTTAGTCGGCCAGGGCGCGGTGGTAGCGCTCGACCTTGCCGTTGGTCTACGGCCGGTAGGAGCGTATTCCCTTAACCATCATGCCCGACTTGGCGCACGCCATTGACTAAACGCGCGGCTTCGACACGGACCCGTTGTACGACAGGATCCGAGCGATGCGCACGCCGCGGGCGGCGCAGCGCGAGGCCGCCTGAGCCAGAAGGCCGGTATTAGTCATGGCGGTCCCTTCGTCGTGGAACTCGGCGTAGGCGACTCTCGGGTGGTCGTCGGCCACGTGTGTGCACGAGCACGTGCGAGCTTGGGTTGGTGGCGGGCGTTGCGGTCTGCGCCGACGGTCGCGGCCCTGTTGCGGTCACCCCGAGCGCGGCCGACGTAGCGCCACCCACCGCTGCCGGGGAAGTGCCGAGCTTCTTCACGCTGTCTAATCCAGCGCGCCGGGACCTGTCGTGCTCGTAGCGGCGGATCGGCTCGCCGGTGCGGAGGTCGACACGGAAGCGCCAGTTGAGCCGGCACCGGACCGGCACCGCGTGCATCACCGCGGCCGGTGCGCCCGTGACCGAGATGGTCAGGGGGACAAGCGCTGCTTCCACCGCATGTGCAGCACCCGACGACCAAGGTGGCTGTGCGTGCGGGACGGGCTTCGGTGCGGCCGCGAGGAAGCGGTTGGTCATCCCTCCAGCGCCCATCGCGGCGTACCACACCGACCACCGCTTGGCCGTCGGCCACGTCGCTCGGAAGTACCTCGCTGTGGGGGCTACCGGCCCTCCGTCGTTGACCACCAGCCGTCCGAGCCGGGCCCGGCGTTCGGGAGCAGGGCCGCACCAGCGTGGGACACGAGTCTTCCTGGTCGTGGTGCGAGAGCTTCAGCAGTCCAAGTGCGGGAGCTCCTCGCCCACGTCAGGTCGCGTTACCAGCTCACGCACGGCCAGGCGAGCGCGGCGTCGCGAGGTTTGGCCAGGCACGCCGCATACGGCATCTGGTTCACATCCACGCGCCGGATGCTTCCGTCGGGTACAGTTAGCTCCCATGAGCGAGCAGAAGCAGGCCCTGGAGGCCCTGGAGGACGCGCGGGTGCTGGACGGTCTGCGCTGGGCGGCTCGTTCCAGCGCCTCTCGGGTCCTCTCTGACTACGACTCCGACACAGGTCACGACCAGGGGTGGCTGGGCTACTCGCACCACAAGCTGCTTAAAGATCGTATGGATCGAGTCTTCTCCTGCGGTAAGTATGCAGTGCCCTCATCTGGGGAAGACGCTGCAGGGCTTGATGTGCTGGGTGCCGGTCTCGACCAAGAGGAGCTCCTCAACATGCCCCTCATCCCCGTGGGCGTCGTCCACCGGGATGAGCTAAACGGGTCACCTGGTTGGCGGGCGGGTGAGTGGCGGTGGTTGCTTGCCTCTTTCCGGTACGGTGAGGGCGAGCGGATCCACTGGGTACAGAAGAGTCCGACGAAGCAGCGCGTTGCAGCGCAGCCGCGGCCCGATCAGCTCATGATCGAAGACGAACAGTTGGGTATCTCTAGCCTGGGCGATGACGCGCCGGTGAGCATTCCCAGCCTTATGCACGATGCGACAACGACTCTTGTGCTCGGGCACTCACTTGACCCCTTCTCTGGCGGGCTGCAGCTCCCCTTCGGACGACCGCGCCTGAATCTCGGGGGAGGCGATTGCTGGTACTGGGTCACCGATCTCGCGGGAACTCCTGGCGGCGGCGGCGGTGGTCGCCTAGTCGACCCGGTGAGGCCGGGTGGTCAGGATGGGCAGGTGGTCGCGGACGCCCCCGTTCGACTTCGTCGCCGCGGTGTCACCGTCGACGGCACGAGCAACGCCACGTGAGCCGCCGAGTTGGTTCCGATGATCGGGCTGGCGATGCGGCTCGTATGTTCGATGGTGAGCGACTGACGCTCGCTCGTCATCTTGCGGGCTTGCGTAAGAATGGCCTGGCGGACGCCATCGGAAAGACGCCCACCGCTGTCGCAGCTTACGAAAATGGTAGTAAGCGACCTGCGGCGGCGACAGTGGCTCAACTTTGCCTGGCCCTAGGCGTGGATCCCGAGTTCTTTGTGGCGGGTCTCCCCCGTTACGCGTCAACGCAGGGGGCTCCACACTTCCGCTCGTTGCGATCGACGACTCAGGTGGTACGAGACCAAGCGTACTCGCTGGGGCAGATTGCGGTCAGCGTGGCTGCCGCCGTAGAGCGACACGTCGAGTTTCCGGAGGTTGACGTGCCGCATGCAGTTGTTGATCACGACGCTGCGGACGAGACCATTGGCGACGCGGCCCGCGCGCTCCGCCAGAGTTGGGGTATGGACGAGGGGGCTCTGCCTCACATCGTGCGCCTGGTCGAGAACCATGGCGTACTAGTTGTCTTTGGCGCGGCACAGACGTCTTCGGTTGACGCTTATTCGTTCAACAATGCTCACCGTCCTGTGATGGTACTGAACCCTCTGAAGGATGACTACTATAGGCAACGATTCGATGTTGCCCATGAGTTGGGTCACCTCGTGATGCACTCGGACTCAGAGCCGGGCGGGCGTGTTGTGGAAGAGCAAGCGCATAGATTTGCTGCGGAATTGTTGATGCCGGAGGACCAGATCCGTCCAATGCTGCCTTCTAGGGCGGACTGGCGGGCGCTTGGTCATCTTAAAGAAGCCTGGGGAGTCAGTATGCAGGCCTTGCTTTATCGAGCGCGGCAGTTGGGCGTGATGACGGACACCACGTACAGGAATGCAATGACGACGGTCTCGGCTCGGGGGTGGCGTAGGCGCGAGCCCGGGCCAACGCCAATGCTGGAGCAGCCGTCCCTATTGCCGAAAGCGATAGAACTGTTGATCGGAGAGGGGCTGCACTCGCGCGCTATTGCGGCGGAAGCCCGGGCCCCCATAGGACTTTTTCAATTGGTCACCTCGCGTACCCCCACAAGTGTCACTCCTGACCTGCCGGTCGACGACGTGAGGACCGCGCCGAGTTCAGGCTCGCTGCTCGCCTTGGTGAATGACTGATCTAGCCGTTGGGAACCTGTGGCGGTCATCCAGGTGTCGATGAGGCCTGAGGGGGCGGGTCATATCGCGGCGCCTATATTGTCGCGGTCTAGTTGGCCCGGTGACGATTGTGGCTCATTCCCAGCTGCCATGCCCGATATGCCGGTGAGGGAGCTTCGTATGTCCGTCAGGGCTGAGATCGCTCATGACTGGTAAGGCCAGGCGATCCCGGCCTGTGACCATTGTGCGCCGCCCCTCTGGGCCAGCCACTAGCGGTCGATGAGCGGGCGCCCTGGACGTGCCGCTTGACCAGCAGAGAGCCGTATGCCCCCTAGCGAGGCTCGCGGTTCTGATTGTCCTCGCCGCGTAGTAGAGGGAGATCGAGGGGGAGCCTAAGCGGGAAAGTTGGGGGTATGAGCCTTAGGCAGGTTCAGCGGTCACCGCTTGTCGATAGCAGCCGAAATCGCGCCACCTTCGCAGGGTCCAACTATTAGGGGCCCATGGCTCTGAAACAACGAAAGGCGGGGCACGCCCACCCGGCTTCCCAGGTGAAGCGTGCCCCGCACGGTGGTGCTAAATCACTCGGCGGCAGTCCGAGAGATGAGGGTGAAGGTGGCGCTCACGCCCACCCCGTGCGCGTAGACGTCGCCCCACACCTTGTGGTCGCCCATCTCGACAGACGCGATAACACCGAGCATGTCGGCGTGAGTACCGACCATCTGGCGGAAGACGTCTGCCGCTTCGTCAGCAAGCTGAGTGGCATTCCACTGGCCGGTGCCGATGCCCAGACCAGCGGTCACGCCGATGCGGACACGGCGGATGCCATCTGCGCCGACGACCGTACCGAGGTGCTGGCCGCTATTGGTCTTGACGTAAACTTCAGCGCTACCGGCGTAGCTGGTCGTCAGGCGATCCCGCAGGCGCATCGGCAGGTACCCGCTGAAGGCCTCCACGGCCCATGCGGGCACCTCCGCGTCGATCACCGGGACCGGCTCGCTGGCGCGTACGACGAGGACGGAGAAGCGGTCAACGTGGTGGTCTCCGGTCCAGTCCGTTCCGCCGTGAGGGACCTCGATGCGCCAGCCGTTAACCGCTAGTGCCTTTTCGAGAGCCACGTCGGTCAGCGGCACGTGCTGAGCGGTCCGCGTGTATGCCACCTCGACGCTTCCAGTGATCGTGCCGTTAAGCGTGTCCCGCTTGACGTCCCGTGTCTGCGAGACGGCGAGGTGAGGAAGAGCGGTCACGGTCGGCAGCTCGTTAACAACCACGGCCTCGATTCCAACGGCAGGAGCGATGTAGGGCGCCACAAGATTGGCAAGGGTGGTGTCGTCGGAGAGAAGCCCTCGCTCAGCGATGGCAAGTGCGGACTCTCCCGCAGGCACCAGGTAGCCGTAGCGCTCAACGTCAGCGCGAGCCCTAAGCAGATAGTCAACGGTCACCGTGTCGTCACCACGTCGGAGCCGGGCAACGGCGTCAGCCTCAGCCGCCTTAGCGGCGTCAGCACTGCTGCGCCACCCCATGAGGCGTCCCTTTGCCGTGCCGTAAGTCGTCTTGCTCTCCGTTACGCGGTCTGCATAAGTCTTGGTCTTAGCCATTAGTCGATTACTCAATCTCTAGGTTGGTTGGTCTGCCGGGCGCCTGCGGCGCCCGGGTCGACCTGTAGCGGTCAGCGGCGTAGCCGGAGCCCCGCCGCGTCAGCGGCGGTTGTGTTGGCTCAATGGCAGCCTTGAGAGCCTTTCTGCCGTCGTCGTCTCGACCCCAGACGTAGCCGTCTGGTGCCGGGTCTCCGTCCAACACGTGCGTGCTGTTACTGGTCAGCCAGGAGGGGAAGCCGGGTGCGCCAGGTGACTCCAGCCGTAGGGCATCGGCCCCCGGAGGGGGTGGAGGCGGGAAGTCGGTCACCTCGTTTACCGCCGCTGGTCTGGTAACTGGATTGTTCAATGGTCTGTTTGCTGCAACATCCCGGGCCACCCTGGTGCGACTTGCCGGGCCACCCCCTGCAACATCCCGGGCCACCCTGGGTAGGGGTGGTGTCACTTCCCGGGCCACCTCGTCGAGGGGTAGTTCAACTTCCCGGGCCACCTGCTCAGGGGGTGGTGGAACGTCCCGGGCCACCCCCGGGACGGCCAGCTGGTAGGTGGCGCCCCGCCTGCCAGGTACGGCAGGTGCGGTCACCACTAGCCAGCCCGTCTCCACGAGGTCGCGCATGGCCTCTTGGACCGTGGAGCGCGCCTGCCCGGTTCTCTCGACTACCTGCCGCTGAGAGGGATAGATGTTCCCGCCGTCTCTGCCGCTGTAAGTGGCGAGGGCTAGCCCGGTGAACTTCGCCGCTTTCCGTAGGTCACTGTCGAGTAGACGCTTCTCCCATTCGAAGCGGGCACTCATGGATGACCTGCTGACGTTGGCACGAGGAAGGTCCATTGCTGGCAGTTGCCGCGCCAGTTACGGGAGGGGCCGACATGAGGACCCAGCCAGCCGCCGTCCCTCGGTGCCGCCGTGCTGGCGGCTACGTCGGGGGCGCCGTAGCCGGTCTCCTCAACGAGCCGTGGAGTCGAGAGAATGGCGCCGGTCTCCCGATTATCGGCGTGAGCCGCCAGCGTCAGTCCGACTTGCTTGGTCATCTCGTCCAGATCGCTGCCGACGAGAGCGAGCATCCACCGGCGAAGCGCAGAGCGTTGCCAACGGATGACGCCCTTGCGGGGGCCCGCCCACGTCACTCGGAACCCCGCGCGACCTGGCGTCCAGTGAGGCTGAGCCGGGTGGTTGCCCCTGGCGCGATCAGCCCGTCGTCCATCAGCTCGGAGAGCACCTGCCGTGCGCGGGTCTCGTCAATGCCACAGTGCTGAGTCATCGCACCCGGACGCAGGATCGTCTCTGGCGTCTTGGCGTAGACGTAGGCGAGGAGCCGGCGGTAGTCGCCCTCAGGGTCTTCTGCCGCCTTGATCTTCGACGCTCGGGTGTGCTCTATCTGGGCGCACCTGAGGACGTGCCAACCGGCCGGCGGCTGGTCAGTTGTCACGATCGGTGCGTGCGTCAGCACGGTCTCTACTGCTATAGCCATCTTGCTTCTTCCTCTCTGGTCAACGGGGTGCGGCACTTTGAGTGGTACCCCGTCGCTGCACGGGTATGACGGGGCGCGGGGCGTGAGGGGGTACAGCGCAGCGGCCTGTACCGCGTGCTCGTAGGTCGGCTGGGGGCTTACGCCCAGCCGTCTTGCGCCAGCCGTTTGCGGCGGGCACGGGAAGCGTCGCCACGACGGGACGACAGGAGCCGCACGGCGGGTGTACTTGAGCGAAGCCGTGGGCGTGGCCGTAGGCAGCCTGGGCCGCGCAGCCGTGGCAGATACCGGCGCGGAGGTAACGCGCCTTGCGTCGCTCCCAGGAGGCAGCCGCCGTGGGCGTCTCGGTGCTCACGCAGCCGCCAGCGGAGCCGCCACGAGGTGAGCCGCCTCGTAGGCCTCCACGTCGCTGAGCCGGTAGCGGACGGCTCGGTTGAACTTCAGGTACGGCGGTCCATCGCCGCGCCAGCGGCGCGTGTCGAGGCTCGCGGGGGAGCACGACCAGCGGTCCGCGAGTGCCTTGGTGGTCAGCAGGGCAGGAGTAGTGGACACGGTGCCGCCCTCTCTTGGTGGGGGAGGCGGGGAGTCGCCTCGTGTAGGTGCGCCCCCGGGGGACGCGGCTTCGGTGGGCGCCGCTTGGAGCGGCGCGGGAGCACTAGACACCACCCAACCTGGCCACGTCAACCCCGGGTCGACACACCCGGGTTGGACGCCCCAGGGTTGTGCACCCAGGGGTGCGTGCCCCACACTCCCGGCGTGGTGCTCAAGCGGATCAGTGACGCGATGCCCAAGTGGGCTCAAACCATGGAGCCCCGACCGATCTGGGCTCACAGCAAGGAGGGAGAGGTGTGGGCCCAAGGCGTGGAGGGCGGTGAGGAGAACTGCAAGATCGAGGCTCGATGGTGGGTGTATGAGGGTGAGGTAGTGAGTGACTCGCCTCGTCAACTTGTTATTACGGTTTCCGAGGATGCGTCTGCCGGTGTGCGGGGGCGAGGCGTCACGGCTGGGCTCATGCGGCAGGTGGAGCGTGTTCTTTCCCAGTGGGTGCGCGACACGCACTGGGGTGACGAGACAGGCGTTGCCACGACGATGGAGGAGAGGGCGCGCGCGCTCGCGCAGCGACATCTGCAGGGCATGCCGTCAAGCCCGCGAGTTGATGGGACAACCTATTACTCAAAGTTGCTAGGTGCAGTCGTTGCGCTGGATGATCTTGGCTACGAGAACTCGAACCGCCTAATCGCCGAGCTCTTGGGGAAGAGCCGAGAGACCATTAAGACGCAATTGCGAGTCGCCCGGCGCGGAGGGGCCAGCTGATGGCTAGGCCGCGGATGCAGCCAGGAGAGTGGGGCACCATCACGCTCACCCCACTCACAAAACGGCCGGACGGGCGTTACGACACCGCCCCGGCAGGCACGAAGCGACCTGACCGTGTGCGGGCGCGAGCCAGAGTTCGAGGTCTTGATGGTCGCACCCGCACGGTCGAGCGCATCGCGGGGAGTCGCGCGGCGGCGGAGCGCGCGCTGCGAGCGGCGCTTGCTGAGTACGTCACTCCGTCTGCGGCGCATGCCACTTTGACTGGCGCGACGTTGGTGAAGGATGCGGCTGAGGTCTGGTGGGCAGGTGTTGAGTCGGCCGGGAACCATCGGCCCTCCACCCTGCGCGTGTACAAGGGCGTCCTCGATAATCACATCATCGGCAAGGCCGGCAGTGGGGCTATCGCCAACTTGACGCTGCGCGAAGTGCGCGTGTCGAACCTCGATGGCTTGTTGAGGGCCATCAGTCGAGACAACGGGCCGGCGGTGGCTCGGACGACACGCACGGTCATAGGGCTCATCTTCACGCTTGCCGTCCGGCACGACGCAGTGGCTCACAATCCAGTGCGCTCACTCGGCTCCATCGCAGCGGCTGGTGACCGACGCCCCAGCCTTCGGGACAAGCAGCGGGCCTTCACGGTGGAGGAGCGAGCTGCCGTCATGGCGCTCTTGCCGACGATCAGGAGCGCGCCCGTTCTCGCGACCTCGGGGACCTCGTGGCCTTCCTGGCGGGTACGGGGGCGCGCATCGGGGAAGCCTGCGCGTTGCGGTGGTCCTACCTCGACCTCGACGCCGGGACGGCGCAGCTTGGGCCGACTGTCGTGCGCGGGTTGAACGGGGCAGGGCTCTTCGTGCAGGAGCAGGGGAAAACGCAGACCGCCCCGCGGACGGTCGCGCTGCCGCCCTGGCTGGTGGCTCGACTGCTGGCTCGGCAGGTGGCCGCGATGCCCAACGAGTGGGACGCGGTCTTCCTCTCCCCACTGGGTCGGCTGCGCGAGGTGAGTAACACGACCAAGGACGTGCGGGACCTGCTGGACGACGCGGGCATGGAGTGGGCAACGAGCCACACCTTCCGCAAGTCCGTGGCGACACTGTTGGACGCGGCTGGGGTCTCCGGTCGTGAGGTCGCGAACCAGCTGGGTCATCGTCGCCCGTCCATGACGCAGACCACTACATGAGCCGACGCACCACGACGGAGCAGGCTGCGCTTCTGCTCTAGCTGAGGCAAGAAGGTGGGTAAGTGGTGGATGAGGCGCGCCAGCCTCTCGGGCACGCGGTCGCTATCGCATGTTGGTGCAGGTCAGGCAGCCAAGCGGTGGGCCCCGTGGGGCTCGAACCCACAACCCGCGGATTAAAAGTCCGCTGCTCTACCGGTTGAGCTAGAGGCCCCGGCGGCGCTGCCTCGCGCCGGGACGACCTTACGAGGTGGCGCGGGGCCGCCGCAGCGCCCGCACGTAGCGGCGGCGGTAGACGCGCTGGGCGAGCAGCAGGACCGGGAAGAGCGGGCGCCACGGGCCGTCCGGCGCAGGACGGGTGAGGGACCTCAGGGTGAGGACGACGTCGTCGCCGTCGCGGGCGACGACGAAGGCCTCCTCCCCGCTGACCGGGTGGCCGGCGAGCGTGCCGTAGGCGAAGCCGCAGCGCACCGGGGTGTCGACGACGGCGACGACGCGCACCGGCTCCAGGACGCCGACGGGGCCGAGGGCGGCGCGCAGGCGGTAGTCGGCGCCCTCGCGGGCGCGGGGCCCGCCGCCGTCCGCCGGCGTGACGGCGAAGCCGCTGCGGGTCTTGACCTCCCAGCGCAGCACCGCGTCGGCGGCCGCGCGCCAGGCGGCGTCGCCGCGGCCGACCGGGACGGTCGTCTCCAGCGCGCGGAAGCCGGCAGGACGCTCCGCCCACGTTGGGTCGTGGGGGCGGGTGGCGCCGACGGCGTCGTACGTGAGCGGGCGGACGTCGCTCGGCATGCCGGCCTCCTCGGGCGCGCGGTGGTGCGGACGCTACGGCGGGGGACCGCGCGCTCGCCGTCGTCCGCTCGCCGTCGTCCGCTGGCCGACTTCGCTGCCGAAGTCGTCCATGAGGTGCCTCGTCGTCCAACTTTGCTGCCGAAGTCGTCCACGGGGGGCCTCGTCGTCCGACTTCGCTGCCGAAGTCGTCCACGGGGGGTCTCTCGGACAGACCTCGCTGCTGACGTCGTGCAGGAGAGGCCTTACTCACCGACGTCGGCAGCGACGTCGTCGGCGGTGGTGGCGCGGGACGGGGCGCCGCGCCGCTGCCGGCACTGGATGTGGGGTTGCCCCGACCCGGGGCAGAGGCGGACGATCCGGGCGCCTGGTCCGTCTCAGCGAGGAGCCGTCATGCCCGGTCGTCGTCCCACGCCCCGCACGCCACGTCGGGGGCGGTCGGTCGCCGGGGCGGCGGCCGCCGTACTGGCCGCCGGCCTGCTCGCCGCGACGCCCGCCGCCGCGGGCGGGTACCCGCCGTCCGGTCGCGGCGCCCCGCCGGACGCGACGACGTCGGCGGGCGCGCCCGTCGACCTCGACGTCATGTTCGTCGGGGCCCACCCCGACGACGAGGCGAGCCTCCTGTCGACGCTGGGGCAGTGGCGCGAGGACCTCGGCGTCCGCTCGGGCGTCATCACCGTGACGCGCGGCGAGGGCGGCGGCAACGCCGTCGGCACCGAGGAGGGACCCGAGCTGGGGCTCCTGCGCGAGGTGGAGGAGCGTCGCGCCGTCGGGCTGGGCGGGGTCGAGAACATCTACAACCTCGACGAGGTCGACTTCTACTACACGGTGAGCGCCCCGCTCACGCAGGAGGTGTGGTCGGGCGACGAGGCCGAGGGTGCCGAGAGCGTGCTCGAGAAGGTCGTCCGCGTGGTCCGGACGACGCGGCCCGAGGTGCTCGTGACGATGGACCCGGCGCCGTCGCCGGGCAACCACGGCCACCACCAGGAGGCCGCGCGGCTCGCGATGGAGGCCTACCGGTTGGCGGGCGACCCGTCCGTCTTCCCCGACCAGATCACCGAGGAGGGCCTCGAGCCCTTCAGCCCCGGCCGCGTGCTCCAGCGCGGTCTGCGGGGGACGCCGGCCACCGGCCCCTCGTGCTCGACGGGGGCGACGCAGACCGACCCGAGCCAGACCGTCTACGGCGTGTGGGCCGGGCGGACGGCGCCCGACGGCCGCACCTGGGGCGCCGTCGAGCGTGACGCGCAGCGCCAGTACGTCTCCCAGGGCTGGGGCGTCTTCCCCGACGTGCCCGCCGACCCGGACGCCCTCGGCTGCGACTACCTCACCGAGGTCGCGGCGCGCGTGCCGTCGGCCGTCCCCGGCTCCGACGCGGCGGCGCGGCCCGACGCGGCGCTGCAGGGCGCGCTCGTGCGCGGCGAGGACGCCGCCCCGCTGGGCACCGGCCTCGAGGTCCGGGCGGAGGGCGACGCCTGGCGCGTCGTGCCCGGCGGGACGACCGAGGTGTCGGTGGCCGTGCGGGCCGGCGAGGAGCCGCTCCCCGCGGCGTCCGTGACGCTCGACCAGCCGGCGGGCTGGACCGCCGCGCCGGCGACCACGGAGGTCGGCGACGTCGCGCCGGGCGAGGAGGTCGTCGTCGCCGCGACGCTCACCGCGCCCGCCGACGCCGTCGCGGGCACCCGCGTCCGCCTCGGCGCGGGGCTGACGAGCGGGGCGGGGGGCGGGTACGCGGCGCAGGTCCTGGCCGTCGTCGCCCCGGTCCGCGGCGAGGTGGCGCCGCTGCCGCAGGTGGCCGAGGCCGAGGCGTGGGCCGCCGAGGTGGGCCTGCCGTGGCTCCAGGGGTCCGTGCGCCGCGTGGCCACGCTGCCGGTCGGCGGCAGCGAGGTCGTCGACGTCGTCGTCACCAACGCCGACGACGAGCCGCAGCAGGGCTCGGTGGCCCTCGACGTCCCGGAGGGCTTCACCGCCGAGGACGCGGTGGGCTTCGGCCCGCTCGCCCCGGGGGAGCAGGCCGTCGTCCCGGTGACGGTGACGAGCACGGACCCGGCCGCGCCGACGTCGGCGGACGGGCAGTACCCGCTGGTCGTGACGACGACGACCGCCGACGGCCGCACCGGCACGACGACCGCGGCGCTGGAGCTCGTGCCCGCGACGACCGTCCCGCGGACCGACGTGCCCGCCGTCGTCGACGGCGTGGCCGAGGAGGGCGAGCACCCCGGTGAGGTGCTCGACGTCTCGCGCGTGTGGGAGGGGACGGCGTGCGCCTCGGCGGCGGACTGCTCGGCGACGGCGCAGGTCTCGTGGCACGCGCCGGGCGACGGGTCGTCGGGCGACGACGTCCTGCAGCTGCTCGTGCGCGTCGAGGACGACGTCCGCGGCACGGTCCTGCCCGCCGCCGACTGCAAGCGGCACTGGCGCACCGACTCCGTCGAGATCGCCGTCGACCCCCGCGGCGACGCGGAGAACACCGCGAGCACCTTCAAGCTGGCGGTGCTGCCCACGACGGTCGAGGGCGACCCGTGCTTCTCGCGCGACGCCGACAACCGGCAGGGTCCCGGCGAGGAGACGGCACCGGGCACCGAGGTGGCGGTCGTCCTCGACGACCCGTCGACCGGCTCGGCCGGCTACACGCTCGAGGCGAGCATCCCGATGGCGCTGCTCCCGGCCGCCGTCGACCCGGCGGAGATGGGGCTCGACGTCCTCGTCTACGACTCCGACACCCAGGACCGCACCGGTCAGACGCGGCTCGGCTGGTCGACGTGGCCGGGCGTGCAGGGCGACCCGTACCGCTGGGGCCGGGCGACCCTCGAGGGGTACGTGGCCCCCGCCGACCGGCCGGTCGAGCCGGTGGCGCCCGAGCTGCCGCGCACGGGCCTGCGGTCGGTCGACTCGCCGCCGAGCATCGCGCAGGCCGTGCAGGACGACGTCGCCCTGGCCGGCGGCGAGGCGGCGACCGCCCGGGAGGCCGCCTGGCTCACGGGCGCGCGGGTCCGGCGCGACGCCGTCGTCGCCTCCGTCCGGGCCCGCGGCCCGGGCGAGCTGCGGCTGTGGGTCTGGGACGACGAGGCCGCCGAGGTCGTGGCCTCGCGGGTGGTCGAGATCAGCCGCTCCGGCCCGTCCCGCTGGTGGGTCGACCTGCCCGAGGGCGCCGACGTCGGCGCGAGCACGCGGGTCCTCGCGGCGTGGACGGCCGCCGGCGGCGGGACGCTCGCGTCGGAGGCGCCCCTGCGCTGACGCTGCCCGCTCCACCGCTCGCGACGTGTGGCCATGTGGGCGCCCCCAGCTCCTCGAGGGCGCCTCATGGCCGCACATCGCGGTCGGGGACGCGTCGTCACGGGTCCGAGGGGCGGGCGCGCCGACCGCGGTCGGCAGGGGGCAGGAGCCGTCAGTCCAGCGCGGCGGCCACGCCCGGCAGCGCCGCGCGGTACCCGTCGAGCAGCCGGCGGGCCACCGCCACGGAGTCCACGAGCGGGTGGGCCGCGAAGGCGCGCCACGCGAGCTCCGACGAGCGCGTGGCCGAGGCCTCGAGGAGGAGGCGCTCGGAGGCCTTGACCTGCTGGACGAGGCCGAGCATGTCGCCGGCGAGCGGGGCGACGTCGTGCGGGTGGACGCCGTCGCCGTCGACCGTGCACGGCAGCTCCACGACGGCGTCCTCGGGCAGCCCGGGGAGGTGCCCGCCGGCGGCGACGTCGAGCACCATCGTCGCGGGCCGGCCGGTGAGGACCGCGGCCATGAGGTCGAGGGCCACGCGCTGGTACCCGCCGCCCGCGACGTCCTCGGCACGGCGCTCGCCCGAGGCGGCCCCCGCGCCGTCGGACCCGTCGGCGTCGTCGCCCGTGGGCGTGCGCGACTCGGCCATGTACGTGGCCTCGCGCTCGCGGTGGACCTCCTCCCACGTCGCCAGCGCCCGCGACGGGTCGGCCTCGACCCGGGCGTAGAAGCCGCCCTGCTGGGCGTCGAGCTGCTGGCCCCGGGTCTGCGCCGCGGCCCGCAGCCGCGCCGTCGCCTCGCGGGGGTAGGCGTAGTAGTAGAGGTACTCGTTGGGCAGGGCGCCGAGGGCACGGACCCAGTCGGGCCCGAGCAGCCGGGCCTCCTCGACGCCGTCGAGCGCGGCGTCGTCGGCGAGCAGGGCCGGCAGGCGGTCGACCCCGTCGACGTGCAGCGACCGCAGCCAGCCGAGGTGGTTGACGCCCGCGTAGTCGAAGGAGACCTCCGCGCCCACCGGGGCGTCGACCGCCCGCAGCGCCTTGCGCACGAGGCCGATGGGCGTGTCGCAGATGCCGACCACCCGCTCGCCGAGCACCGCGCGCATGGCCTCGGTGACAACGCCCGCCGGGTTGGTGAAGCTGATGACCCACGCGTCGGGGCAGACCGCCCGCACCCGCTCGGCGAGGTGCCGGGCGTGGGGGAGCGTGCGCAGCGCGTAGGCGAGGCCGCCCGGGCCGACGGTCTCCTGGCCGAGGACGCCGAGGTCGAGCGCGACCCGCTCGTCGAGCACCCGGCCGGCGGTCCCGCCGATGCGCATGGCGGAGAAGACGACGTCGGCGTCCCGCAGGGCCTCGTCGAGGTCGGTGCCCGCCGTGAGGCGGGGCGGGTGCGGCAGGCGCTCGAGGAGCTGGGCGAGCACGGCGCCGACGACGCGCAGCCGGGCCGGGTCGACGTCGTGCAGGTGCACCTCGTCGACGCGGACGGCGGCGTCCGCGGCGCCGACGGCCTCGACGACCTGGGGCACCCGGAAGCCGCCGCCGCCGACCAGCACGAGCCTCACGGGCGGACCCCCGCGGGGACGGCGGGGACGGGGGCGGGGAGCGGCCGGCGGGACATGCGCGGCACGCTAGCGGCGCCCGCCGACGTCGACGGGTGCCCGCCGTCGGCGCGCGGCGCTAGCGTCGGGCCCCACGCGGGGCGCCCGGCCCCGTCGGCGTGGGGAGGTGCGCGATGACGCGGTCCCCGCACCCCTGCTCCCGCTGGGACCCGCTGGCCGCCTCGCGGTCGGCCGACGACGCGCCCCTCGACGTCTTCCTGTCCGGTCAGCTCTTCTTCGACATGGTCTTCGCCGGCCTCGACGCCGCCCCGTCGCCGGGCACCGAGGTGTGGACGACGGGCATGGGCTCGCTGCCGGGCGGCATCGCCAACCTCGCGGTCGCGACGAGCCGCCTCGGCCTGCGGACGGGCCTCGCGGCCGGCTTCGGCGACGACGTCTACGGCCGCTTCTGCTGGCAGGTCCTCGCCGAGCAGGAGGGCGTGGACCTCTCGCGCTCGCGGGTCTTCGAGGGCTGGCACTCCGCCGTCACCGTCTCGATGGCGCACGACGGGGACCGCAGCATGGTCACGCACGGGCACCCGCTGCCCATGCCCGCGTCCGACCTCGTGGGGACGCCGCCGCCGGGCTCGCGGGCCGTCATCGCCGAGCTCGTGCCGCCCAGCGCCGAGGAGGCCGAGCACCCCTGGTGGGAGGCGGCGCGCGACCACGGCGCTGCCGTCTTCGCCGACGTCGGCTGGGACCCCACCGGCGCCTGGGACGCCGCCGTCCTCGACCGGCTGTCCTCCTGCCACGCGTTCCTGCCCAACGAGGTCGAGGCGATGGCCTACACGCGCACCGGCAGCGCCGCCGAGGCCCTGTCCGCGCTCGCGGACCGGGTGCCGCTGGCCGTCGTCACCCGCGGCGCGCAGGGCGCGGTGGCCGTCGACGCGACGACGGGCGAGACGGCCGACGTCCCCGGGGTGGCCGTCGACGCCGTCGACCCCACGGGGGCGGGCGACGTCTTCGGCGCCTCCGTCGTCCTCGGGACGCTCGCCGGGTGGCCGCTCGCGGACCGTGTGGCCTTCGCCGCGCTCTCGGCGTCGCTCGCCGTCCAGCAGTTCGGCGGCTCCCTGGCCGCCCCGGGCTGGGGGGACATCGCCGACTGGTGGGCCGCCACGACGGCGCAGGCCGCCGCGGGCCGCCCCGCCGCCGAGGAGCTGGCGCGCCGCTACGGCTTCCTCGCCGACCTGCTGCCGGACGGGCCGGTCGACGCCGTCCGGCGCGCCGAGGCCACCTTCGCCCTGGCGTCCGACCTGTGAGGCAGGCTGCGCACCCCGGCGGCCCGGCCACTCCCTGCCCGCCCGAAACCGAGGAGACCCCGGTGGAACGACGTCCCCCCCGCACCACGGCAGCACGGGCGGCGGCGCTCCTCGCGGCCGCCGGCCTCGCGCTCACGGCCTGCGCCCCGGGCTCGGGCAACGACGACGGCGGGGGCGGTTCCGCGGGGCCCACCGGCCCCGTCGAGACGGACATCTCCGGCCTCGGCGACGTCACGCTGACCGTCTGGGACCAGGAGGTCCGCGGCGGCCAGGACGAGCAGATGACCCAGCTCAACGACGCCTTCACCGCGCAGTACCCCAACGTCACCATCGAGCGCGTCTCGCAGTCCTTCGACGACCTCTCGACGACGCTGCGCCTCGCCCTCACCGGCGACGACGCGCCCGACGTCGTCCAGACCAACAACGCCCGCGCGACGATGGGCCAGTTCGTCGAGGCCGGCCAGCTCGTGCCGCTCGACGCGTGGGCCGAGGAGTACGGCTGGCGGGACCGCTACCCCGAGAGCGTCCTGCAGTACTCGACCTACTCCGACGACGGCGCCGTCTTCGGCGAGGGCTCGCTTTACGGGCTGCCGCAGGTCGGCGAGGTCGTCGGCGTCTACTACAGCCGCAGCGCGCTCGAGGGCCTCGGCCTCGAGGTCCCGACGACGTGGGACGAGATGTCCGTGGCCGCCGAGGCCGCCGCCGCGTCCGGCCTCACGCCGATGCTCCTCGGCAACATCGAGGGCTGGCCGGCCGGCCACGTCTTCGGCGTCGTCCAGGGCGCGACCGTCGACCCGGCCGAGATCACCGAGCTGGGGCTCGGCAACCCCGGCGCGTCCTGGACGAGCCCCGAGAACGTCGAGGCGCTGACGACCCTGGCGTCCTGGCAGGAGCAGGGCTGGTTCAACGAGGGCGTCAACGGCACCGAGTACGACGCCGCGTGGCAGCAGCTGACGCAGGGGCAGGGGCTGTTCCTCATCGCGGGCTCGTGGCTGGCGCCCGACATCGAGGCGGCCATGGGCGAGGACGCCGGCTTCTTCGCGCCGCCGCCCGCCGAGGGCGCCGAGGGCGTGGCCACCACGGGCGGCACCGGCATCCCCTTCGCCATGACGACGGCGGCGGAGGAGCGGGACGTCGCCGCGGCCTACATCGACTTCATCACGAGCGACGACGCCATGCAGGTGCTCGCCGACACGGGCAACCTCCCCGTCGTCGACACGGCGTCCTACGCCCCCGAGAGCGGGCTGCTCGCGGACGTCTACACCGCCTTCGACGAGGTGAGCACCCAGGGCTCGCTGCTGCCGTACCTCGACTACGCCACGCCGACGATGGGCGAGACGCTCAACCAGACGCTGCAGGGGCTGCTCGCGGGCGAGGTCACGCCGGAGCAGGCGGCCGAGGCCCTCGAGGCCGACTACGCCGAGTTCACGAGCAGTGGCGGCTGACAGGACGGCGGAGGGAGCCGTCGCCACGGCGACGGCCGCCGCGACCGGCGCCGCAGCCCCGCGGCGCCGGCCGCTGCAGCCGCACGGGCGGGCGACGCCGTACCTCCTCGCCGCCCCCGCGCTGCTGCTGTACGGCGCCTTCCTGCTCTTCCCGCTGGCCCGTGCCGTCCAGTACTCGCTCTACGACTTCGACGGCCTGACGGTCGGCACCTTCGTCGGTCTCGACAACTACGTCGCCGTCGTCGCCGACGAGGGGCTGCGGCAGGCCTTCGGGCACGCCCTGGTCCTCGTCCTCTTCTTCTCGGTGATCCCCGTGGTCGTCGGCCTCGCGCTGGCCGCCCTGCTGACGCGGGCGCCGGTGCGCGGGCTGCCGGCCTTCCGCACGGTCGTCTTCCTGCCGCAGGTCATCGCCATGGTCGTCGTCGCCGTCGCGTGGCGGCGCATCTACGCGCCCGACGGACCGCTCAACACGGCGCTGCGGGCCGTGGGCCTCGACGGCCTCGCCCGCACCTGGCTCGGCGACTTCGGCACCGCGCTCCCCGCGGTCGGCCTCATCGGCACGTGGGTCTCGACGGGGCTCGCCACGGTCCTGCTCATGGCCGGCATGGCGCGGGTGCCGCGCGAGCTCTACGAGGCCAGCAGCCTCGACGGCGCCGGGCCCGTGCGCCAGCTCGTCGCCATCACGCTGCCGTCGGTGCGCCCCGAGATGGCCGTGGCGCTCGTGCTGACGACCATCACGGCGCTCAAGACCTTCGACCTCGTCTACGTGACGACGGGCGGCGGGCCGGGCACGTCGACGACGGTGCCGAGCTACGAGGTGTACCGGCGCGCCTTCGAGCTCGGCCAGGTGGGGTCGGCGGCGGCCGTCGGCGTCGTCCTCACCGTGCTCGTGCTGCTCGTCACGGTCGTCGTCACGCGCGTCGTCGACCCGAGCCGGCGGGACGAGCGGTGAGCGCCCCCACGACGTCGCGCCCGGCGTCCCCCGCCGCGGCCGGCCCGGCGCGCGGCCCGTCGCGGGGCAGCCTCGCCCAGCGGCTCGTCGCGTCGGCCGTCCTCCTCGTCGCCGCCGCGGCCGCGCTCGGCCCCGTCCTCGTCGTGCTCGCCGCGGCGCTGGGGCCGGAGTCGCCGGCCGCCGGCGGCGGGCTGCACCCGGAGAACTTCGCCGCCGCGTGGGAGCAGGGCCGCTTCGGCGAGTACCTGCAGACGTCGGCGCTCGTGGCGGTCGTCGTCGTCACCGTCGCGACCGTGGCGTCGGTGCTGTCCGGCTACGCCTTCGGCACCATGGACTTCCGCGGCCGCGAGGTGCTGTTCCTGCTCGTGCTGCTGGGGATCATGGTCCCGGCCGAGGCCGTCGTCGTGCCGCTCTTCTTCGACCTCCGGACGCTGGGGCTGACGGACACGATCTGGGGCATCGCCCTGCCGCAGATCGCGCAGTCCATCGCCTTCGGCACCTTCTGGATGCGCGCGCACTTCCGCACGACCGACCGCTCGCTCATGGAGGCCGCGCGCCTCGACGGCGCTGGGCCGGTGCGCATCCTCGTGTCCGTGCTCGTGCCGGTCGCCCGGCCGGCCATCACGACGCTCGTCCTGCTGTCGTTCCTCTGGACCTGGAACGACTTCCTCGTGCCCCTCGTCATGGCGCCGTCGGCGCAGCTGCGGACGGCGCCGCTGGGCCTCGCGCTGTTCCAGGGCCAGTACACGCAGGGCACCGCGCTGCTCGCGGCCGGCGCCGTGCTCGTGGCGCTGCCCGTCGTGGTCGTCTACCTGCTGCTCCAGCGCCACGTCATCCGCGGGATGGTCGAGGGCGCGGTCCGCGGCTGAGGACCGCGCCCCCGGCTCAGCGGCGGTGGCGTTGCCGACGGCGGACGAGCACGGCGACGCCCGCCGCGACCGCGGCGAGCAGCACGACGCCGCCGACCAGGGTGGCGGTGGAGGCGCCCCACGTCCGACCGGTGGAGACCGTCGACCCCTCCTCGGACGGCGTCGTCGCCGTCGCGGTGGGGGTCGGCTCCGGCGTCCCTGACGCCGAGGGCGTGGTGGGGCTCGGGCTCGGCGTCGGCGTCGGCGGGGCCGTCGTCGTCGCCGCCGGGACGGCGCACTCGCCCGGACGGGCGGCGATGATGTCCGACACCTCCTCGGGCGGGCAGGCGACGCCGCCCTCGGGCACCTCGTCGTCCTCGCAGGCCGTCCCGTCGCCGTCGGAGTCCATCTGGCTGACGTCCGCGCCCGGGTCGGGCGCGTCGAAGAAGGCCTGCGCCGCCTCCTGCGTCGAGAACTGCAGGCAGTAGAAGAAGGCGCCGCCCTCCTCCTCGGGGGAGCCGGCCCCGGCGGGAGCGGCCGTGAGCAGCGCGGCGGTGGCCGCGGCCACGACCGCGAGGGCGGCGCGGAGCGGCAGGGACGGGCGGGCGGTGCGGGGCACGGGACTCCTTCGTCGCGGGCGGGCGGTACCGCCGTCGGGGGGCCGGTGGGCCCGGCCCGACGCTACGGGCGGGCGGCGCCGCGGTGGGCGCAGCGTGGGGCCGGGTCGGCGAGCCGGCGGACCCGGGGGTGAAGGTCCGGGCGGGGCCTGCCGATACCTCCGTCGAGGCACCCGGCCGGGCGTGGCGACGACACCGCCCCGCCGGGTGCTCGAGACCACCGCCGGCCCGCGACCGCCCGCCGGCACCACCGCCCTCCCGACAGGACCCGTCATGACCGTCACGACCGCCCCGCGCACGACGACCCGCATCCCGGCCCAGCGCTCGGCCTCGCTCGCGCAGCGCGCCTGCTACCTGCCGCACTGCGGCGCCCCCGCCGACCTGCGCACCGTGGTCAGCGGCATGGACTGGTACCGCTGCACCGGCTGCGGCCTCGAGTACCCCGAAGTCGCCTACGCGCAGCGCCCCGCCCGCTGACGGCCCCTACCGGGCGCGACGCCGCCCGAGCGCCCGGTCCACCAGCATCGCGGCGGTGAGCAGCACCGCCAGCAACACGGTCACCCCGACGACGCCGCGCACCGCGCCGTCCACCCCGACGACGCCGACGTCGACGAAGGGGTAGGGGTACCAGCCGTCGCCCGCCCCGCGGGTGAAGGTCCACACGGCCCACAGCACCGGGTAGACGAGCGCCAGCAGCGCGGCCCGCGCGTCCGCCAGGCCGCGCGGCGTGAACCACACCCAGCCGACGAGCGCGAGCACCGGGACGACGGAGTGCAGCCCGGCGTCCGCGACCGCCCCGAGCGGCGTCAGCTCCACGAGGTCGGCGAGCCGCAGGTGGTAGACGACGCCGACGACGACGATGCACACCGGGGCGCCGAGCCGCAGCGCCCGCCACCACACCGGGGCGGTGCCGTGCCGGTCGTCCGGATGCCGGCCGGTCGCGACGAGCACCGCCAGCAGCGCCACGAGCACGTTCGTGCTGATGGTGAAGAAGCTGACGAGACGCACGAGCCGCGTGCCGAGCGCGGGCTCCCCGGACGTGAGCGTCAGCCAGAGCTGCAGCCCGAGCGACGCGACGCCGACGACCGCGACCAGCGTCCACCAGCCGCGCTCGGCCCGGACGGACGGCGCCGCGGCCGTCGGCCGGGGCCGCGTCTCAGGAGGGGTCGACGACACCGGCCGCCCCGCCGCCGCGCCGCGTCGTCTCCGCGCCCGCCTCGACGCGCCCGTCCGGCAGCAGCCGGACCGCCGTCGCCGCGCCGATCTCCGCCGACGTGGCGAGGCGGTGGCCCCGCGCCGTCAGCGCCGCCCCGAGCGGACCGTCCGTGATGGCCGGCTCGGCCTGCGTCGTCGCGCCGTTGCGCGAGGAGATCCGCGGGGCGGCGATGGCGTCCACGACGGGCAGGTCGCGGTCGACGTACCCGGTGAGGACCTGGCCCACGGTCGTGATGATGGTGGCGCCGCCCGGCGAGCCGAGGCCGCCGACCGCGACGCCGTCCTGCAGCACGACCGTCGGCGCCATCGAGGAGCGCGGCCGCTTGCCCGGGCCGGGCAGGTTGGGGTCGGGCACGCCGGCCGTCACCGGGACGAAGTTGAAGTCCGTCAGCTCGTTGTTCAGAAGGAAGCCGTAGCCCGGGACGGTGATGCCCGAGCCGCCGGTCTGCTCGATGGTCAACGTGTAGGAGACGACGTCGCCGCTCGCGTCCGCGACGGTGAGGTGCGTCGTCCCGTGGTCGTCCCGGGTGAGGGCCGTGCTGCCCGCGTCGGCGTCGCACGCGTAGTCGCCGTCGGGGGAGCCGAAGGGGATGGGCCGCGGTGCGGCGACGTCGGCGTCGAAGAGGCCGCAGGCGCGCTCGTCGGCGAAGCCCTGGGAGACCAGCTCGGCCGTCGGCACGCCCTCGACGTCGCCGACCCAGCGGTTGCGGTCGGCGAAGGCGGTGGCGCTCGCCTCGGCGAAGCGGTGCAGGTAGGCGTCCTCCGCGACGTCGGGCAGCGCCTCGCCGGTCAGCCCGTCGTACGCCTCGAGGAGGTTGAGCGTCTCGGCGATGGCGATGCCGCCGGACGACGGCACGGGCATGCCGACGACCTCGAGGCCCCGGTAGTCCGAGCGGACCGGCTCGGGGGTGCGGACCTCGTAGGCCTGCAGGTCGGCGCGGGTCAGCTCGCCGCGGTAGACCTCCTTGCCCGTCGTCCGGGGGTTGCGGGCGGTGCGGACCACCGCGGCGCCCATCCGGCCGTCGGACAGGGCGGCGGCGCCGTCGCGCATGAGCTCGTCGTAGGCCCTGGCCATGCCGGGGTTGCGGAAGACGTCGCCCGCCTGGGGCACCTCCCCGCCCGGCAGGTACACCTTCGCCGTCTCGGGGAAGACCCGGAAGCGCTCGGCGTTGGCGGCGGTCTGCGCGGAGAACGTCGGGTCGACGACGAAGCCGCGCCGCGCGAGGTCGCGCGCCGGCCGCAGCAGGTCGGCCAGCGGCATGGTGCCGAGCTCGTCGGCGGCCTTCTCCCACGTCGCGGGCGTGCCCGGGGCGCCGACGGACAGGCCCGAGCCGACGACGTCGGCGAAGGGCAGCGCCCGGCCCTCGCCGTCGGTGAAGGTCGTCTCGTCGTACGTCGCGGGAGCGGTCTCGCGACCGTCGAGCGCCGTCGTCACGCCCGTCTCGGCGTCGTGGTGGAGGAAGAAGCCACCGCCGCCGATGCCCGCCGAGTAGGGCTCCACGACACCGAGGACCGCGGCGGCCGCGACCGCGGCGTCGGCGGCGTTGCCACCGGCGGCGAGGACGTCGAGCCCGGCCTGCGTGGCGTACGGGTCGACCGTCGCGACGGCGCCCCCGGTGCCGACGGCACCCGGCGCGGCGGGCGGGGCAGGCACCGGGTCGCCGCCCCGGCCTCCGGGGCGCTCGGCGGCCGCGGGAGCGGCCCCGGCGAGGGCCCCGGCGACGAGGACGACGGCGGCACCGACGGCGGTGGCGCGACGTCGTCGGGCCGGGGAGGTGGGGGCGGTGGTCCTGCGCGCGGCCATGGCTGCTCCGTCCGTCGGGCCGGCGGCCGGAGCGCGCGCCGGGCGTACGGCGACCGTAGGCCCGGCACGGGGGGACGGACCACCCCTTCCGGCCCTTCCGCCCGCGACCGGACGAAGCGGCCGTCCCGCCGGGCGCCCCTCACCGCGACGTGTGGCCATGTGCGTCCGCCGGAGGCGGCGGACGACGCGTCATGGCCACACGTCGCGGTGGAAGGGAGCGGGGGAGCGCGGAGCGGGTCAGCGGAAGCGGCGGCCCTCGTCGCGGCGGTAGGCGAGGACGGCGAGGGCGCCCGTCAGCACGGTCCAGGCGGCGAGGACGGGCAGGGCCGTCGTGGAGAGGTCGGTGCCCGTCGACGCCGCGACGACGAGGTCGCGCCCGGCGCGGGTCGGCAGCCAGGTCGAGAGGGCGTCGAGCCAGGTCGGGAAGAGCTCCGGCGGGAGGAACAGCCCGCCGCCGAAGGCCAGGGGCAGCAGGAGCAGCTGCGCCAGCGCGAGCGCCGCCTTCGTCGAGGCGCCGTACCCGATGGCGAGCCCGAGGCCGAGCATCGGCAGGGCGGCCAGGGCGAGGGCACCACCGGTGAGGAGGAGCCGGCCTGCCGGGAGCGTCGCCGCGGTGAGGAGCGACGCGACGCCGACCACCGGCACGAGCGACGCGAGCGCGAAGCCCAGCCCGTTGAGCAGCCGGCCCGCGAGGCGGGGCCCTGCGCCGACGGGCAGCGTCCGCAGGTACGGGTCCCACGGCAGGGCGCGGTCCTCCGCGACCCCGACGCCGTAGGTGAAGAGGCACACGCTGATGACGGCGAAGAGGGAGATCTGCGCGACGGCGGCGGTGGCCGGGGCGGGGTCCTGGGCGAAGGGCTGCGGGACGACGAAGAAGAGGAGCACGAGCGTGGGGAAGACGAGCGTGCCCACGAGCGCGATGGGCACGCGCGCCGTCTCCACGACCTGCGCGCGCGTGTGGAGGGCGACGAGGCGCAGCGCGCCCGGGGTGCGGGCGGCGTCGGGCCCGTCGGGGCGGGCCGGGGCGAGGCTGCTCACCGCGCCACCTCCTTCTCGGTGCCGGGGCGGGGGGCGGCGGTGGGGGACGCCGGGCCGGCCGCGCCGGCGGTGACGGCGAGGAAGGCCTCCTCCAGCGACGCGGAGGCGACCTCGAGGTCGCGGAAATCCGTGCCGGAGCGGACGAGCCGGCGCACGAGGTCGTCGGCGTCGGTCGTCCACAGCTCGTGCCGGTCGCCGTCGCTGACGACCCGGGTGACGTCCGCGCCGGCGAGGGCCGGCGGGGCGGCGGCGCGCAGCCGGACCCGGCGCGACGGGACGGCCGAGCGCACCTCGTCGAGCGTGCCGTCGACGAGCACGCGCCCGCGGTCGACGACGACCACGCGCTCGGCGAGGGCCTCGACCTCCTCGAGGTAGTGGCTCGTGAGGACGACGGTGCCGCCCTCGCGGTGGTACTCCCGGACGGCGGCCCACAGGTCGTGCCGGGCGTCGACGTCGAGCCCGGTGGTGGGCTCGTCGAGGAGCACGAGGCGGGGCCGCCCCACGAAGGCGAGGGCGACGGCGAGCCGGCGCTTCTGCCCGCCGGACAGGCCGCCGGTCTGACGGCGTCGCAGGTCGGCGATCCCGAAGCGCTCGAGCAGGTCGCCCGTCGGCATCGGCGCGGCGAAGTGGCCGGCCACGACGTCGACGACCTCGCCCACGCGCAGCGTCGGCGGCAGCCCCGTCTCCTGCGGCGTCATGCCCAGCGAGCGGCGGGCCGCGGGCTCGGTCGGCGGGAGGCCGAAGAGCTCCACGCGCCCCGACGTCGGGCGGCGCAGCCCGCAGAGCAGCTGCAGCAGCGTGGACTTCCCCGCGCCGTTGGGGCCCAGCAGGCCGAGCAGCTGCCCGGCGGGGACGTCGAGCGACACGTCGTCGAGCGCCGTCACCTCGGCGTAGCGGCGGGTGACGCCGACCACGCGGGCCAGCAGGGCGTCGCCCGCGTCGCGGGGTCCGGCGGTCTCGGCGGTCACGGGGTCTCCTCGACGGGACGGGCGGCGGGTCGCGGGACGACGGGCTCGAGCAGGGCGCGCAGGGCCGCGGTGTGGTCGACGAGCGCCTGCCGGCCGCGCGGCGTCAGCGCCACGTACGTCGTGGGCGTGCGCCCCCGGTGGGTCTTCTCGACGGCGACGTACCCGGCGTCCTCGAGCTTGCGCAGGTGGGCGCCGAGGTTGCCGGCCGTGAGGTCCTGCAGCTTCTGCAGCCGGGGGAAGGCGATGCTGTCGCCGGGCTCGAGCGCCGCCAACGCCGCGACGAGACGCAGACGGGCCGGGGCGTGGATGACGGTGTCGAGCTCGGGGGCGGTGCCGACGTCGTCCTCGGCCGCGGTGCGCCCGCTCACGCCGACCGCCGGCCCGCGAGGGCGACGACGACCGCGCCGACGAGGAACCCGCCGCCGCCGAGCAGCGCCATCACGAGCTCGTTGGTGGGCCAGCCGGTGAGCGCCGCGACGGCCCCCGTGGCGATGATCCAGGCGCCGAGGGCGTACTGGACCCGCTCCTGCCAGAGGGCCCCGCCCGCGAGGTAGAGCAGCCCGACGACGAGGGCCGGCAGGGCCGGACCCAGGACGTTGAGCACCTCCGGTGACGCGCCCGCCGCGGCGGCCGCCTGCATCACCGCGAAGAGCCCGCCGAAGCCGAGGAGCCACGCCCAGCCGTACATCGCGCCCACCGCGGCGGAGCCGCCGCGCAGCCCGGCCGTGCGTCGGATGCTGTGGACCGCCGTGACGACGACGGCCACGGCCAGCAGACCTCCGAAGACGACGAAGGCGACGGGCCGGGAGAGCGGACCGGCACCTGTCGAGGCGCTCCACAGGGCGAGGAAGCCGACGAGCCAGGCCACGCCCCACACCCCGTAGATCAGCCGGGCGTCCGGCTCGAGGTGCTGCTGCGTGCGGTCACGCTCGCTCTCCAGCAGCGCCAGCGCCTCCCGCGGGTCGAGCGCCGCGTCGTCGGCGTCCGGGCCGGTGGCCGGTGCTGCGGTGCGGCCGTGGGGGCGGGTGCTCATCGCGTCCTCCAGAGTGGTCTGCAGTGCAGAGTGGTCATCCGCTTTGTAGCGCAGAGCGATCTGCGGGCGCAAGGGATCGGCGGAGGAGGCGAGCCTCTGCACGGACGGCGGGATCGATCCCGCCGCCCGTGCAGACCCTCGACGCCAGTCAGCGGCCGCGACGGCGGCGTCGGGGCCTCGGTGGCAGGGGGTCCTCGGGCGGCGGCGTCCACCCCCGCGCCTCCCACGGCGGGACCGGGACGACCGTGCCGCCGTCGAAGGTCCACCACCCGCTGCCGACGCCGTCCGTCGTCGCCAGGTCCTCGTCCCAGGCGACGAGGGTGAAGCGGAACCACGCCTCCTCGTCGGACAGCTCCTCGCCCCAAGCCTCCGAGGCGATCGGCCCGAGCCCCGGGCGGACGACGAGCGCGGACGGCAGCACGGCGACGCGCACGTCGACCCGGCGGCCGTCGGCGTCCCGCGTGCGGTGCGCGAAGGTCCGGCCCCGGACGTCGACGTCGAGCCCCGGGACGTCCTCGGGGTCGGCGTCGGCGGTGATGGCCGCGGCGAGCCGCAGGAAGCGACGGTCGGCGTCCGGGTCCACGGGCGCAGGGTCGCACCGCACCGTCGCCCGGGAGGTCCGCACGGGCGGCGGGACCGGTCCCGTGGTCCGTGCAGGGGTCCGGCGGCTCAGCCGAAGAGGCTCAGCTGGTCCTCGCCCGGGTCCTTGCGGACCTTGGCCAGCCCCTTGGCGCCCATCGGCTCGTGGACGAGCGGCGCGAGGACCTCGACGGGGGCGGGGGGCGCCGGGCGCACCGGCACCCACCGCCGGCCCTCCGGCGGCACCTCGTCGTCGGCGGGCGGCAGGTCGACGAGGTCCGGCGGGACGTCGGCGAGACCGGCTGCGGCCCAGTGCTCCGCGGGCGGGGAGCCGCCGACGAGCGCCCACAGCGACGGGCCGAGGCGCACGTCGCGGACGCCGAGGGCGGCCTGCACCCGCACGAGGTCGAGGGGCAGGCGGAGGTCGTCGACGGGCGGCAGCGCGAGGTCGTCGCGCATCGTCATGAGGCGGTGGTTGAGGGCGACGCCCTCACGGGCCCCGGGCGCGCGCAGGAGGCGGGCGACGCGCGGGCCCGCGGCCGCCGCCACCTCGTCGTCGCGACCCTCGTCCAGCGCGGCGAAGACGGCGTCGGTCGAGTCGAAGGCGGCGAGGAGCCGGGCGGCCGTCTTGGCCCCGATCCCCGTGACGCCCGGCAGGTTGTCCGAGGTGTCGCCGCGCAGGGCCGCGAGGCAGCGGTACTGCTCGGGCCGCACGCCGGTGACGAGCGGCACCGTCCGGGCGGTGAGGACGGGGGAGGCGCCGATGCCGCCGGCGATGACCCGGAGGACCGACGTCGACGCGTCGACGAGGGCGAAGGCGTCCCGGTCGCTCGTCACGGCCGTGCAGCGCCAGCCGTTGCGGCGGGCCAGCGCGGCCGCGGAGGCGAGGACGTCGTCGGCCTCATGCCCCTCGGCGACGACGACGGGCAGGCCCGCCTCGGCGAGGAGGGCCGGGGCGTCGTCGAGCTGGGCCCGCAGGTCCGGGTGCTTCTCCGGACGGTGCGCCTTGTAGGCGGGGTGGGCCACGCGGCGCTCGTTGCGGTCGCTGCAGTCGAACCCGACGACGAGCGCGTCGGGGCCGAGACGCGCTGCGGCGGAGGCGATGAGGCTGACGACACCGCGCAGCGCCCAGACCGGCCGGCCGGCGGCGTCGCGGTGCTGGCCGGCCTCGTGGGCGTGGTGGGCCCGGTGCAGCAGGCTGTTGCCGTCGACGGCGAGCAGCAGCGGCGCGTCCTCGGGCACCGGCGCGCCGGCGTCGGTGCCGGGGCGGTGCGCGGTCGCGGTGCTCACGGCACCAGGGTGCCTCCTCCGGGCGCCGGTGCGGGAGCCGCCCCGCCGGTGGGGCGCGGCGCGGCTCCCGGCCCGCCGGTCAGCGCACGTGCGCCCGCAGGAAGGACGTGGCCCGCGCCCACGCCGTCGCGGCGGCCGCCGGGTCGTAGGCCGGGCCGCCGTCGTTGACGAAGGCGTGCGCCGCGTCGTAGACGTGCAGCTCCACCGGGCGGTCCGCCGGCCGTCCGCCGACGCCGCGCATCCGCCCGAAGGCGTCGTGGACGACGCCCAGGTCGATGCGGTCGCGGCGGGCGTAGTGGCCCTGGACCGCGGCGGTGACGTCCCGCCAGGGCGTCGCGTCGACGTCCGGCAGGCCGTAGAAGGGCGTCACGGCGCCCACGCGGTCGCCCTGCTGGGCGGCGAGGGTGAGCGCGAAGGCGCCGCCCATGCAGAAGCCGGCGACGCCGACCGTCGACGACGTCACGGCCTCGTGCCCGAGCAGCAGGTCGACGGCGCCCGCGAGGTCCGCGGCGGCGCGCTCGACCGGCAGCTCCTGCATGAGCCGGGCCGCCTCCTCGCCGTCGTGCGTCGTCCGGCCCCCGTAGAGGTCCGGCGCCAGCGCGACGAAGCCGTCCGCGGCGAAGCGGCGCACGAGGTCCTCGACGTGCTCGGTGAGGCCCCACCACTCCTGCACGACGACGAGGGCGGGTCCCCGGCCGGACGGCGGCAGCTCGAGGTAGCCGTGGCCGGTGCCCCCGTCGGGGCGGGGGAAGGACGTGTTCTGGCGCGGCGTCTCGCTCATCCGGCGACGGTAGGCGCGGGCCGGGGGCGCCGCACGAGGCGGCCGCTGCGACGCGCTCCTGCTGCGGGGGGACGCAGACCTCGCGCGTCAGGCCGTCCCCAGGCGAAGCCGACGCCTGTTCCACGTCCCCGAGGTCTCCGGACGCGAAGTCGACGTCGACTTCACGTCGGGGGACCCTCACAACGCGAAGTCGACGTCGACTTCGCCTTCCGGAGCCAGGTCGTCAGGGGCGCCGGCGCAGGTCGCGGCGGGCCGCGACGCCGGTCACCACCCCCAGGCCGACCAGCACGGCCCCGGCGACCGAGGGCCGCCCCGACGCCGTCCACACGGTGACGAGCGCGAGCAGCCCGGCGACCACCGCGGCTCCCGCCAGCAGCAGCCGGTGCCGCGGCGGCAGGGCGCGGGCCCGGGGGCGGCCGTCGTCGCTCACGGCAGGCCGGCCCAGCGGCGCACCGCGGCGAGGTCGGCCTCGCGCTGCTCGGGCGCGACCACCGCGACCCCCATGACGCCGGTCACGGCGAGGACGACGCGCGACCCGTCGCGCAGGACCGCGACGAGCTCGCGGGCGGCGGTGCTGCGCGCCGGACGGGGGCCGCCCTCGGCGCGGACGTCGGCCAGTGCGGCGCGGGGCAGCCGCACCGTCCGCCAGTCGCCGCGCACGACGAGGTCGTCGCCGTCGGACACGACCGACGTCGTCGCCTGCCGCCAGGAGACGAACCAGCCGGCCAGGAGCAGCAGCACGCCCGCGACGAGGCGCAGCGGGTCGCCGGCCAGGCCCGGCAGGAGCAGGCCCACGCCGACGAAGGCGGCCCACACGACGGCGAAGACGACGAGCGCCACCCGCACGCCGCGCGGCTGGACGAGGCGCACCGGTGGCGGGGGAGGGGCGGGCTCCGGGCTGCTCACGCGCGCCACCCCACCACAGCGCGGGGGCGTCGGCAGGGCCCCGAGCAGGTCCCCGAGCAGGTCCCCCGGGCCGCGTCCGGGCGGGTGGTCGGGGAATGCCCCGCGATGGTGGACACTTGACGTACCCGGAGGACGGGCGCTGCTGCGCCCGGAGCGGGTCCAAAGTCAGACCGAGAGCCAGGTGCCGCCGCGAGACCAGCGGTGCACGCACGCAGGGCGAGAGGTCTCCACAGGGTTCCACGGCCGCCAGGTCTCCTCCGTGCCGCCGACGGCGTCCCGTCGACGGCGGCGACCTGACGACCTCCGAGGAGACCCATCCCGTGACCGCCCCTGCCCTCGACCGCCCCGTCCACGACGAGCGCGACGACGAGCGCACCCTGCCCTCCCAGTCCCGCCGCGAGGACGTCCCGTCCGACGCCGCGACGGACGACACCCCCGGCGTCACCTTCGCCGACCTCGGCCTGCGCGCCGAGGTGCTCCGCGCCCTCGACGGCCTCGGCTACGAGGAGCCCACCCCCATCCAGGCCGAGTCGATCCCGGCCCTGCTGACCGGCGCCGACCTGCTCGGCCAGGCCGCGACCGGCACGGGCAAGACGGCGGCCTTCGCGCTGCCGCTGCTCGAGCAGGTGCCCACGGGCGGCGGCCGCCGCCCCGTCG
This sequence comes from Pseudokineococcus lusitanus, assembly GCF_003751265.1. Lineage (NCBI taxonomy): Bacteria > Bacillati > Actinomycetota > Actinomycetes > Kineosporiales > Kineosporiaceae > Pseudokineococcus > Pseudokineococcus lusitanus. The sequence continues at coordinate 92,760 of NZ_RJKN01000005.1, forward strand.
GCCTCGTCCTCGTCCCGACCCGCGAGCTCGCGCTCCAGGTCTCCGAGGCCGTCGCCACCTACGGCAAGCACCTGGGCGCCCGCGTCCTCGCCGTCTACGGCGGCACGCCGATCGGCAAGCAGCTCCGCGAGCTCGAGCGGGGCGTCGACGTCGTCGTCGCCACCCCGGGCCGCGCGCTCGACCACATCGGCCGCGGCACGCTGCCCCTCGACGGGCTGCGCACCGTCGTCCTCGACGAGGCCGACGAGATGCTCGACATGGGCTTCGCGGAGGACATCGAGGAGATCCTCGCCGCCGCGCCGTCCGAGCGTCAGACGGTCCTCTTCTCGGCGACGATGCCGCCGCGCATCGACCGCATCGCCCGCCGCCACCAGCGCGAGCCCGTCCGCATCAGCATCCGTCGCGCCGCGCCCTCGCAGGGCGAGCAGCCGCTCGTCCGCCAGACGGCGTACCTCGTCGGCCGCCCGCACAAGGTCGCCGCGCTCGGCCGCATCCTCGACCTCGAGCAGCCGACGGCGGCCATCGTCTTCTGCCGCACCCGCGAGGAGGTCGACACCGTCACCGAGCGGCTCGGCACCCGTGGCTACCGGGCCGAGGGCCTCCACGGCGGCATGAGCCAGGAGCAGCGCGACAAGGTCGTGAGCCGCCTCCGGGCCGGCGCCACGCAGCTCCTCGTCGCCACCGACGTCGCCGCCCGGGGCCTCGACGTCGACGTGCTCACCCACGTCGTGAACTTCGACGTCCCCTCGGCGGCGGAGGCCTACGTCCACCGCATCGGCCGCGTCGGTCGCGCCGGCCGCGAGGGCGTCGCCCTCACGCTGGCCGAGCCCCGCGAGCGTCGTCAGCTCTCGGTCATCGAGCGCCTCACCGGCACCCCGCTGCCGGTGCTCCCGCTCCCGACCGTCGCGGACCTCCGCGCCTCGCGCCTCGAGACGACGCGCGGCCTCGTCTCGGCCGCCCTCGCCGGCGTCCGGGACGACCTCGAGGACGTCCGCGGCGTGCTCGACGCGCTGCTGGCCGACCACGACGCCGTCGACGTCGCGCTCGCCGCGCTGCGTCTGGCGCACGACGCGCGCGGCGCCACGGACGACCAGGAGATCCCCGCGCCGAGCGCCGGCCTGCGCTCCGGGCCCGGGCGGGACAGCCGGGACGGCCGCGGGCCCGTCGGCCCCCGGGGCGGCGCGGCCGCCCGTGGCGGTCGCCCGCCGCGCTCCGGTGCCGCCGCCGGCAACGTCCGGCTCTTCGTCGGCGTCGGCCGCCGCGCCGGCGTCCGTCCCGGCGACCTCGTCGGCGCCATCGCCAACGAGACGTCGGTCGCGGGCCGCGACATCGGCGCCATCGAGATCACCGAGCGCTTCTCGCTCGTCGAGGTGCCCGAGCGCGCCGCCGACGACGTCGTGAGCGCCCTGCGCGGCAGCACCATCAAGGGCCGTCGCGCCATGGTCCGCCGCGACCGGGACGACGAGGGCCGCTGACCTCCCGCCCGTGACGACGAAGGCCCCCACCCGCTCCGGCGGGTGGGGGCCTTCGTCGTCCGGCGGGTCAGGCGGGGGTGCGGTCGTCGAGGTGCCCGCGGCGCTGCGCCCACACCTCGAAGGCGATGGTCCCGAAGGGCGGGACCGCCGCCGCGAGGGACAGCAGGCCCACGACCGGCCGCCACTGCTGCACCCACCACGTGAGCAGCGCGACCGTGCCGTAGGCGACGAAGGCCGCCCCGTGGAGGGCGCCGAACACCTCGATCCCGCCGCGGCCGTGGCCCAGGAGGTAGTGCCACGTCATGCCGGCGAGCAGCCCGGCCCACGTCAGCGCCTCGACGACGGCGAGGACGCGGAAGGCCGTCCGCACCCGGGCGCGGACGAGGGGGGAGGCGGGCGGGCGGCGCAGACGGGCGACGAGCCGGGCCCCGCGTGAGGTGGTCGGTCGGGCAGCGCTGGTGGGACGGGCCATGCCCCCATCGTCCCAGCCGCCCGGGTGCGCCCGGACGGGGCAGACGCGCCGACCGACCTGCACACGTCCGGGTGAGGCCTGCCGCCGACGTCGTGACCTGGGACGACGCCCGAGCACGTGGACCTGTGCAGGTCGGTGCGCGGCGCCGGCGGGTCAGGCCGCCGCGGTGGCGTCGGCGGAGGTCTCCTCCGGGGCGCCGCTCGGCGGCGTGCCGCCGTCGCCGGGGCCGCCGGCGGTGGCGCCGCCGCCCGCCCCCGGGCCGGACGTCGCCGCCTGCTGCGTGACGCTGCCCGCGTAGTCGTCCGTCGGGTCGCGGTAGATGGTGTGGACGTGGCCCCACCCGGAGGTCGTGACGCCGTCGACGTCGGCGCCGGCGGAGCCCTGCTGGGCCTGGAACGAGACGTACACGTCCGGCCCCGAGATCGAGAAGCTGATCCCGTCGCCGCTGGACATGTCGTAGGTCGTCTCGCCGGACCAGGCGACGACGGTGTCGTCGAGGGTGGCCTCGATCTCGGCCAGGGCGGTCGCCGTGGTCTCCTCGTCGGCCATGCCCGCCCAGCTCGCGACGAGCTGCAGCAGCAGCTCCCGCTGCTCGTCGGTGAGGTCGGCGCCCGTCAGCCCGGTGCCGGTGGCGAAGTCGCAGGTGTCACCGGGGGCGCAGGAGGTGACCTCGCCGGAGGTGAGCGTCGCCTGCTGCTCGGCGGTGAGGGAGTCGAAGAAGGCGAAAGCGTCGGTGTAGATGCCGTCGAAGGGCTGGACCTCGTCGCCATCGGCGTCGGTGTAGACCGCCGGCTGGACGCCCAGGTGGGTGGGCGCGAAGGTGATGGCGTCGGCGGTGCCGTCGAGGGTGGCGTTGATCCCGAGGTGGTGGCCGCCGACCTGGACGGTGAAGGCCGAGGTGTCGGAGGGGTCGCCGAAGAAGGCGATGTAGTACTGGCCGAGGCTCTCCTCGGTGCTGCTGGACTCGTCCGCCAGGTACTGGTCGCCGCCCATGATCCCGGTGACCGTCGCGTAGCCCTCCTCGGACAGCAGCGCCTCGACGACTGCCATCGCGGCCGCCTGCTGCTCCGCGGTCAGGTCCGTGAGGTCCAGCCCGGCGCGCTCGACGAAGGTGACGGGGAAGTTCGACCACGACGTGGACTTCGTCTCGTCGTCGTAGGCGTAGAGCACCTGCTCCCGCTGCTCGTCGGTGAGCGTCGCGAGGAAGGCCTGGGCAGCGGCCGCGGTGTCGCTGATGGTGCCGGCGGTCGTCGTGGCGTCGGTGGTGCCGGCGGCGGTCGTGTCGATCGCCGAGGCGGTGGTCGCGTCGGTCGTGGCGGACGTCGTCGTGGTGGAGGTCGTGCCGGCCGACGACGTGTCCGTCGTCGTGGCGGCGCACCCGCCGAGCACGAGCGTGCCGACGAGGGCGAGCGACGTGACGGCGGTGGACAGGCGGCGGCGGCCGCGGGAGGCGAGGGCGCTGGGCGAGAGACGGTTCGAGGTCATGGCCGGACCCTCGGCGCCGTCGTTGTGCGGCTCCTGTGCGGTCCCCATGAGAGGTCGACGAGTCGTCGCCGCCCGCTGGTGGGCCGGCCCGGGGCGGCCCACAGTGGCCGCGTGAGCAGCACCGCGACCGCCCCCGACGCCGCCCCCGTCGCGTCGCCGCCGACCGGGGCCGTCCGCGGCGTCCGTCGCAGCACCCCCCACGGCGAGGCCGACTCCTGGCGCGGCGTGCCCTACGCCCGCCCGCCGCTGGGCGCGCACCGCTTCGGGCCCGCCCGGCCGCACGAGCCGTGGACGGGCGTGCGCGACGCCACGCGCCCCGGCCCGGCGAGCGCCCAGGTGGTCCCCGTCGTGCCCGGCCCGATCGGCCTGGCGCTGGGGACCACGGGCCGCCGGACCGAGGACTGCCTCACCGTCGACGTCCACGCGCCGGCCGGCGCCGCCGCCGACGGCCGGCGTCGGCCCGTCCTCGTCTGGGTCCACGGCGGCGCCTTCTCCAGCGGCAGCCCCGGCGCCTACGACGGCGCAGGGCTCGCGGCCCGGGGCGACGTCGTCGTGGTCTGCGTGGGGTACCGGCTCGGCGTCCTCGGCTTCGTCGACGTCGGCGACGTCGTCGCTCGCACCCGGCCGGGCGGTCTCGGGGTCGACCCCGACCGCGTCCCCAGCAACCCGGGCCTGCGCGACGTCGTCCGGGCGCTGGAGTGGGTGCGGGACGAGGTGGAGGCCTTCGGGGGCGACCCGGCACGGGTGACGCTGGCGGGGGAGTCGGCCGGCTCGGCGGCGGTCGCGCTGCTCATGACGAGCCCCGCCGCGAGAGGCCTCTTCGCGCAGGCGGTCTGCCAGAGCGGCGCGCTCACCATCGCGACCGACCGGGAGGACGCCGCCCGCCTGGCCCGGGACCTGTGCTCGCGGCTCGGCGTGAGCCGGGAGGAGCCGGAGGGCCTCTGGCGGGCGTCGACCCGGGAGGTGCTGGCGGTGGGGCAGGCGCTGTCCGCCACCCGGGCGCAGGGGCTGACGACCCGGCCGTGGTTCGACGACGACCTCCTGCCGGCGTCGCTGCCGGACGCCCACGCGGCGGACGTGCCGCCCGTGCCGCTGCTCGCGGGCACCAACCGCGACGAGCACACGCTCTTCCGGACCGTCGCCCGCGACGTCCTGCCGGAGACGCGGGCCCGGCTCGTGGCCGCCCTGGAGGCGGCCGCCGGCCCCGAGGTCGTCGAGCAGGTGCTCCCCGCCTACCCGCGGGACGAGCGCGGCCTCACCGACCTCGGCAGCCACCTCGTCTTCACGATGCCGAGCGTCCACCACAGCGACGCGCACGCCCGTCGGGCGCCGGTGTACCGCTACCGCCTCGACCGCGGCACCGCCGTCCTCGGCCTCGGCGCCACGCACGGCCTCGAGCTGCACCTGCTGTGGCCGAGCGCGGCCGGGAGGGCGCTGCGGCGGCTGGACCGCGACGGGACCCTCGCGGCCCTCGCCGACCGCCTGCAGCGGCACTGGCTGCACTTCGTCGCCCACGGCACGCCGGACCCCGCGCTCGGGGCCTGGCCGCGGTACGACGAGGAGCGCCGCGCCACGCTCGTGCTCGACGACGTCGACCGCGTCGTCGACGACCCCGAGGGCGCCCAGCGGGAGGTGTGGCGGGGGAGGGACGTGCTCGTGCGGTGAGCGCCGCGGCGCCCCGTCGCCGTCGCGGGGCGCCTCCGCGCGGCCGTACGCTGGGACCGCCCGCGGTCGCCGCGGCGGTGAGCCGGGAAGTCTGGTCGGCACTCCCGTCGTCGACCCCGGAGGTCAGCCCGCCGTGACCACGCCCATGAGCCCCACCGACCCGACCCCGGGCCCCCCCGGGGGGAGCAGCCTGGGTCACCACCCGTTGCCCGGTGGGCGCCACAGCCTCTCCGACGTCCTGTCCGGCGAGCGGCTCGGCGGCCTCCTCCTCCTCGCCGGTGCCGCCGTCGCGCTCGTGTGGGCCAACTCGCCGTGGCGGGGGACGTACGCGGGCATCGCCGAGACGGTCGTCGGGCCGGCGTCGCTGCACCTCGACCTGTCCCTGGCCACGTGGGCGGCCGACGGGCTCCTCGCCGTCTTCTTCTTCGTCGTCGGGCTCGAGCTCAAGCGCGAGATCGTCGCGGGGACCCTGCGCGACCCCAAGACGGCGGCGGTGCCGGCCATCGCCGCCGTGGGCGGGATGGCGCTGCCGGCCGCGATCTACACGGTGGTCGTCCTCGTGTCGGGCGTCGACGCCCTGCACGGGTGGGCCGTGCCCACCGCGACGGACATCGCCTTCGCGGTGGCCGTGCTGGCCGTCGTCGGCAAGGGCCTGCCGGTGGGCCTGCGGACCTTCCTGCTGACGCTGGCCGTCGTCGACGACCTGCTCGCCATCACCATCATCGCGATCTTCTACACCGCGGACCTCGCCGTCCTGTGGCTGCTGGCGGCGCTGCCGCTCGTCCTGCTCTTCGCGGTGCTGGCGCGGCTGCGGCCCGTGAGCGGTGCGACGCGGGTGGTCGTCCTCGTCGTCATGGCCGCCGCCGCCGTCGTGGCCTGGGCGATGGTGCACGAGTCGGGCGTCCACGCCACCGTCGCGGGTGTCGTCCTCGGCTTCACCGTGCCCGCCGTCGCCCGCCGCGGCGAGGCGCTGTCGCCCTCCGAGCGCTACGAGCACGCGGTGCGGCCCTGGTCGGCCGGCCTGGCGCTGCCCGTCTTCGCCTTCTTCGCCGCCGGCGTCTCCGTCGTCGACGCGGGCGGTCTCGGCAGCGTGCTGGGCCAGCCCGTCGCCCTCGCCGTCGTCCTCGGCCTCGTGGTGGGCAAGGTGTTCGGCATCATGGTCGTCACCACGCTCGTGGCCCGCCTGACGCCGTTGGAGATCCCCCAGGGGCTCCGCCCGTCCCACCTCCTCGGCGTCTCGCTGCTCGCCGGTATCGGCTTCACCGTCTCGCTGCTCATCAGCGAGCTGGCGTTCGAGCCCGGCGAGATGCAGGACGGCGCCAAGGTCGCCGTGCTCGTGGGCTCGCTCATCTCGGCGGTGCTCGCGTCGGTGGTCCTCACGCTGCAGCGTCGCGCGCTGCGCGACGACCCCGTCCTCGAGACCCGCGCGCAGCTCTGACGGCCGCCCCTCGCGACCGGGCGCGGGGCGTGACCGGCGTCTCCCCGCGCCGGGTGCGTGGAGGTCCGTCGCGCCCACCTAAGATCGCGGGGTGAGAGAGCCCTACGCCGACGCCGGGCCGCTCATGGCCCTGTACGAGTCGGTGGACTGGGCGTCCACCCCGCTCGGCCCGCCGTCGGGCTGGGACCAGGCCCTGCGTCACGCCGTCGGTCTCGTCCTCACGACCCGCTTCCCTGCGACGCTGCTGTGGGGCGACGACCTCGTCCTCGTCTACAACGAGCCCTACGCGGAGACGATCGGCGAGAAGCACCCCGACGCCCTCGGGCGCCGCTGCGTCGACGTCTTCCCCGAGGCGTGGGCCGACATCGAGCCGATGCTCCGCGGCGTCCTCGCCGACGAGGGGCCCACGTGGGCCGAGGACGTCCGGATGCCGCTCGCGGGGCCGGGCGGCAAGGTCCTCGAGCGCTTCTTCACCTTCGGCTACTCGCCGGTCCGGGACGACGAGGGGCGCGTCGTCGGCGTCCTCGACATCACCGCCGAGACGACGCACCAGGTCGTCGACCGCCGGCGCCTCGAGCTCCTGGCGCGCCTCAGCGAGCGGCTCACCGACCTCGAGGACCCCGACCTCCTCGGGGAGGAGGCCCTGCCGCTGCTGCGCGCCGCGGCGCTGGACCTCCCGGAGGTCGACCTCCTGCCCGCGGTCGCCGGGGGCATGCCCGCGGGGCGGGACGTCGTCCTCGGCGGCACGACGGCGGCCGGCCGCACGCGGGCCCTCGTCCGGCTGCCGGGCGCGGCGCCCCGCCCGGAGCGCCCGGTGCTCGTCGTCGGCCTCCACGACGAGGTGCCCGCGGACGGGGTCTACCTCGAGTTCCTCGTGCTCGTCGCGGGCGTCCTCGGGACCGCCCTCGAGCGGGCGCGGGCGCACACCGCCGAGCGGGAGTCGGGAGCGCTGGCGCGCTCGATGTCGGAGGCGCTCCAGCGCGACCTGCTCGGGGAGCTCCCGCAGCCGGCGGGCCTCCAGCTCGCCGCGCGGTACCAGCCGGCCGGGTCGGACCTGCGGGTCGGCGGCGACTGGTACGACGCCTTCGTCGCGGCCGACGGGGGCACGTGCGTCGTCGTCGGGGACGTCAGCGGCCACGACGCCGGGGCCGCCGTCGCGATGGCGCAGGTGCGCAACGTGCTGCGGGGCGTCGGGCACGCCCTCGCGGAGCCGCCCGCCCTCGTGCTGACGGCGCTCGACCGCGCGATGGGCGACCTCCGCGTCGGCGCGCTCGCCACCGGGGTCCTGGCCCGGGTGGAGCCCGTCGACGGCGCCCGCGACGGCGCGCACCTGCTGCGCTGGTCCAACGCCGGCCACCCCCCGCCGGTCCTCGTCCACCCCGACGGCCGGGCGGAGCTGCTGACGCGGCGCAGCGACCTCCTGCTCGGGCTGGGCGTCGAGGCGTCGCGGCGCGACCACGAGGTGCTGATGCCGCCCGGCTCGACGCTGCTGCTCTACACCGACGGCCTCGTGGAGCGGCGGGACGCGCACCTGTCCGACGGGATGACCTGGGTGCGCGAGGCGACGGCGGCGCTCGTGGCCGCCGGCGCGGACGCCGAGGAGCTGTGCGACGCCCTCCTGCAGCAGGTGGGCGCCGAGGTCGACGACGACGTGGCGCTCCTCGCCGTCCGCTGCCGCCGCCGCGGCGCCTGACCCCGGCCGCCCCTCCACGCCGGCCCCTCACCGCCGACTCGTCACCGCCCGCGCCCCTCACCGGCGGCCGGGGCGGGTGGCGGGGTCAGCCGTAGTGGCGGGCCGTCGACCGGCGCTGGGCGTCCTCGAGGGCGAGGAAGCGGGCCTCGGCGTAGGGCGGGAGGACCCGGCGCTCGCGGACGACCCAGGGGAGGCCGGCGAGGGCCGCGCGCACGCCCTGGGCGCTGGTGCGGTCGCGGGGGATGCTGCCGAGCAGGTGCCGCGTCCGGCGGGCGGCCGCCGGCAGCGGGCGCCGCAACCAGGTGAACCACAGCGTGTTGCGGACGCCGTCACGGCGACGGCGCAGCCGCTCCCGGGCGGGCGAGGGCTGGTGGTGGACGACGAGGTCGGGCAGGTAGCAGAGCTCCCAGCCGGCCGCCGCGAGGTCGGACGCCATGAGCTCCTCCTCGCCGCCGAGCCAGAGCCGGCGCGAGAAGCCGCCGACCTCGCGGAAGGCGCTGCGGCGCACCACCGACGCACCCGCGAGGAAGCTGCCGAGCGCCGGCCCGGGCAGCCACGCGGGCCCCTCGACGGGGGAGTCGCGCAGCTCGGCGACGATCGCGTCCTCGCGGGCGCCGGGCTCGACGAGGATGCGCGCGGTCACGCAGGCCAGGGCCGGGTGGGCGGCGAGGACGTCGGCCGCGAGCGCGAGGGAGCCCGGCTCCCACCAGGTGTCGTCGTCGCAGAAGGCCACGAACTCCGGCGCGGGGCCCGGGCCGCGCTCCAGCGCCGCGACGCCCGCGTCGCGGCCCAGCGCGCCGAGGTTCTCGGGCAGCGCGACGAGCAACGCCCAGGGGTGCTCCCGCGCCACGGCCTCGGCCGTCCCGTCGTCCGAGCCGTTGTCGACGACGGCGACGGCGGGCCGCTCGGGGGCGTCCCGCAGCCGCTCGAGGCAGCGCAGGACCTCCTCGCGGCGGCGGTGCGTGATGACGACGACGGCGAGCCTCGGGTCGGCCGACGGCCGCGCGGTGAGCACGGGCGTCGACCCTAGCCAGCGCCTCCGGGCGCGGCCCCGGGGGACGGCGGGTGGACGGGCGGCAGCCGTCGGGTGCACACGTGGTCACAGTTCGCCACCGGGGGGTCGCGGTCGCCCCGTCGCGGGCTACCGTCCGGCTCTCGCGCCCCGCCGAGCCCCACCTCCGCCGATCGGAGCAGCCCGTGAGCCACGTCGTCGTCACCCGTGACGAGCCCGCCCGTCCCCCGGCCCGCGTGGCCGCCCTGCAGCTGGCGCCGGTCCTCGGCGACCTCGCCGGCAACACCGAACGGTCGACCGCCGCGGTCTCCGCGGCGCTCGCGGCGGGCGTCGACCTCGTGGTCCTGCCCGAGCTCGTCACGAGCGGCTACCTCATGGCCGACGCCGACGAGGCGCGCTCGCTCGCCGTCACCGCCGGCTCGTCGGTGCTGACCGGGTGGGCCGACGCCTGCCGGGCGCGGCCCGGCGCCGTCGTCGTCGGCGGCTTCTGCGAGCTGGGCGAGGACGGCGCGGTCCACAACAGCGCCGCCGTCGTCGACGCGTCCGGCGTGCGCGCCGTCTACCGCAAGGTGCATCTGTGGGGCGGCGAGCGGCGGCTGTTCACGCCCGGCGGCGCCGCGCCCACCGTCGTGGAGACGGCGCACGGCCGGGTCGCGGCCCTCATCTGCTACGACCTGGGCTTCCCCGAGTGGCCCCGCGCGGCCGCCCTCGCCGGTGCCGACCTGATCGCCGTGCCGACGAACTGGGAGCGGGGCCCGCGCCCCGCGGGCGAGCGGCCCATCGGCCAGGTCGCGGCCATGGGCGCGGCCCGGGCCAACCACGTCGCCGTCGTCTGCGCCGACCGCACGGGCACCGAGCTCGGCGTCGAGTGGACCGAGGGCTCCGCCGTCGTCAGCGCCGAGGGCTGGGTCGTCAGCGAGCCCGTCGTCGGCGAGGGCACCGCCTGGGCCGACGTCGACCTCCACGCCTCCCGCGACCGCGCCCCGGGCCGGCCGGGCCACTTCTGGAACGACCGCCGGCCCGACCTCTACGGCAGCGTCGTCGCCCCGCTCGTGGACCTGCTGCCCGTCCCGCGGGTCGAGATGGGCGCTGCGGGCGCCGCCGACGCCCTCGACGTGCCCGGGGCGGCGCTGCCCGGCCTCTGACGCCCGGCCGGGGGCCGTCGGCTGGCAGGGCGCTGGGAGCGCACGCAGGAGGGGCTCCGAGGGCGGGCCCGCGGCGGGGCCCGGCTTGCCGGGGGACGGCCCCGTCGCGCATCGTGGACGGCTGCCGGGCGCCGTCGACGTCGCCGCCGTACGCCACCAGCCCCCGGAGGTCCGCCCCCGTGCACCTGCCTGCCCTGCTCGCCACGACCGCTCCCGACGAGGAGGGCTCGGGCGCCGTCACCGAGGCGGCCCTGCCCTCCGACATCGTCGAGGCGTCGGCGTCCACCGTGCTGCTGTACCTGCTCGTCGGCGTCGCGGCGGCCTTCGTCGTCGGCCTGCTCGTCACGGGCGTCGCCCGCCGGGTCGGACGCCGGTCGGCCGTCGTCGCCGACGTCGAGCAGCGCGCTCGGCGGCCCTTCCGGGTGCTGCTCGTCGTCGTGGCGGCCCGGGTGGTCCTCGAGGCCGCGACGCTGCAGGCCGGGTGGGCGGAGCCGCTCGCCTACGTGGCCAACCTCGTCATCATCGCGATGGTCGCCTGGATCGTGGCGTCGGCCGTCTTCGTCCTCGAGGACGTGACGCTCTCGCGCTACGGGACGGACGTCGCCGACAACCGGCGCGCCCGCCGCGTCCAGACCCAGGCGTCGCTGCTCCGCCGGCTCACCGTCGCGATCATCGTCGTCTTCGCCGTCGGCGCGATGCTCCTCACCATCCCCGGCGCGCGGGAGTACGGCGCCACCCTCTTCGCCTCGGCCGGCGTCGTGGGCATCGTGGCCGGCCTCGCCGCGCAGACCTCCATCGCCAACCTCTTCGCCGGCCTGCAGATCGCCTTCACGGACGGCATCCGCGTCGACGACGTCGTCGTCGTCGAGGGGGAGTGGGGGCGCATCGAGGAGATCACCCTCACCTACGTGGTGGTCCACGTCTGGGACGACCGGCGCCTCATCCTCCCGTCGACGTACTTCACGACGACGCCCTTCGAGAACTGGACGCGCAAGGACTCGCAGGTCATGGGCACCGTCATGCTCGACGTCGACTGGTCGGTCCCGCTCGAGGGCCTGCGCGCCGAGCTGGACCGCGTGCTGGCCGCCACCGACCGGTGGGACGGCCGCGTGGGCCTGCTGCAGGTCATGGACGCCGTCGGCGGGGCGATCAACCTCCGGGTCATCGTCAGCGCCGTCGACGGGCCGACGCTCGCGGACCTGCGCGCCGAGGTCCGCGAGGCCCTCGTCGTGTGGATGCAGGTCAACGCGCCGGACGCCCTCCCGCGCAGCCGCGTGGCCGACGTCGCCGGCGGCGCCACGACGGGCGGCCGGCCGGTCCACGAGGAGCGCGAGGAGCCGCGCCTGCCGGTCGAGCAGCGCACGGGGACGCACCCGACGCCGCCCGCGCCACCGGCCCCGCGCCGGGCGGGGAGCGCCGACGAGCAGCGGCCCGCACCCTCCACGGGGGAGACGGGCCTGTTCACCGGCAGCATCGCCGCCGTCACGCGCGCGCGGGACTTCCAGGGCCCGGGCGAGTCCGAGATGGCCGAGCGCCGCGCCGCCGACGCCGCCCGCTCGGGCGAGCGTGACGGCGCCGACACCGCGGACGAGCCCCGCAGCTGGCGGGACGAGCTGGCCGCCGACCGGGACCCGGCGCAGCGCTGACCGACGCCGCACCGCCCCGTCGTGGTCCCACGTCCAGGAGGCGGTGGTCAGGCGGGGCGGTGCGCGTGGTCCGCGGTCCAGGCGAGCAGGTCCTCGACCGGCCAGGTGTTGACGACCCGCTCGGGCGGGACGCCGCAGCGGGCGGCGCGGGCGCAGCCGCGCTCCTGCCAGTCCAGCTGGCCGGGGGCGTGGGCGTCGGTGTCGATGCTGAAGAGGCACCCGGCCTCGACGGCCAGGCGCAGCAGGCGCAGCGGCGGGTCGAGCCGCTCGGGGCGCGAGTTGACCTCCACCGCCACCCCGGCCTCCGCGCAGGCGGCGAAGACGGCCCCGGCGTCGAACTCGCTCTCCGGGCGCGCCTTCCCGACGCCCTCGCGCGGCTGCACGTACCGGCCCGTGCAGTGGCCGAGCACGTCGGTGTGCGGGTCCTGCACGGCGCGGACCATGCGCCGGGTCATCGCCCGCCGCTCCATCCGCAGCTCGGAGTGGACCGAGGCGACGACGACGTCGAGCCGGCCGAGCAGCTCGTCCTCCTGGTCGAGCGCGCCGTCGGAGAGGACGTCGACCTCGATGCCCGAGAGCAGCCGGAAGGGGGCCAGCGGCGCCGCCAGCCCGTCGAGCAGCTCCAGCTGCTTCCGCAGCCGCGCCGGCGTCAGCCCGTGGGCGACCTTGAGGCGGGGCGAGTGGTCGGTGAGCGCCGCGTACTCGTGGCCGAGCTCGACGGCCGTGACGGCCATGTCCTCCACGGGGCTGCCGCCGTCGCTCCAGTCGGAGTGCAGGTGCAGGTCGCCGCGCAGGGCGGCCCGCAGCGCCGCGCCGCCCGCCGCCCCCTCGTCGTCCGGGTCGACGAGCGGGGCCTGCCGCTCCTCGAGCTCGACGAGGTAGGCCGGTCGCCGGCCGGCCGCGACGTCGGCGACGAGGGCGGCCGTCGTGCGCCCGACGCCGGGCAGCTCGTCGAGGGTGCCGGCGTCCACGCGCCGGGCCAGCTCGTCGGGCGGCGTGCGGCCGATCGTCGTCGCCGCCCCCCGGAAGGCCTTGACCCGGTGGGTGCTCGCCAGCTCGCGCTCGAGGAGGAAGGCGGTGCGCCGCAGCGCCCCGAGCACCTCCGCGGCCAGGTCCGTCTCGTCCCGCCGGTCCGCCACCCCCCGACCGTAGGTCGTCGCGACCCGTCCGGGTCACTCGTGCCCTCCGGGGCACGGGGCGGTGCTCGGCGGCGTAGCGTGCGCGGAGGTCGGCAGGGGGGTCGTGCACAGCCCGGGCGGGCCCGTGGGCGCGAGCGCGCCCCGACGTCTCGGGGGAGATGAGGAGCAGGTGTGGCACCCGAGAGCGGTCGGCCCGACGGCGGGCAGGTCACGCCCGTCCCCCTCCCCCCGGTGCCCCCCGGCGCGCTCGGCGACGTCGAGCTGGCCGACGAGATCGAGCTCTACGGCGCCGTCGTCGTCGCCGCCTCGGAGAAGGACGGGTCGCTGACCCCCGCCGAGATCGACGACGCCCTCGGGGTCGACGACGCCCCGGCGGCCGACGGGGGCGGGGCCGCGGTGGACGGCGACGGCGGGGCGCTGCCCTAGCCTGGTCCGCCCCCGGCCCCCGCGGCCGCCCGTCCCGCAGGAGGTCCCGTGCGTCTGCGCCCGCGCTCGCAGGGCTCCTTCCCGGTCCTCTTCGGCCGCGTCGCCGGCTCCGTCCTCGCGGGGGCGCAGGTGCTGGCCGAGCTCCTCGGCGGCCCGGCCGCCGCCCGGCCCGCCCTGCTCGCCCGCCTCGTCGAGGCCGAGCACGACGCCGACGACGCCGTCCACCTCGTCGCCCGGCGCCTCACCTCGACCTTCGGCCCGCCCTTCGCCCGGCGCGACGTCCAGCACCTGGCGCAGGCCCTCGACACGTGCCTCGACGAGATCACCGCCACCGCACGGCTCGTCGTCGTCCACCGCCTCGAGACGTTGCCGCGCGAGGTCGTCGACGTCGCGCAGGTCCTCGTCCGCCAGGCCGAGCTGACGGTGGCGGCCATGCCGCGCGTCGAGCAGGCCGACCGCCTCGCCGAGTACTGGGTCGAGGTCAACCGCCTCGACAACCGCGCGTCGGAGGTCCTCCTCGGGCTGCGCGCCACGACCCTCGACCTCGCCGAGCAGTCCGGCGACCTCGTGCGCGCGCTGCGCCTGCGCGACGTCGTCGAGCGGCTCGAGGCGGCCACCGCCGCCTTCGAGCGCCTCGCGCACGTCGTCGAGACCATCGCCCTCGTGGAGCCCTGATGAGCCCTCACCCGTGACGGCCCTGCTCGTGGCCGTCGTCGTCCTGGCCCTCGCCTTCGCCGTCTCCAACGGCCTCCACGGCGCGGCCGGCACCACGGCGGCGCCCGTCGCGGTGCGCGCGCTCGACCCCAGGGCCGCGGCCCTGCTCGCGGCTGTCCTCGTGGTCCTCGGCGGCCTCCTCGGCGGGCTGTGGGTGACCCTCGCGGTGCCCGACGTCGCCGTCGTCCCGTCCGGCCCCGAGGGCCTGCGCGTGCTCGTGGCGGCGCTGGCGGGCGCCCTCGTCTGGAACCTCGTCACCTTCTGGCGGGGGCTGCCCACCTCGACGACGCAGGCCCTCTTCGGCGGCGTCGCCGGCGCGGGGCTGGGCTCGTCGACGGGCGGCGTCCGCTGGGACGCCCTGCTCGGGGCGGTGGTGGTGCCGGCGTTCGTCGTCGTCGTCGTGGTCGGCGGCCTGTCCGCGGCGACGTACCTGCTGCTGTGCCGCCTCGCGGCGGCGGCGATGCCGGCGCGCGCCCACCGCCGGATGCGGACGGCCACGGCCGTCGCGGCGGCGGCCACCGCGGTCGGCAGCGGCGTCATCGACGCGCAGCGCACCGCGGCCGTCGTCGTCACCGGGCTGGTGGCGGCGGGCACGGTGCCGGGGGCCAGCACGCTCGACCACCCGGACCCGCCCGTGTGGGCCGTCGTCGTCGTGGCGGTCGCGCTGGCCGCCGGCTACGCGACCGGCGGCCGCCCCATCGCCCGGACGGTGGGGGAGCGGCTGGTGACCCTCGACGCCCCGGCCGCGCTCGCCGCCCAGACCGCGACGGCCGGCGCGCTGCACGTCTCCGCGCTGATCCTCGGGCAGCCGGTCTCGACGTCCCTCTCGGTGACGTCGGCCGTTGTCGGCGCGGGCGCCGCCACGTCGCTGCGCCGGGTGCGCTGGCACGTGGTCCGGCGGGTGCTCGTCGCGTGGGTGGTCACCGTCCCGGCGTCGGCGCTGCTCGCGGCCGTCGTCGTCGTCGTGCTCGACCTGCTCGCCGGGGCGTGACCGCGGCGCCCGGCCCGCGCGCCGCACGACCCCGGGACGCACGGACGCCCGGCCCCCGAGGGGGACCGGGCGTCCGGCGCGAGGGGGTCCGGCTCAGCCGAAGCGGCCGCTGACGTAGTCCTCGGTGGCCTTGACGGACGGCGTCGAGAAGATCGTCTCGGTGGCGTCCATCTCGATGAGCTTGCCCGGCTTGCCGGTGCCCGCGATGTTGAAGAAGGCCGTGCGGTCCGACACCCGGGACGCCTGCTGCATGTTGTGGGTGACGATGACGATCGTGTAGTCCTTCTTCAGCTCGACCATGAGGTCCTCGATGGCGAGGGTCGAGATGGGGTCGAGCGCGGAGCACGGCTCGTCCATGAGGAGCACCTGCGGCTGCACCGCGATGGCGCGGGCGATGCACAGCCGCTGCTGCTGACCGCCGGAGAGGCCGGCGCCCGGGCGGTCGAGGCGGTCCTTGACCTCGTTCCAGAGGTTGGCGCCCTGCAGCGCGCGCTCGACGAGGTCGTCGGCCTCCGAGCGCTTGAGGCGCTTGTTGTTGAGGCGCATGCCGGCGAGGACGTTCTCAGCGATGGACATCGTCGGGAACGGGTTGGGGCGCTGGAACACCATGCCGATGTTGCGCCGCACGTCCACGGGGTCCATGTCGCTGCCGTAGAGGTCCTGGCCGTCGAGGACGACCTTGCCGTCGACGCGGGCGCCGGGGATGACCTCGTGCATGCGGTTGAGCGACCGGAGGAAGGTCGACTTGCCGCAGCCGGACGGGCCGATGAGGGCCGTGACGCTACGGGGCTCGATGGCCATCGAGACGCCCTCGACGGCCAGGAAGGAGCCGTAGTAGATGTCGAGGTCGGAGACGTCGATGCGACGGCTCATGGAGGGCCTCCTGCGGGTGTCGCCGGCGGGTCGGGGGGTCAGGTCGGGGCGGGCGGGTCGCGCGGCGCCGGCGGGCCCGACGCGGCCGGCGCTCACCGGGCGCCCTTGGGGGCGAGGGCGCGGGCCACGACACGGGCCACGACGTTGAGCAGCATGACGATGATGATGAGCAGGAGCGCCGCCGTCCAGGCCCGGTCGATCGCGGCCTCGGCCGGGACGCCCGGCTGCGTGAACTGGTAGTAGGCGTACACCGGGAGCGTGGCCATGCGCCCGTCGAAGGGGTTGAGGTTCAGCCCGGTCGTGATGCCGACCGTGACGAGCAGCGGGGCCGTCTCCCCGATGACGCGGGCGATGGCGATGGTGATGCCGCTCGCGATGCCCGAGACGGCGGTCGGGAGGACCACCTTGACGATGGTCAGCCACTTGGGGACGCCGAGGGCGTAGGCGGCCTCGCGCAGCTCGGCCGGCACGATCTTCAGCATCTCCTCCACCGACCGGACGACGATCGGGATCATCAGCACCGACAGGGCGACGGAGCCGATGACGCCCATCCGGACGCCCGGGCCGAAGAAGAGCGTGAAGAGGGCGATGGCGAAGAGCCCGGCGACGATCGACGGGATGCCCGTCATGACGTCGACGAGGAACGTGATCCAGCGGGCCAGCTTCCCGCCGCCGTACTCGACGAGGTAGATGGCGGTCATGACGCCGATGGGCACCGAGATGAGGGTCGCGATGAGGGTGATGATGAGCGTGCCCATCATCGCGTGGTAAGCGCCGCCGCCCTCGCCGACGACCCCGAGCATCGAGAAGGTGAGGAACTCGCCGTCGAGGCGCCGTGCGCCGCGGCTGATCACCGTGAAGAGCAGCGACAGGAGCGGCGCGAGCGCCACCGCGAAGGCGATGGTGACGAGGCACGTGACGAAGCGGTCCGTCGCCCGGCGCGGCCCCTCGACGGCGCGCGAGGCGCCGACGAGGAGCAGGGTCGCCACCGCGGCGCCGACGACGGCGGCGAGGATCGCCGAGGTGCCCGTGACGGCCAGCGCCACCGCCAGCAGCACGGCGAGGCCGACGGCACCCGCCGGCGCCCACCGGGGCAGCCGCCCGCTGCCGCTGCCGAGGGAGGTGGGCCGCGGCCCGGGCGGGGTGGTGCCGGGGACGCCCGGCGCCGACGGGGCGGCGGGGGGCGGCGAGGTGCGGCTCATCCGGCAGCTCCCGAGAAGTCCTTGCGGCGGTTGACGACGGCGCGCGCGGCGAAGTTGACGGCGAAGGTGACGACGAAGAGGACGAGGCCCGTGGCGATGAGCGTGTTGACGCCGAGCCCGGTGGCCTCGGGGAACTGCAGCGCGATGTTCGCCGCGATCGTCGTCGGGTTCCCGCTGCTGATGAGGTTGAACGTGATGCCCACGGCGGAGCCGGACAGGACGAGGGCCACGGCCATCGTCTCGCCGAGGGCGCGGCCCAGACCGAGCATCGACGCGCTGATGATGCCGGAGCGGCCGTAGGGGATGACCGCGTACCGGATCATCTCCCACCGGGTCGCCCCGAGGGCCAGCGCGGCCTCCTCGTGGAGACGGGGCGTCTGGAGGAACACCTCACGGGACAACGCCGTGATGATCGGCAGGATCATCACGGCGAGCACGAGCGAGGCCGTGAGGATCGTCCGGCCGGTCGCCGAGGCGGGGCCGGCGAAGAAGGGGACCCAGCCGACGTTCTCCGCGAGCCAGGCGTAGGCCGGCTGCAGCGTCGGCGCGAGGACGAAGACGCCCCAGAGGCCGTAGACGATGCTCGGCACGGCGGCGAGGAGGTCGACGACGTACCCGAGGGCCTGGGACAGGCGCCGAGGGGCGTAGTGCGACGTGAAGAGCGCGATGCCCACGGCGAAGGGCGTCGCCACGACGAGGGCGACGAGCGAGGCGAGGATCGTGCCGAAGAGCAGCGGCACGACGTAGACCGCGAGGCCCTCGCCGCCGGGCAGGTCCGCCGGGTCGGCGGTGATGGCCGGGAAGGCCTGGACGAGGAGGAAGAGCGCGACGCCCGCGAGGACGACGAGGATGAGGACGGCGCTGCCCGCCGCCGCCCCGGAGAACGCGGTGTCCCCGGGGCGGCGCCGGGCGCCCGTCGACCGGGCGGGAGTGGCGACGGGCGCGGCCATGGTCAGCTGCCGGCGATGAGGGCGATGGAGTCCTCGGCCTCGGCGCGGAGCTCGTCCGAGATCGGCGCGGAGCCGGCGGCCTCCTCGGAGGCGGCCTGGCCGTCCTCGGACACGACGTAGGACATCCAGGCCGCGACGAGCTCGCCCGTGGCGGCGTCCTCGTAGCCCTTGCAGGCGATGCCGTAGCTCACGAGGATCACCGGGTAGGCGCCGGCCTCGGTCGTCGTCCGGTCGATGTCGATGGCGATGTCGCCCTCGGGCCGACCCTCGACGCGGGTGGAGACGTCGAGCGCCGTGGCGGCGGCCTCCTCGGTGGGCAGGACGAAGTCGTCGCCCACGCCGACCGCGACGACGCCGAGGTCGGCGGCCTGGCTCGCGTCGGCGTAGCCGATGGCGCCGGCGCCCGCCTGGACGGCCGAGATGACGCCGGACGTGCCCTGGGCGGCCTCGCCGCCGGCGATCGGGAAGACGCCGTCGGGCTCCTCGGTCCAGACGTCGGGCGCCGTGGCCGAGAGGAACTCCGTGAAGTTCTCCGTGGTGCCGGAGTCGTCGGAGCGGTTGACCGGGGTGATGGCCTGCGCGGGGAGGGTCGCGTCGGGGTTGTCGGCCGCGATCTCGGGGGCGTCCCACGAGGTGATGGTCTGGTTGAAGATGCCGGCGATCGTCGCGGGCGAGAGCTGCAGGTCCTCGACGCCCTCGAGGTTGTAGACGACGGCGATGGGGGAGACGTAGACGGGGATGTCGATCGCCCCGTCCGTGCAGACCGACTCGGCCTGGGTCAGCTCCTCGTCGTCCAGGTAGGCGTCGGAGCCGGCGAAGCTCACGGCGCCCGCGAGGAACTGCTCGCGGCCGGCGCCGGAGCCGGAGGGCTCGTAGTTGACCGTCACGTCGGGGTTCTGGCTGTTGAAGCCCGCGACCCACGCCTGGACGGCGGCCTGCTGCGAGCTGGCGCCCGCACCGTTGAGGTCGCCGGAGAGGTCGCCGCCGCCCTCAGGGGCCTCGCCGGAGGCGCTGGGGTCTCCCGCGCCGCCGCCCGAGGCGTCGGGCTCGTTGGCCGCGCTGCAGGCGGCGAGGGAGAGGGCGAGGGCCGCGGCGGACGTCGTCGCCAGGGCGGCGCGCGCCGCGCGCGAGGTGGTGCTGCGCATGAGGTGGTGGCCTCTCGTCGAAGGGCGGCCGGGTGGCCGTCGGGGCGACGTGGTCCGCCGCCGGGCACGACGCTAAGGAGGGCGGGTGTCGCCGTCGGACTGCCTCGGTGAACGCCGGGTGAACGAGGCATGGCAGGGCGGCGCGACCGGCGACGCGGCGGTGGGGGTCGTCGACGCAGCGTCAGGGTGGCACGTCGTGGCCGTGTCCGGAAGGCCCCGGCTCGCACCGCTCGTCACGCTCCGGCACCGCCGGCCACCGGCCGCGCGAGGGGCCCGGCGTCAGGGGAGGGGGCGGTGCCGCTCCACCGCGACCACCCGCTCGGTGCGGCGGCACACGTGCGCCACGAGGGCCTCGCCGGGCGCCAGCCAGGGGTCGTCGCTCGGGACCGCCTCTGCCGCACCGGGGTGCGCGGCGCGCTCGGCGAGCGTCGCGAGCACCGTCGCGAGGACGGGACGGTGCGTGCACAGCACCACCGGCCGCCCCTTGGCCACGAGCTTCGCCGTGTACGCGGCCACCTTCCCCGGGTCACGGCGGTGCGCCGACTCGGTGAGCCGGCCCTTCGTCCGCAGCCGGGTGCCCGTGGCCTCGACGAAGGGACGCACCGTCTGCAGGCACCGCTCCCACGGGCTCGAGACGACGCGGGCGGGGGCCCACGAGCGGAGGAGGACGGCGAGCTGTGCGGCCTCGCGGCGCCCGGCGCCCACGAGCGGGCGGTCGGCCTCGTCGTGCGCCCACACCGTCGTGGGACGGGCGTGGCCGTGCCGGACGACGACGAGCGGCCACGTCTCCAGCGCCCCCTCGCGGTGGGCCGCGACGAGCGCGCGCAGCTGGACCTGGTCGCCGCGGCGGGTCAGCCGCCGCGCGGCCTCCTCGACGTCGACCCAGGCCGTCCGGTCCACCTCGTGGGGCCGCGGCGGGCGGGGCGAGGTGCCCTGCGGGACGTGCGCGGCCCAGTACTGCACCTGCTTGACGACGCGCTCGGACCGGCCGCGGTCGCGCTCGGACCGGCTGGTGCCCAGCACGTACCGCGCCGTGGGCAGCGGGCGGCCGAGCGCGATGCGCAGCCCCGTCTCCTCGGCGACCTCGCGGACGGCGGCGACGGCCGCGGGCTCGCCCGCCTCGAGCTTGCCCTTGGGGAACGACCAGTCGTCGTACCGCGGGCGGTGCACGAGGAGCACCCGCAGGACGCCGCCGCGCACGTGCCAGCACAGGGCGCCGGCGGCGCGGACGGGGTCGGCGCGGTGGGTGCCGCCCGCCGGGTGGCCGGCGACCCCCGGGACCGGGCCCGGGGGCGGCCCGGGCAGGGGGCCGGGCACCGCCGGGGCGGGCGGCGGCGTCGGGACGGGCCCGGCGTCGCGCCCGGAGGGGGCGCGGTACGGGCCCGGCCCGGGGAGGGGGGCCTCCCGGGCCTCGGCGCCGCGCCACGGGCGGGGGCGCGGCGCCGGTGCGGCGGTCAGGACCTCGCAGCGGACGCGTGCCGCCGCTCCAGGAGGTGCTGCTGGACGTCCAGCAGGGGCCGGCCGTCCTCCCCGCGGGAGTGCCGGGTCCACGCGCCGTCGGGCCCCAGGTGCCACGAGGACGTGCCGTCGTCGGCCTGGAGGTCGAGGTACTCGAGGAGCTCCGCGACCTCGGCGCCGTCGTCGATCTTGACGAGCGCCTCGACCCGGCGGTCGAGGTTGCGGTGCATCATGTCGGCGCTGCCGATCCAGACCTCGGGCGTGCCGCCCGCGGCGAAGGCGAAGATCCGGCTGTGCTCGAGGAAGCGCCCGAGCACCGAGCGGACGCGCACGGTCTCCGACAGGCCGGGGATGCCCGGCCGCAGCGCGCAGATGCCGCGGACGACGACGGTGACCGGCACGCCCGCGCGCGAGGCGCGGTAGAGCGCGTCGATGACCGTCTCGTCGACGATGGAGTTCATCTTCACGCCGACGCTGGCGGGGCGGCCGGCGCGGTGGTGCTCGACCTCCCGCTCGATCCGCTCGACGAGGCCCGCGCGCAGGGAGCGGGGCGCCACGAGCAGCCGCGAGAAGGTCGTGCGCGGGGCGTACCCCGACAGCTGGTTGAAGAGGCGGGTGACGTCCTCGCCGACCGTCTCGTCGCAGGTCAGCAGGCCCATGTCCTCGTAGATCCGGGCCGTCTTGGGGTTGTAGTTGCCCGTGCCGATGTGGCAGTAGCGGCGCAGCCCCTCGCGCTCCTGGCGGACGACGAGGCACAGCTTCGCGTGGGTCTTGAGGCCGACGATGCCGTAGACGACGTGGACGCCGGCCTGCTCGAGCTTGCGGGCCCACGTGATGTTGTTCTGCTCGTCGAAGCGCGCCTTGATCTCGACGAGGGCCACGACCTGCTTGCCCGCGTCGGCGGCGTCGATGAGGGCGTCGACGATGGGCGAGTCGCCGCTCGTCCGGTACAGCGTCTGCTTGATCGCGAGGACGTCGGGGTCCGCCGCCGCCTGCTGGATGAACTCCTGGACGCTCGTGGAGAAGGCGTCGTAGGGGTGGTGCAGGAGGATGTCGTGCTTGCGGATCGCCGTGAAGACGTCTCCGGGCGTGGAGGTCTCGCGCCCGTCGGTGAGCAGGTGGTGCGTCCGCGAGACGGCCTTGGGGTACTTCAGCGACGGCCGGTCGAGGTCGGCCACCGCGTTGAGGCAGCGCAGGTCGAGCGGCGCGGGCAGCTCGTAGACCTCGCTGCCGCGCACGCCGAGCTCGCGCACGAGGAGCTCGCGGACGGTCTCGTCGGTGTCGGTGGCGACCTCGAGCCGCACGGGCGGGCCGAACCGGCGGCGCAGCAGCTCCCGCTCGAGCGCCTGGAGGATGTTCTCGGCGTCGTCCTCCTCGACCTCGAGGTCCTCGTTGCGGGTGACGCGGAAGGCCGATGTCGCGACGACGGTCATGCCGGGGAAGAGCTGGTCGAGGTGCGCCGCCATGAGCTCCTCGAGCGGGAGGAAGCGCACGTCGCCGGGGGTGTCCCCGCCGGCGCCGGCCACGTCGTCGTCGTCGACCTGGACGAGGCGCGGCAGCAGCGGCGGCACCTTGACGCGGGCGAAGTGCTCCGTGCCCGTGGAGGGGTTGCGGACCACGACGGCGAGGTTGAGCGACAGCCCCGAGATGTAGGGGAAGGGGTGCGCCGGGTCCACCGCCAGCGGGGTGAGGACGGGGAAGACCTGGCGGTCGAAGAAGGTCGACAGGCGGGCGTGCTCGTCGGCGTCGAGGTCGTCCCACCGGACGAGGCGGATGCCCTCCTCCACCAGCCGCGGCCGCACGACCTCGGCGTGGACGGCGGCGTGGCGCTCCATGAGCTCGTGCGCGCGCCGGCTGATGCGCGAGAGCACCTCGCGCGGCTGGAGCCCCGAGGCGGCCGTCACGGCGAGGCCCGTGGCGATGCGCCGCTTGAGCCCGGCCACGCGGACCATGAAGAACTCGTCGAGGTTCGAGGCGAAGATCGCGAGGAAGCGGGCGCGCTCGAGGAGGGGCAGGTCCTCGTCCTCGGCCAGCTGGAGGACGCGGTCGTTGAAGGCCAGCCACGACAGCTCGCGGTCGAGGAAGCGGTCGTCGGGCAGCGGCTCGTCGTCGCCGGCGGCCGCCCCCGGGACGGGGACGGGCGGTGCCTCGCCGAGGTGCTCGGCCGCCTCCGGGTCGGTGGTCCCTGCCCGCCCGGTGAGGCCGGCGGGCGTGGTGGCCGCGGTCCCGGGCTGGGGGGGGCGCGCCGCCGCGGGCACGGCCGGGGCGGCCGTGGCGGTCGGGGCGTCGCCGGGCACCCCCTCGGCGGTGGCGCCCGGGGCGGGCTCGGGGGCGGGCAGGGGCGGCGCCGGGGGCGCGGCGGCGGCCGCCGGGGCGGCGTCGTCCGGTCCGCTGGGCTCGCCCGGCACGGTGGCGTCGGACGCCGTGGTCGTCACCCTCGTCATGCTGCCACCGGTCGGCGCCCCGGGCGCCCCGCGCGCGGCGCGGCGTCGTCGGCGGGCGCGGCGGCCGACGCTCACCGGGTGCCGCCGGCGGTCGGCGTCGCGACGAGGACGTCGGCGCCGGTACGGGCGAAGCCGAGCCGCGTGTAGACGGCGAGGGCGGGGGCGTTGTCGCCCTCGACGTAGAGGTCGACCTCGCGGACGCCGCGCCCGCGCAGGTGGTGCAGCCCGGCGAGCGTGACGAGCCGGCCGACGCCGCGGCCCTGCGCGGAGGGGTCGACGCCGACGACGTAGACCTCCCCGCGCAGCCCGCCGTCGTCGGTCGGCGTGGTCTTCGTCCAGTGCGAGCCCAGCAGGGCGCCGGTGGCGGAGTCCTCGGCGAGGAGGAGACCCTCCGCGTCGAACCAGGGCTCGCGCTCGCGGGCGAGGACGTCGTCCAGGGTCCACGCGCCCTGCTCGGGGTGCGTCGCGAACGCGCGGCGGTTGACGCCCAGCCACGCCTCCTCGTCGGCGCCGGGGACGAAGGCGCGCAGCCGCACGCCGTCGGGGTCGGGGAGGGGCGGGAGGGCGTCGTCGAGGGTGGTGCCCATCGTCAGGAGCTCGCGGACCCGGACGAGGCCCTCGCGGGCGGCCAGCGCCCGCGCGCCCGGCAGGGCGCCGTGCATCCAGAGCCGCAAGGGGCGGGTGCCGGCGGCCTCGCGGGCCGCCCGCAGCAGCGCCCCGCCGGTGCCGCGGCGGCGGGCGTCCTGGGCCACGACGAGCTCGGCGACCAGGGCCTCCTCGTCGCCGTCCCCGGCGTCGAGCACGCCGAGGCCGACGAGACGGCCCCCGGCGTCGTGGGCGAGGAGGTGGCGGGCCGTCCCGCCGCCGCGCAGGCGCAGCAGCTGCTGCTCCGAGACGGGGGGCACGCCGTCGGCGCGCTCTGCGGCGGTGACGAGCGCCAGCGCGGCGTCGACGGCCGCGGCGTCGGGAGCAGCGGTGGAGACGACGACGCCGTCGCCCCCCGGCGGGGGGGCGACGGCGTCGCCGGTCGGGTCGGGGGTCTCGGCAGGTGCGGCCACGTCCCGACCCTAGGGACCTCAGCCGGCGGAGCCGGTCCCGCCGCGCAGGTGCCGGGCGCCGGCCAGGGCGGCGGCGCGCTCGTCGGCGGCCGGGGCCCCCGTTGCGGGGGCGTCGGTCGCGGGGACGGCGGCGCCCTCGGCCGCCGTGAGGGGCGCGGCGGCCCCCTCGGCCGGCGCCTGGACGTCGACCGTCGTGCGCAGCGGCACCTCGCGGACCAGGGAGACGGCGAGGAGCGTGAGGAGCGCGAAGACGGCGGCGATCACGAAGATCAGCCCGGTGGCGTCGCCGTAGGCGGCGCGGACGACCTCCTGCGCCGGGCCGGGGAGAGCACCGACGTCGAGGCTGCCGCCGCCGTTGCCGCCGTCCGAGCCGGTGACGACGCCGGCGTCGGCGAAGCCCTGGGTCGTCAGCGTGGCCACGCGGGAGGCCAGGACCGAGCCGAGGACCGACACGCCGACGGTGCCGCCCAGGGTGCGGAAGAAGGCGACGGAGCTCGAGGCCGCGCCGATCTGGCGCAGCGGCACGGTGTTCTGGACGGCGAGGACGAGGTTCTGCATGAGGCAGCCGGTGCCGAGGCCGGTGATGGCGATGAAGACGCCGACGTGCCACAGCGGGGTGAGGTGGTCGATCGTCCCGGTCGCGCCGAGACCGACGACCATGAGGACGGCGCCGGCCACGAGGAAGCGCTTCCAGCGGCCGTAGCGGGTGATGAGGCGACCAGAGACGATGGTGCCGACGAGCGAGCCGACGACGCTGGGCAGCGTCAGCAGGCCGGCGTCGAGGGCGCTGTAGCCGCGGGCCGTCTGGAAGTACTGGCCGAGGAAGACGCTGGACCCGAAGAGGCCGATGCCGACCGCGATGCTGGCGACGACGGCGAGGGCGGTCGTGCGCTCCTTGAGCACCTCGAGCGGGATAATCGGCTCGGGGTGGCGCTGCTCGACGAGGACGAGCGCGACGCACAGCAGCAGGCCGCCGCCGACCATGGCCCCGGTCTGCCAGGACACCCAGGCGAACGAGTCGCCGACGAAGCTGACCCAGATCAGCAGCGTGCTGACGCCCGTCGTCAGGAGCAGCGCGCCGAGCCAGTCGACGCGCGGGCGCCGCTTCTCCTCGACGAGGACGAGCGTGCGCTGGATGAGGACGAGGGCCACGACGGCGAGCGGGACGCAGGCGAGGAAGGTCCAGCGCCAGCTGGCGACGCCGACGACGAGGCCGCCGACGATGGGGCCGCCGGACATGGCGACCGCCATGACGGCGCCCATGTAGCCGGAGTAGCGGCCGCGCTGCCGCGGCGGGATGACCGACCCGATGATCGCCACGACGAGCGCGGTGAGACCGCCCATGCCGATGCCCTGGACCACGCGGGCGGCGATGAGCTGGGTGACGTCCTGCGACGCGGCGGCCACGACGGAGCCGAGCACGAAGACGACGAGCGAGACCTGGACGAGGAGCTTCTTGCTGACGAGGTCGGCGAGCTTGCCCCACAGGGGCGTGGAGACGGCGTTCGCGAGGAGCGCCGCGGTGACGACCCACGTGTAGGCGGTCTGCGTGCCGCCGAGGTCGCCGATGATCGTGGGCAGCGCCGTCGCGACGATCGTCGTCGACAGCAGCGCCGTGAAGAGGCCGGACAGCAGCCCCGCGAGCACCTCGAGCACCTGGCGGTGCGTCATCTCGGTGCCGGGGGGCGGTCCCGCCGTCGTCGCCGGGGACGCGGCCGGGCCCCTGCCCGGCGGCGTGGGTGCGGTGCCCCGGTCGGGGTCCGCGGTCGTGCTGGTACCGGTGACGACGCTCACGCGCCCACCTCCTGCCGGCCCGCCTGCGCGGGCTTGGTCTCCGTCGTGGTCGAGGGCGTAACCGTATGCCCTGGGCAACTGTTCCCCCGGTCGGCCGGGAACCTGCTCCGCACGGGTCACAGCGCCGTCCCCACGAGGCGCCCGACGAGGTACGTGACGGCCATGGCCAGCCCGCCGCCGGCCGTCGTCCGCAGGGCCGCCCGCAGGCGGGGCGCGCCACCGAGGCGGGCGGACACGGTCCCCGTGAGCGCGAGTGCCGCGAGGACGGCGACGACGCAGACGGGCAACCTGACCGCCGTCGGGGCGAGGAGCACGGCCAGCAGCGGGAGGAGGGCGCCGGCGGTGAAGGCCCCCGCCGACGTCCACGCCGCCTGCCAGGCGCTGACCACCTCGTCCGGGTCGAGGCCGAGCTCGGCGTCCGCGTGCGCGCGCAGGGCGTCGTGCGCCGTCAGCGCCACGGCGACCTCCCGGGCGAGGGCGGGCGGCAGGCCCTTGCCCTCGTAGAGGCCGGCCAGCTCGTCGAGCTCCTCGGCCGGCAGCTCGGCCAGCTCGCGCCGCTCGACGGCGAGGACGGCCTCCTGCGTGTCGCGCTGGGTGGAGACCGAGACGTACTCCCCGGCGGCCATCGACAGGGCGCCGGCGACGAGGCCGGCCACGCCCGCGGCGAGCAGCGCGGACGAGGACGCCGTCGCCCCCGCGACGCCGACGACGAGGCCGGCGACCGAGACGATGCCGTCGTTGGCCCCGAGGACCCCGGCGCGCAGCCGGTTGAGCCGGGCGGCCAGCGACCGGTCGTGGAGGACCGGCTCGCCGCGGGAGGGAGCGGCTCGGCGGCCGTCGGACGTCACCGGCCCATCGTGCGCCCGTGGCCACCGCGGCGCCGGGCGGGCCTCAGGCGTCGACGGGCTCGGCGTCGCGCCGGTCGCGGCTCGGCGGCACGAAGCGGTAGCCGACGTTGCGGACCGTGCCGATGAGCTGCTCGTGGTCGACGCCGAGCTTGGCGCGGAGCCGGCGCACGTGGACGTCGACGGTGCGGGTGCCCCCGAAGTAGTCGTAGCCCCACACCTCCTGCAGCAGCTGGGCGCGGGTGAAGACCCGGCCGGGGTGCTGCGCGAGGTGCTTGAGGAGCTCGAACTCCTTGTAGGTGAGGTCGAGCACGCGCCCTCGGACCCGGGCGGTGTACGTCGACTCCTCGACGACGACGTCGCCGGCCCGGATCTCGTCGGTGGTCTCGCCGTCGTCCTCCGCGAGCCGGCTGCGGCCGATCGCCAGCCGCAGGCGCGCCTCGACCTCGGCGGGGCCGGCGGAGTCGAGGAGGACGTCGTCGGCGCCCCAGTCCGCGGCGACGGCGGCGAGGCCCCCCTCGGTGAGGACGAGGAGCAGCGGGCTCGAGACCCCGGTGGTGCGCAGGAGACGGGTGAGGGCACGGGCGGCGACGAGCTCGCGCCGGCCGTCGACGAGGACCGCGTCGGCGGGCGGGGCGTCGACGAGGACGGCCGGCTCGGCGGGGAGCACGCGCACGTGGTGCGCGAGCAGGCCGAGCGCGGGCAGGACGTCGGAGGACGGCGACAGGGAGTTGGTGAGCATCAGCAGCTGCGCCACGTGCTCCTCCTCGGCTCGGACCGGTGACGTCCGGCCGGGCGCCGCCGGCACGGCGGGCCGGGAGCGAGCGCGGGGGCGCCGGCAGGACCGTCTGCCAGGATGTCACGACGGCGGGCCCGACCGGAGGGGCCGCCCGAACTGCGGCGGGGGGAGCACGCGTGAGGGGCTCTGCCCGGTGACCGCGACCGCCGTCCCGCCGGCCGTCCGGGTCCCGCCGCGGCTGCTGCCCGCGCTCGTGGGCACCCTCGTCTGCGCCGCCCTGGCCGCCTCCGCCCTGCTGCTGCCGGTCCTGCTCCTGCCCGTCCTCGTGCTCGCGGCGCTCCTGCTGGCGGTCGGGTGGCCGCGCCTGCTGGCGCTGCCGTCGCCGCGCGGGACGAGCGCGGTCGTCGCCGTCGCCGGCCTCGGGGCCGTCGGCGCGGTCGGGGTGGCCGGCCCCCCGGGCACCGGGGTCGGGGCCGCGCCCGCCGCGCTGCCGCTGGGGCCCGAGGGCGCCGCCGAGGCCGTGCTCGCCGCGCTCGGGCTGTCGGTCGTGCTCGCCTTCCTCCACCAGATCCTCCGCACGGACGGGCGGCCCCGCCTCGCCGAGTCGGTGGCCGGCACCGTGACGGGGGCCGCGGCCGCCGCGCTGCTCGCCGGCTGGGTCGGGGCCGCCGCCCCGGGCGGCGAGCACGTCGCCGTCGGGGCCGCCGGCGTCGCGGCCGCGCTCCTCGTCACCGCCCTGCCCTGGCCGCAGCGCCTCACGGGCGTGCTCGGCGTCGCGGCGGCCGCGGCGGCCGCCGCGGTCGTCGCCGGCCTGCTGCCCGGCGTCGTGGCGGTGCCCGCGGCCGTCGTCGGCGCCGTCCTCGGCCTCGTCGTCGGCGGGGTGGACCGGCTGCTCACCGCGCTGCCGCGCGCGACGTCCCGCCGCCTGTCGGGCGTCGTCGGGCTCGTCGCCGTCGCGCTCGCCGCGGTGCCCGTCCAGCTGTGGGCGGTGGTGGCCCCGTGAGCCCCACGCTCGTGGGCCCGGCCCGGCTCGTCGTCGTGTGCGGGGAGGGCACCTGCCGCTCGCCCATGGCGGTGGGGCTGCTGGCGCCCGGCCTCGGGGACGGCGTCGACGTCGGCGCCGCGGGCCTGCGGGCGGTGCGCGGCACGGCCGTCGTCGACGGCGCCCGGGGGCCCGTGCTCGAGCACGGCGGCTCCCTCGACGCCCTCGAGACCGCCCGGCCCGCCGACCCCGGCCTGCTGGCGGGGGCCGACCTCGTCCTCGCGGTGACCCGCGGCCACGCCGCGGCCGTCGCCCGGGCCGCGCCCCGGGCGGCGCGCTGGACCTTCACGCTGCGCGAGCTGGCCCGGCTCCTCGAGGGCCGTCGCGTGCCGGGCGCCGACCCCGCCGCCCGGGTGCGGGCCGCCGCCCGCGTCGCGGCGCCCCTGCGCACGAGCGCCCCGCCGCCGCGGCGGCCGGAGGACGACGACGTGCCGGACCCGATGTCCGGCCCGGCGGGCGGCTTCGCGGACAGCGGCGCCGTCGTGGCCGCCGCCTGCGCCGCCCTCGTGCGGGCCCTCGGCCCCACCACCTGACCGCTCCCGTGCCCTCCGCCGCGGCGCCGCCCGAGCTCGTGCCGCGCGCCGTCCTCGAGCAGGGCCGCCGGGTCTACACCGGCGTCGTCGTCGTGCTGCTCCTCGTCGGCGTCGTCGCGGCGCTCGCGGGGGCGGCGCTCGGGGCGGACGGCGCCCGGGGAGGCGGTCCCGACGGCGACGGCGCCGGGTGGCTCGCCCTCGCCGCCGGCATCGCGGGCCTCTGGGCCGGCCTGGCCCTCGTCCACCTCCTGCGCGGCGGGCTCCCCGTCGCCCTGCTCGTCGGCGTCGGCCTCGTGTGCGCGGCCGTCCTGCCCCAGCTCGTCGGCGCGGCGGCGCCCTCCGCGGCGCAGGGCGCGCTCCGGGTCCTGCCGACCGTCGCCTCGGCCGTCCTCTGGCTGCTCGCCGGCACGCCCGGGCGGGCCGCGGTCGTCCTCGGCCGGGCCCTCGTCGCCGGGGCCGTCGCCCTCGTCGTCGTCTCGGCGTCCGCGGCGGTCGCCGGGCTGGGCGCCGTCGACCTCGTCGGCCCCCTCGTGACGGCGCTGCTCGCGGTGGGGACCCTCGTCGTCGCCGAGCGCAGCGCCGACCGGACGGGGCGCTCGCTGGCGGCGCGGCGCGAGGCGACCCGGGACCTCGCCGTCGCCCGGGACCTCGCGGCCGCGCGGCACCGCCTGGACGCCCGCCTGCACGACGTCGTCCTCGGCGCCCTCGCCGCCGTGGCGACGGCCGACCCCGCGCGGGCCGGCGCCGTCCGCGAGCTCGCCGCCGAGGCGCTGGCCCTGCTCGTCGAGGCCGACCCGGCGGCCCCGGCCGAGCGGGTCGGCGGCGGGCGCGAGGGCCGGCCGGAGGTGCCGCCGGCCGTCGACGACCTCGAGACCGCCCTCGTCCGGCTCGTCCGGCGCACCGAGGCGGAGGGGGTCGTCGTCGCCCTGCGGCGGGGCGGGCCGCCGCCGCAGCGGGGGACGTCGGCCCCGCCCGTCGGCGAGGCGGAGCTGGAGGCGCTGCTCGGCGCCGCCGGCGAGTGCCTGCGCAACGTCGTCCGGCACGCGCGGACGCGGTCGGCCGTCGTCGTGTGGTCGCGCGACGCCGTCGGCGCGCAGGTGCTCGTCGTCGACGCCGGCGCGGGGTTCGTGCCCGCCGCGGTGACCCCGTCGTCCCTCGGCCTGGCGCGCTCGGTCGTCGGCCGGCTCGAGGCGGTGGGCGGCCGGGCCGCCGTCCGCTCCCGGCCCGGCCACGGCACCGTGGCCGCGCTCTTCGTCCCCGCCGTGCGGGCGCCGGCGTGAGCGCGTCCGCGCCGGGGGGCGTCCCGCCGGAGGTCCCCGCGGCGGTGCCCTGGTACCGCACGGGCCTCGGCGACGCCCTGCTGGACGTGCGGCGCCTGCTGCTCGTCGTCGTCGCGCTCGTCGCCGTCCAGGTGACGCTGCGGGTGGGGCTCGCCCCGGCGGGCACCTTCGCCGACCGGCGCGTGGCCGCCGGGGCCGTCGCCGTCCTCGTGCTCGTGCCCCTGCTGCTCGTCGCCGCAGGGGGGCGCCGCCGCCGGGCCCCGGCCGTCGTCGTCGGCGGGGCGGCGGCCGCGCTGCTGGCCGTCGACGTCGTCGTCCTGGACCAGACGGCCGGCACGGCCGTCTACGGCCAGGGGCTCTTCGTGGCGACCGGCGTGGGGCTGGCGTGCCTCGGGCTCCTCGCGGTCCGGCCGCTCGGGGCCGTCGTCGTCGTGGGCGGGCTCCACGCCGCCCTGCTCCTGGGCGCCTCGCTCGTGCGGGACGCGGACGACCTCGGGCCCGCCCTCGCCCGCGGCGTCGAGGTGGCCGCCGCCTCGCTCGTGCCCGTCGCGGCGGCCGCGGCCTACCTCGCGCTCGTGGCGCGGCTGACGACCGCGCGCCGGGCGGCGGACGCCGTCGTCCTGCGGGAGGAGGCCCAGCGGCTGGCGGCCGCCCGCGCCGCCGAGGAGGGCGCCGCCCGGCTCGCGGCGGCGCGCGCCGACGTCGGCCCGCTCCTGGAGCGCGTCGTCGCCGGGGTGCCGCTGCCGCTGCCGCCCGACGCCGCCGCCGAGGCCCGCGCGGGCGCCCGGCGGCTGCGGGCCCGGCTGGTCCACGGGGGCGGCGGCACGTGGCTGGAGGAGGCGGTCCTCGCCGAGGACGCCTCGGCCGCCGTCGTCGTCCGCTCGGCCGGCGGTGACGCGCCCGCGCACCTCCACGCGCCGCTGCTCGCCCTCGTCCGCCGCGCCGTCGCCCGCGGGGCCGACCTCTCGGTGACGCTCGTCCCGGGCGGCGCCGTCCTCGCCGTCCGGGGCGACCCGGGCCTGCGCGCGGACGACGTCGCCGAGGACCTCCGGGCCGACCTCGGCTCGCCGCCCTGGGTCGTCGAGGGCGACCTGCTCGTGCTCGAGGTGGGCGTCCCGTGAGCAGCGCCGCGCCGGACCGGGTCCGGGTGGCGGTCGTCGACGACCACCCGGTGATCCTCGACGGCGTCGCCGCGTGGATGGCGTCGGCCGCCGACGTGGAGCTCGTCGGCGCCCACGGCTCGCTGGCGCTGCTGCGGGGCTCGCCCGCCCACCCCGTCGACGTCGTCGTGCTCGACCTCCTGCTCGACGACGTGCCCGTGACGGCGCTCGAGGTGGCGGGCCTCGTGGCGGAGGGGAGCGCCGTCGTCGTCATGAGCGCCGACGCCGACCCGGGCTCGGTGCAGCGCTCCGTCGAGGCAGGGGCCCTGTCCTTCCTGCCGAAGGCGAGCGGGCGGGACGAGCTTCTCGCCGCGGTCCGCGCGGCGGCGGCGGGGGAGGCGCACGTGACGCCGGCGCTGGCCGAGGTGCTGGCGGCGGGGGAGGGGCGCCGCCCGCCGCTGAGCCCGCAGGAGAGCCGGGCCCTCGTGCTCTTCGGCTCCGGGCTGCTGCTGCGCACGGTGGCCCGGCGGATGGGCGTCGGCGAGGCGACGGTGCGGACGTACCTGCAGCGCGCGCGGCAGAAGTACGCCGAGCACGGCGTGCGGCTCGAGGGCCGGGTGGCGATGTACGAGGCCGGGCGCCGGGACGGCTGGGCGGACGAGGTGGGGCCGGGAAGCCGCTGACCGGTCCCGCCCCCCGAGCCTCGGCACGAGTTCCGCCGTGCAGGGCGGATCTCGTGCCGAGGCCCCGCCTCAGCCGAGGGGGTAGACGCCGGCACGCACCCGCAGACCGTCCACGGTCGCCTCGACGACCCCGAGGTCGGCGAGGTCCGGGAGGCTCGAGCGGTCGACGGCGACGACGGTCCGGTACGCGTTGTAGTCGTCCGTGCACCCGCCCGTGGGCGAGTACTCGTCCTCGTCGAAGGCCAGCGTCGCCCCGTCGGCGCTGGTGCCCACGCCGGCGAGCCAGCCCGGGCAGGTGCCCGACTCGCCCGACGACCAAAGCGCGAGGACCTGCTCGTCGAGGTCGACGTCGGACAGGTCGCCGTAGAGGCCGACGTCCCGGGGGTCGCCGTCCCGCGCCGGCAGTCCGTCGGGGACCGCGGCGTCCCACAGCGCCCGGGCGGCGGCCTCGTCGGCGGCCACCTCGAAGAGGGCGAAGGCCTCCTCGGGGAAGGGCTGCCCGTCCCGCCAGCCGTCGACCTTCGCCAGCGTCCGGACGCCGCCCGCGGCCGCGGGGTCGCCGGTGCCGCAGGCGGTGAGGGCGGCCAGCACGGCGACGAGGAGGACGGCGCGGGGGCGGGCGGGGGCGCGGGACGTCGGCACGGCGCTCGGACGGGCGGGCGGCGCCGGCGGTTCCCGCGGCCTCCGCGTCGGGACGGCGCGGGCCGGCAGCCGTCCTCGGCGTCCACGGACGGGTGGTCGTCGCGACTCCGCGTGGCACGGGAGGGGCTGTGCGGCAGCATCGGCCGGACGGACGACGCGCGGGACCGGCTGTCCCCCTTCCTGCTCCCCGACGAGACGCTCGTGTGGACGGGGCGTCCCGACCCGGGGAAGCACCTGGGGCCGGTCGACGTCTTCCTCGTCCCCTTCGGTGTCTTCTGGCTGGGCTTCTCGATCTTCTGGCTCGTCACGGCGGTCTCCAGCGGCGCGCCCTTCTTCTTCCCCCTCTTCGGGGTGCCCTTCGTCGCCCTCGGCGTCTACTTCGTCGCCGGGCGCTTCCTCGTCAAGGCGGCGGGCAAGCGCCGGACGGTCTACGGCCTCACGGAGGGTCGTGCGCTCGTCGCCGAGGGGGAGGGGTCGTTGCAGGAGACGTCGCTCGACCGCACCCCCGTCGACCGACGGCGCTCCCGCGGCGGGCGTCACCTGACGGTGTCCTTCGGCCGGACGTCGGGCGGGTGGGCGAGCGGGCCCAGCCTCGCCAACTCCGGCATGGGCCCCTTCGACCGGGGCGGCGCCCCCTTCACCTTCTACGACGTGGCCGACGTGGAGGGCCTCGAGGCCGCGCTGCGGCGGGTGCGCGAGGGCGCCGCCGGCTGAGGACGGCCGTCCACGGCCGTCAGCCCGGTGCGGAGCAGCAGGGGAAGGGCGAGACGACCAGGCGCAGGTGGTCGCCGCCCCCGCCGAACGTCCCTCGGGCCGACGGCAGCTCCGCGGGCGGGGGGACGTCGTCGCGGTCGACCGCCGCCAGCACCTGGTACGGCTGGTAGTCCGCCGTGCAGGTGCCTCCTTCGCCGGCCGTCGTCACCCGCACCACGCTGTCGTCCGTGCGGACGCCGCCGAACCACGACGGACAGCTCCCGGACTCGCCGGACGACCACAGGACGACGGCCTGCTCGTCGAGGTCGACGTCCGCGAGGTCGCCGTAGAGGCCCGGCTCGTGCGGGTCGCCGGACCGCACCGGGAGGTCCGCCGGCACGACGGCGTCCCACATCGCACGGACGGTGGCGTCGTCGTACGCGACCTCGAGGACTCCGAAGGCGTCCGCGGGCGCAGCGCCGACGATCGAGCCGTCGGGGGAGCCGCGGAGCTCCTCGCGCCAGCCGTCGACCATCGCCAGCGTCCGCGGCGCCAGGGGCGGCTCGGGCGACGGCGTGGGCTGCGCCGGCGCGGGGCCGCCGCCGCAGCCGACGGGGAGCAGCGCCGCGGCGGCGAGCACGAGGACGGCGGGGCGCACGCGCCCCGGGGACGAGGAGGCTCCGGCGGTCGGCACGGCGCTCCGACGCGGCCCGGCCCGGCGGGGTTCCCGGCCACCGCGGCGCCGTCGGGAACACGGCCCGCCCGGCGCGCGCTGCAGCCGCCATGACGGCGACCCCGGAGACCACCCCGCCCGCCGACGCGCCGGAGGCCGAGGCCCCCGCCGTCCCGGGCGGCCTGGACCCCTCGCCGCTGCTGGACCGCCCTGGCGCCGTCCCCGCCGAGGGTCTCGACGCCGGGACCGCCTGGCACTACGGCGACCCCGTCCGCGAGCAGCGCCTGCTCGGCGAGGGCCTCGCCGTCGTCGACCTGTCGACCCGCGGGGTCGTCCGCGTCACGGGCCCGGACCGGCTGACGTGGCTGCACTCCCTCACGACCCAGGACCTCGGCGGCCTCGCGCCCCGCACGAGCGCCGAGGCGCTGCTGCTGAGCCCCAAGGGTCACGTCGAGCAGTCGCTGCACGTCGTCGACGACGGCGACGCGGCGTGGATCACCGTCGAGCCCGGGCACCAGGCGGCGCTCGTCGCCTTCCTCGAGCGGATGCGGTTCATGCTCCGCGTCGAGGTGACGGACATGACCGGCGAGGTCGCCGTCCTCGGCGAGCCGGTCCGCCGCGAGGGTGCCCCCGGCGAGCCGCCCGCGTGGGTCGACCCGTGGCCGACCACCGCACCCCTCGGCGTCTCGTACAGCCCGGTGCCGGACGCCGAGCACCCCGGCGCGGACCGGGCCTGGCGCGAGGTGCTCGTGCCCCGCGACGGCCTCGCGGCCGCCGTGGGCGACCGCGACCTCGCCGGCACCTGGGCGGCCGAGGCGCTGCGCGTCGAGGCCTGGCGCCCGCGCATGGGTGCCGAGACCGACCACCGCACCATCCCGCACGAGCTGGACTGGCTGCGGACGGCGGTCCACCTCCGCAAGGGGTGCTACCGCGGGCAGGAGACGGTCGCCCGCGTCCACAACCTCGGCCGCCCGCCGCGGCGACTGGTGATGCTGCACCTCGACGGCTCGGGCCACGACCTCCCGCCGGCCGGGTCGCCCGTGTCCCTGCGGGGGGACGACGGCGCCCCCGGCCGCGCCGTCGGCGCCGTGACCACGTCCGCCCGCCACCACGAGCTGGGCCCGGTCGGGCTCGCCGTCGTCAAGCGGTCGGTGCCCGCGGACGCCGTCCTGCTCGTCGGCGTGCCGACCGGCGGCGTCGTCACCGCCGCGCAGGAGGTCGTCGTCGCGCCCTGACGCCGCCGCCTCGGGGACCGCCGGTCGGGGGGTCGCCCGCCCCGGTCCGGCAGGGACGTCCGCGCGCTCCGCCGGCAGCGCCTACGGTCGTGCGGTGCTGGTCATCGGCGTCGTGCTCGCGGCGCTCCTCGTGGCGACGGGGGTGGCGCTCCTGCGGCCAGGGCCGCTCGCCGTGGTCGCGGTGGTCGCCGCCGGGGTGGCCTGGTGGCTCGTCAACGGCCCCGTCGAGGGGGCCGTCCTCCACGTCGTGACGCCGACGCACGGCCTCACCGTGGCCGACCTGCTCGTGCCGCCGCTCGTCGGGCTCGCCGTGCTGGCGGCCGTCCGCCGTCGCCGTGCCGCGTCTCACGCCCGGGCGGCCCGGACCGCCACGGGCCGACGCGGCTAGGGTGCCCCCATGGACGTCTCGTCGATCGACCTGCACGCGCTGGAGCTGTTCTTCACGTCGCTGCTCGTCATCGCCTCCCTCGTCATCGGCTGGTTCTCGGTGTACGTGGTCTACAAGCTCTTCACCGGTCAGCGCTGACCGTGCCCTTCGAGATCCGGGTCGACCTCCCGCCCTCGATGGTGCCCCTCGCCTGGATGGAGGGGCGGTGGGAGGGCGTCGGCGTCGCCGCGCTGCCCGGCGGCGAGGAGCGGCAGTTCGGCCAGGAGGTCGTCATGGCGCACGACGGCCTGGGCCACCTCACGTACCGCTCCCAGAGCTGGTACCTCGGCGAGGACGGCACGCCCGGTGACCCGCTGACCTCCGAGCAGGGCGTCTGGCGCTCCGGTGACGACGGCTCCGGCGGCCTGCAGGTGGAGCTGCTGCTCGCGCTGCCCGAGGGCGCCGTCGAGATCTACGTCGGCAAGGCCGCCGGCACGAAGATCGAGCTGGCCTCCGACCTCGTGGCGCGCACCTCCTCCAGCACCGGGGACACGACCGCCGCCCGCCGGATCTACGGCCAGGTCGAGGGCGACCTCCTGTGGGCGCACGACGTCGCCACCGCCGGCACGCCCATGCGCTCCGTCGCGTCGGCGAGGCTCACGAAGGTCTGATGCGGCGCGTCGTCGGCGGGGTCCTCCTCGTCGGGACCCTCCTCGTCCTCGTGGCCGCGGCCTGGACCGCCTCGCGCGGGTGGGTGGCCTACTCCGCGCTGCAGCGCGTGCGCGACGAGGTGCCGTCCCTCGTCGACGCCGTCACCGCCGCCGACCCCGACCGCGTGGCCGCCTCGGCCGCCCGGGTACGGGCGGACACCGAGGAGGCCCGCCGGGCCACGCAGGACCCGCTGTGGCGTCTCGCGTCCCGCTTCCCCCTCGGCGGGGAGAACCTCGAGGCATTGACGACGACGTCGACGGCCGTCGACGGGCTCGCCGACGACGGCCTGCCGGCCCTCGAGCAGGTGGTCACCGGCGTCGACGAGGCCCGGACGTCGCTCCGCGCCGTCGCCGGGCTCGACGTCTCCGCGCTCGACGACGCCGCGTCGGCGCTGCGGGACGCCGTCGGGGCGCTGCCCGCCGTCGAGGAGGCCACCTCGACCGCCCGGGCGCAGATCGCCACCGTCGAGGGCGAGCACCTCCTGCCCGAGGTGGAGCAGGCCCGCGACCAGATGCTCGACGTCCTCGACCTCGGCGCGCGCG
Organism: Pseudokineococcus lusitanus; assembly: GCF_003751265.1. Lineage (NCBI taxonomy): Bacteria > Bacillati > Actinomycetota > Actinomycetes > Kineosporiales > Kineosporiaceae > Pseudokineococcus > Pseudokineococcus lusitanus. Next base: position 130,070 of record NZ_RJKN01000005.1, read on the forward strand.
CCGAGGAGCTGCTCGCGACGGTCGACGTCCCGCCGCAGGTGCTCGCGCCCCTGCAGGGGCTGCGGTCGCCCACCGCGGAGGACGTCCGCGACATCGACGGGGAGGTCGTGCCGGACGCCGTCGAGGACGGGCTGCGCCGCCTGCGGGACGCGCTGCCCGGCCTGGGCTGACACGGCCGGCGCCGTCCCCGGGCGGGTGCCCGGGGACGGCCCGGGCTCAGAAGTCGCCGCCGCCGAGGTCGCCGCCCCCGCCGTCGAAGAAGCCCCCGTCGCCGCCGAAGAGGCCGCCGCCGTCGCCCGCACCGGGGTCGACGCCGCCGAGGTCGCCCGCGCCGGGGTCGCCGACGTCGCCCGCGCCGTCCGCCCCGTCAGCACCGCCGAGGTCGCCCCCGTCGGCGCCGTCGGCCGCCACGTCGGCGCCGGGGTCGCCGAAGCCGTCGCCGAACAGGGACGACGCCACGGCGCTGCCGATGACGACGCCCGCGACGGTGCCGAGCAGGCTCCCGCCGACGACCGTCCCGAGGCCGGGCCCGGCGGCCCCGCCGCGCCGGCCGAGCGTGCGCTCGAGCGTCCCGGGCTCGCGGACCTCCGCGCGGGTGGCCATCCGGGCGAGGTCGCGCGGGGCGTCGGAGGTGCCGCGCTCGGCCGGGGGCACCTGCTCGCCGAGCTCGGCCAGCACCTGCCGGCGCTGCTCCGGCGTCAGCTTCTCGAAGGCCTCCGCGTGCGCCTCCTCGACCGCCTCCGGCGGCGCGGTCCGCAGCATGTAGCGGTAGCGCTCGACGGCGACCTCGTCCTCGCTGCGCCCCGCGCCGGCACGGGGGCTGCCGCCCGGGCCGCCGGCGGGGGCGCCGTAGCCGGGCGGCGGGTCCTGCCGGAAGGAGCCGGGAGCGCGGCCGGCGTCCCGCCGGGGCTCCTCCTCACGGCCGAGCAGCTTGTCGAGCAGTCCCACGGGGCGCCTCCGGTCGTCGTCGTCCGCGCGGGACGTCGCCCGCACGGCCGCCCGGGCAGGGTGCCCGGGCGGGGCGGCGCGGCCGGCGACGCCTCAGGAGGGGGTGGTGCCCGCCTCGTCGGCGACGTCGCGCAGGGCCTCGGACGCCGCGGCGACCGTCTCACGCACCCCGGCCGCTGTCGCGGCGGCGGAGGTCCCGGCGGCCTGGGCCGCCGCGGCGGCCTCGGCGCGCCGCCGGGCCACGCTCGACGTCGTGCGGGCGCTGCCCCCGGCGCGACGTCGAGCCGTCGCGGGAGCCCTGCCGGCGGGGGACGGAGGGGCGTCGTCCCCGGTCGGGGCGGGGGCGTCGGTGGCTCCCGCGGAGCCGGCGGCCGGGGTCGTCGACGTCGAGCGGCGGGGCGCCGAGCGGCGCGGCGTGCCCTCGCCCGCCGTGCTGCGGCGGCGGGGGCGCGCGGGCGCCTCCTCGGGCGTCGGGGTCGGCGTCGTGGGGTCCCCGGTGGGAGCGGTCGCCGCGGCGGGGGCGGTGGTCGTCGCCGCGGCGGTCCGGCGGCGGGCGGAGCCGGTGCCCGCGGCGGTCCGTCGGCGCGGCGTGGTTGGGGCGGTCGAGGCGGCTGCCTCCGGGCCCGTCGGCGTGGCCGACGTCCCTGCCGGGACGCGCTCGCCCGCCATCTGCGTCGTCGTCGTGGCGCGGGCCGGGCCGGTGCCGGTCGTGCGCGGGCCCCGGCGGGCCGCCGCGCCGTCGGCGACGTCGGCCGCCCCGGCCCGGGCCGTGGCGGCGGTGCCCCGGACGGCGTCCGCCGCCTGCTCCGCGGCCCCGCGGGCGGCGTCGACGGACTCTCCGGCGGCCCGCGCCGCCGTCGCGGCGGCCTCGGCCGCGCCGCTGCGGTGCACGAGACGGCGGCCCCGCTCGCCGAGGTCGTCGACGACCTCCTGCGTGCGGCCGGCGACGGCGAGCCCCCGCGCGACGGCCGTCGTCGGGGCGGCCTGCAGCCGCTCCGCCGCGCCGCGGACCTCCGCGACGGCGTGGGCGACGGCGCGCCCCTGCAGGGCCCGTGCCTGCTCGGCGGCGAGGTCGACGACCCCGACGAGGGTGTAGCCGAGGCCGGCTGCGGCACGGCGCAGCCCGAGCGGGGCGTCGTCGTCGTCGGGGATGCCGGTGGTGGGGCGGGGGTCGGGCACGGTGGTCATCGGTCCTCCGGGGGGCGGCAGCGGGTCGCGCTGCGCGGGGGTCGCGGGGTCGGTGCGGGGGAGGTCAGGCGGTGGTCGACGGCGTCGCGGGCGTCGGGGTGGTCGTCGCGGCGGCCGGGCGGCGCCTGCGGGGCTTCGTGGCGGCGTCGGCGGCGGCGGTCGGCGCGGGCGTGGGCGTGGGCGCCGCGGCGGTGGTCGCTGCGGTGGTCGCGGCGGCCGGTCGACGTCGGCCGCGGGCCGGTGCGGAAGGGGCGGTCGGTGCCGGCGCGGCCGGGGCGGCGGGCGGGGGGACGGCGACGTCCGTCGGGGCGTCGCCCCCCGCGCCCGTGGTGGCGGGCACCTCGCTGCGGGCGTTCTCGGCCCGGAAGGTGAGGTAGATCTCGAGGAGCGCCTCGCGCTGCCGCTCGGAGAGGTACGGGTCCGCGGTGAGCGCCGCGTGGACGTCACCGGCGCTGCCGGGCCGCTCGTCGAGGATGCCGGCCCGCACGTAGAGGGCCTCGGCCGAGATCCGCAGCCCCTTGGCGATCTGCTGCAGGACCTCGGCGCTGGGCCGGCGCAGGCCGCGCTCGACCTGGCTCAGGTAAGGGTTGCTCACCCCGGCGGCGGCCGCGAGCTGCCGGAGCGAGAGCTGCGCACCCTCCCGCTGCTCGCGGAGGAACTCACCGAGGTCCCCGGCCGCCCGGGCGGCCCCACCGAGCGGCGACCGCTCGGCCGCCTGCCCCACGCGCTCGCCCAGCCCGCCGACCTCGACCCCCAGCACCCGCGTCATGGCCCCATGGTGCTCGCAGGGTGCTTGCAGGTGCAAGCGGGCGTCACTACGGGCGGCGGAGGAGCGCCCGGGCTGGGCCGTGCGTCTGTCGTCGTCGTCGTTCCCCGGGGCAGCGACGTCGCCGCCACCGGGCGAGCGGGGCCGCGGAGGACGCCGACCGGAGAGCGTGGCGCATGGTCCGGCGTCGACCGGGGAGCAGCCTGCACGGCCGCGCACCCTGTGGCCGTGCAGGCTGCTCCCCGGTCGGCAGCCGACCGTGCAGGGCGTTCACCGGTCGCCGTCCCGGACGGCGCGCCGACCGTCCCCCTACCGGGACAGCGTCGGTGGTGCTGCCCCGACGTCGGCGGCGACGCGGGTACGGGACGCGCCCGGTGGGGCGACGTCGGCAGCGAAGTGTGGAAGGAGGCGCTCCGCTGGACGATTTCGGCAGCGAAGTGAGTCTCACGGCGGCCGACTGGTCGACTTCGGCAGCGAAGTGGGTCTCAACGCGGCCGACTGGTCGACTTCGGCAGCGAAGTGGGTCAGGACGCGCCCTGTGCGCCGACGTCGGCAGCGACGTCGTGGAGGAGCGCCGGGCGGGTCAGCCCGTCGCGCGGCCGTCGGCCTCGCGGCGGAGCACCCTCAGCACCTTGAGCACGCGGCCGCGGTCGCCCGTCAGGCGCTGCTCGAGGGTGGAGAGCAGGCCCGCGTGCTCGTCGAGCTCGGCGTCGTCGAGGGACCCGAGGTCGCTGAAGCGGATGTCGGCGAAGGCCCGCTCGGCGTCGCGGTGGTAGATCCCGGCGTTGCTGGGGACGACGGGCATGTCCTTGGCGTCGACGACCTCGCGGGCGGCGTCGTCCTGGCTGCCGCGCTCGTCCTCGGGCGCCGGGCGCAGGAGGGCGGCGACGAGGCCGGCGACGATCTCCTCGTCGGAGCGCTCGCCGAGGCCGACGGCGCGCTCGGAGCGCTCGCGGCGGGCGCGCTCGGCCAGCAGGAGGGCGAGGCGGCCGTCGACGAGGCGGCGCGTGTAGGCCAGCGCGGCCTCCTCGGCGATGGCGAGCTCGCGGCGGCTGCGCAGCTCGTCGGCCGGCAGGTCGGGCAGCCCCTCGAGGAACGCGGGGGAGAGCACCTGGTCGATGCGGCGGGAGCCGCCCTCGAGGTAGGCCGTGGGGGCGTCGGCGCTGGAGCCGGTCCCCGCTGCCGCCGTGCCCGTCGCGTCCGCCATGACCCACCCTCCGTCGGCGCCGGGCCGGCCCGCGCGGTGCACGGGCGGCGTCCGACGGCCTCGCCGATCCCGCCGATCAGTGGCCGATGCTAGCCGCCGCAGGCGCTCCCGCGGAGGCGGACGACGGCCTCGGCGGGTGCCCGGCGGCCCGGGCCGACATGCTGGTCCCATGCCGACCCTCTTCCGCGTCGAGGCCGTCCTCACCGCCGACGGCACCGTCGAGCCCGCCGACGTCGAGCGCCTGCGCGACGACCTGGCCCTGCCCGAGCCGGCCCTCGCCGACGGCCAGGACGACCCCGGCGCCCGCGAGGTGACGCTCGCCGCCGACGGCCGCGGCGCCGAGCTCGTCACCGTCGTCGAGGCCGAGGACGACGACGCCGCACGGCGTCTCGTCGAGGACGCCGTCACCGCGGCCCTCGGCCGGGCGGGCGGGACGGCGGGGCTCCGGCTCGAGCAGCTCCGGTCGAGCGGGGCCTACGACCTGTAGCGGTCCTACCGCGTCGCGCCGGGGGCGGCCGCCCCGCGGGCGTGAGCCGTCAGCAGGGCCGTCGTCGCCTCCGCGGGGGCGGGGCGGCCGCACGCGAAGCCTTGCGCCAGGCCGAAGCCCAGCGCCGCGACCGCTTCCTGCTGCGCGCGGGACTCGACCCCCTCGGCCACCGCGGTGGCCCCGAGCGACGTCGCCATGCCGACGACGGCGCCCAGCAGCGCGCGACCGCGCGGCGTCCCCACCTGCGCCACGAGGCTCCGGTCGACCTTGACCGTGCCGACGGGCAGCAGCAGGAGGTACTGCAGCGCCGCGTGCCCGACGCCGAAGTCGTCCACCGCGACGCCGACGCCGACGTCCACGAGCCGCCGCAGCCGCGCGGCCACGCCGGCGAGGTCGCGCAGCCGCTCCTGCTCCACCACCTCGAGCACGAGGCGGTGCGGGTCCACGCCCGCCGTCGCGAGGTCGTCGAGGACGCGCTCGACGAGGTCGTCCGCCTGGAGGCTCTCGGCGGAGAGGTTGACGGCCACGTGGTCGGGGCCGACGCCGGCGTCGTCCCAGCCGCGGAAGTCGGCGAGCGCCCGCCGCCGCGTGAGGTCGTCGAGCTCGCGGCTGCGGCCCTGGAGCGCGGCCGCCTCGAGGAAGTCGTCGGGCGGGACCGACCCGAGGTCGGGGTGGCGCCACCGCACGAGGGCCTCGAGCGAGCGCACCGCGCCGCTGCAGGGCTCCACGAGCGGCTGGTAGTGGACGACGATCTCCTCGCCGCCCGCGAGCGCCGCGGCGAGGTCGAGGTCGAGGCGCCGGGCCCGCTCGTAGGCGCCGTCGCGCGTGACGTCGGCCTCCACCGGGACGCCGCGGTCGTGGGCGACGAGCAGGGAGAGCTCGGCGTGCCGCAGGAGCGCGTCGACGATCCGCCCCGTCGTGAGGCCGGGCGCCGCCCCTCGACCGTCCGGCCCGTCCGGGCCGTCGTCACCGCCCCCCACCTCGCCGCGGGCCGGGACGGTGAGGACGGCGGTCGCGGGCGTGAGGAGGTCGCCGCCGTCCTCCGGCGTCGCGGGCAGCAGGGCGCGCACCTCGGCGACCACGCCGAGGGGCGTCCCGTCGCGGCGGCGGCGCGAGCGCGTCGGCACGACGACGGCCACGGTCTGCGGGCCGGTGCGGCAGACGACGGCGTCCGGCAGGCCCTCGACGAGGGCGCGGACCCGGCGCACGAGCAGCTCGTCGGCGGCCTGGCGCCCCTGCCGCCGGGCGAGGACGTCGACCTCCTCCAGCTCGACGACGACGAGCCGCACGGGCGCGGAGCCCTGGTGGATCTGCGCCGCGAGCACCCGCTCGAGGGCCCGCCGGTTGCCCACGCGGGTCAGCGGGTCCGTCTCGAGGACGCGGCGGTCCAGCAGGGCGGACAGCGACGAGCTCGTCGCCATGAGCGCGACCGCCAGCAGGGCGGCCGCCGCGACGACGGGCCGCACGGCCGTGCCGGGCGGCGGCACGAGGCCGAGGGTCGCGAGGAGCATCGCGGCGGGCAGCGCGAGGACGGCGGGGACGACGACGAGCACCTGGCGCCGGGGTGCGAGCAGCGGGCTCACGACGTCGCCGAAGACCCGCATGCTCGGGTGCCAGGCGGCGGCCACGGCGAGGACGGCGGTGACGACGAGGGCGGCGTCGAGCGCCGTGCCCGTGCGGACGGGGGCGCCCCCGAGGAGCCACGCCCCGGCGTGGTGCGTGACGAGCGCGAGCAGGGCGGTCCCCAGCGCCGCGACCGAGAAGGTGACGCGGGCCCGGGAGTGCAGGAGCGCCACGAGGTAGGCGAGCAGGGCCAGGTCGCCGGCGAGCAGGAGCGAGGACCACCACGGCGGCGGCGCGGGCAGCACCGACCCGGCCCAGAGGGCGGCGGCCGCCCCGACGCACGCCACGGCGAGGACGTCGACGGCCAGCACCCAGCGGCGGCGCCGCTCGTGCGCCATGGCGAGGTGGGCGGAGACGCCGAGGCAGACGTAGACGAGGCCGTGCGCGGGCACGGCCACCGCGGGCAGGCCGGCGAGGGTCGCCGCCCACGCGACCGCCAGCGCCGTGCCCGCGGCGGCGACGAGCAGCCACTGCCGTCGCCGGCCGGGCGCGAGGCGGTGGACGGCGAGCGCCACGAGCGGCCCGGCGACGAGGAGCACCGCGAGGACGACGAGGCCGCGGTACGGGGGAGGGACGAGGACGGCCGCGGCGGTGGCGGCGGCGCCCAGCACGAGGGCCGACGTCGCCGACGTCGGCCCTCGGGTGCCGGCGCGCCCCGTCCCCCGTCCGCGGCCCATCCGTCGAGGGTAGGCCCGTGCGGGGAGGCCCGTCAGCGGTCGGACGTGCCCCCGGGCGTCGACGGGGCCGCGGCCCGCAGGCGCTCGAGCAGGTCGGCCGCGGGGCCGTCGAGGAACTCCTGCTGGCGGGCGTCGCCGACCTGGACGAGGGCGACGTCGGTGAAGCCGGCCTCCCAGAAGGGACGGACCGCCTCGACGACGGCGTCGAGGTCCGGCCCGCACGGCACGGTCTCCGCCACGTCCTCGGGACGGACGAACTGCGTGGCCCCGGCGAAGCCCGCCGTCGTCGGCAGGTCGGAGTTGACCGCCCAGCCGCCGGCGAACCAGCGGAACTGCTCGTGCGCCAGCGCCGTGGCCTCCTCGGCGTCCGGCCCCCAGCAGATCGGGATCTGGCCGATCTTGCGGGTGCCCGCGCCCGAGGGCAGCGACGCGTCGGTGCGCACCTCGTCCCACGTGCGCACGAGGTCCTCGCGGGGCTCGGTGGCGACGAGGTGGTCGACGAGCGGCGCGAAGCGGGAGATGCCCTTGGGCCCGGCGACGGCGGCGGCGAGCGGGACGCCGTCCTCCGGGACGTCCCACACCCGCGCGGAGTCGACGCGGAAGTACTCGCCGTCGTACGTCGTCATCTCGCCCGTGTGCAGCGCGCGGATGATCTCGACGGCCTCGACGAGCATGTCCTGCCGTGCGTCGACGGCGGGCCAGCCGTGCCCGACGACGTGCTCGTTGAGGTTCTCGCCGGAGCCGAGGCCGAGCGTGAAGCGTCCGTCGGACAGCAGCGCGAGGGTGGCGGCCTTCTGCGCGACGACGGCCGGGTGGTACCGGACCGTCGGGCAGGTCACGTACGTCATCAGCTCGACCCGCTCGGTGGCGTGGGCCACGGCGCCGAGGACCGACCAGGCGTAGGACGCGTGCCCCTGCGCGGCGAGCCACGGCGAGTAGTGGTCGCTGCTGACGAGGAGGTCGAAGCCGACCCGCTCGGCGTCCGCGGCGTAGCCGACCAGCTCCTTGGGGCCGCTCTGCTCGGTCATGAGGGTGTAGCCGAAGCGCGTCATGCCCCGAGCGTCCCCGCCCGGGGCGGCGCCCGCCCGTCGGGACGGGGCCCGGCGTCCGACGCCGTCAGGGGGTGTTGGCGCGGACGTCGTTGACGACCGCCTGGACCGCCCGGCGGGCGGACAGCGGGGTGGCCGGGGACCAGAACTCGGCGTAGACGTGCTCGTCGAGCTGCTGGAGGTCGGACCCCTCGCGCTCGCCGGCGACGTGGAGGTGGCTCATCCGCAGGCGGTAGGAGCTGTCGCGGTCGGGCACCGAGTCCTCGACGGCGACGGTGGTCGGGTCGACGTCGAACCACGTGGCGCCCGGCGCGAGCAGGTCCTGCAGGGCGAACCACGCCTCCTGCCCGCACGGCTGCGGGCACGGCTGCGTCTGCACCGCGCCGCCGGACTCCCCGTCGGGGGACACGCAGTCGTAGCGGACGACGGGCGGCCCGATGGCGGAGCGCTCGCACGTCCAGCCCTCGGGGACGCGGAAGGCGAAGGAGAGGTCGTCGGGCGCGACGAGCTCGGTCGCCGCGCCGGGCGGGAAGGACGGGCCGACGACGCCCGGGCCGAGCAGCAGCGGCGAGCCCTCCTCGCCGGGCGCCGGGTCCTCGCCGGGCTCGCCGAGGTCCGGGTCCTGCGTGGGGGCGTCCGACGGCGTGGGCGTCGGCGCGGGCTGCGACGGCTCGGGGCTCGGGGACGGCTGCGGCTGCTGCGTCTGCCCGGGCGCGGGCACGGGCGTCTCGTCGCGCGGCTGGCACGCGACGGCGGCGAGCGCGAGCAGCGCCGCGAGCAGGAGGCCGCCGAGGACCGCGGTGAGCACCCAGGGGCGGCGGTCGCGCGGCCCGGACGTCGCGGGGGCGGCCGGCGCCGCCGCGGGGGCGGGGCGGGGGCCGCCGACCCAGTGGGGGGAGAAGGCCGGCCCACGGCCGGCGTGCTGCCCGGGCAGGACGCTGCCCGGGACGAGCGGGGAGCGGGCCAGCGCCGCCGCGGTGCGGGTGTCGGACGCGCCGGTGGCCGCCCACGGCCACGGACCGTCGAGGGACGCGCCGAGGAGCCGGCCGTCGCGGCCGAGGCGGTCGACCTCGGCGCCGAAGCGGTCGCGCGCCGCGGCGTCGCCCGCCGGGCCCGCGCCGAGCGCGACGACCCGCACCGGCGCGCCGTCCGGCCCGTGCGCGGCGTAGACGGCGGCGACCTCGGGGGACGTGGCGGGCGGCGCGAGGTCCGGGCCGCGGCGGTCGTCCCCGGCGGCCGGGGCCGGCGGCTCGTCGCGCAGGCGGCCGACGACGGCGAAGGGCCCGAGCCGGGCGGGGTCGTGGGGCAGGAGGGGCAGCACGGGGCCGCCGGCGGGGTCGTCCCGGCCGGGACCGCCCCGCTGCTCGGGCTCGGCGCTCACCGCGCCATGAGACCACAGCGCCCGGGGGCGCACCGGTCCTCGGGGAGGGGCTCCGCCGTCCGGCCCCGCGGCGCGCTCGCCCACCCGACGCCCGGGGGGCAGTGGTGTGATGGGCCGGTGCCGACCGCCGAGCCCGACCCGACCGGCCCGCCCCCCGCCGTCGCCCCGGCCGTCCCGCCCGCCGGGAGCCCCGGGGACCGCACGACCGACGACCTCGCGCACGCCGTCGCCGAGGCCCGGCGGGTCGTCGTCGGGCAGCGGCAGATGGTCGAGCGCGTCGTCGTGGCCGTCCTCGCGCGCGGGCACGTCCTGCTCGAGGGGGTGCCCGGGACGGCCAAGACCCTCGCCGCGCGGACGCTGGCCACGGTGCTGGGCGGCAGCTTCGCCCGCGTGCAGTTCACCCCCGACCTCGTGCCGTCGGACATCGTCGGCACGCGGATCTGGTCGCCGGCCACCGAGCGCTTCAGCGTCGAGCTCGGCCCCGTCTTCACCAACGTGGTCCTCGCCGACGAGGTGAACCGCGCGCCGGCCAAGGTGCAGGCCGCGATGCTCGAGCTCATGGGGGAGCGGCAGGTCTCCCTCGCCGGGACGACGCACGCCGTCCCGGCGCCCTTCACCGTCATCGCCACGCAGAACCCCGTCGAGTCCGAGGGCGTCTACCCGCTGCCCGAGGCGCAGCGCGACCGCTTCCTCCTCCAGGTCGTCGTCCCCCTGCCGGGCGCCGCCGACGAGGCGGAGATCCTCCGGCGGATGAGCGTCGACCCGCCGCGGGCGCACGCCGTCCTCGACCCGGAGCGCGTCCTCGCGCTGCAGGCCGCCGCCGACGCCGTCTACGTCCACCCCCTCGTCACCGACTACGTCGTGCGCCTCGTCATGGCCACGCGGCAGCCCGCCGCGTACGGGGCGCCCGACGTCGCGCCGCTGCTCGAGGCCGGCGCGAGCCCCCGGGCCTCGCTCGGGCTCCTCGCCGCGGCGCGCGCGCTCGCGCTCGTCCGCGGGCGCGACCACGTCCTGCCCGACGACGTCCGCGAGCTCGCCGTCGAGGTCGTCGCCCACCGCCTCGTGCTGAGCCTCGACGCGCTCGCCGACGGGGTGGAGGCGGCCGACGTCGTCGCCCGCCTCGTCGCCGCCGTGCCGCCGCCGGTGCCGACGGGCGGCCCGGGCGAGGGCGCCGGCGGCCGCGACCGCCCGGGGGCCGGCGGGTGAGCCCGACCGCCACCCGCCCGGCGGCCGGGCTCGACGAGCGGGCCGCCGGCACCGCCACCGCCGTCCTCGGGCGCGCGCGGGCCCTGCGCGGGCTCGACCTCGCCGTCGTCCGGCGGCTCGAGGGATTCCTGCGCGGCGAGCACCTCGGCGTGCGCACCGGCCCGGGCAGCGAGCCGGCCGACAGCCGCCCGTACCGGCCCGGCGAGGACGACGTGCGCTGGATGGACTGGCCCCTGACGGCCCGCGCCGGCGAGCCGCACGTGCGCGAGGTCGTCGCCGACCGCGAGCTCGAGACGTGGGTCCTCGTCGACCTCACGCCCTCGATGGCCTTCGGGACGACGACGACGGACAAGCGCCGCCTCGCCGTGACGGCGGCCGCGGTGGTCGGCCACCTCACGACCCGGCTCGGCGACCGCTTCGGCGCCTGGGTGCTCGACGAGCGGGGCGTGCTGCGCCGCCCGTCGCGGACCGGGCGCACGGCGCTGCACGCCGCGCTGCGCGAGCTGGCGGGCTCGGCGCTCGCCGACCCGCCGCCCGTGCCCGGGCCCCCGCCGCGGGGGCGGGGGCGACGCGCGGCCGAGCCCGCGTCGTCGCCCGCCGCGCCCGACCTCGCCGGCGCCCTCGAGCGGCTCGGCGCCGCCCACCGGCGCCGCGGCCTGCGGGTCGTCGTCTCCGACTTCCTCGACGGCGGCGGCGACGACCCGGCCGCCCCGCTGCCGTGGGAGCGCGCCCTGCGGCGGCTGTCGGCCCGCCACCAGGTCGTCGCCGTCGAGGTCGTCGACCGCCGCGAGCGCGAGCTGCCCGACGTCGGCGTCGTCGAGCTCGTGGACCCCGAGTCCGGCGAGGTCGTCGAGGTGGACACCGGCCGCGCCGCCGTCCGCGAGGCCTTCGCCGCCGCGGGCGCGGCCCACGGCGCGCGGGTCGGCGCGGCCCTGCGCCGCTGCGGCGCCGCGCACCTCGTCCTCGCCACCGACGAGGACTGGGTGGCCTCCACGGCCCGCTTCGTCCTCGCCCAGCGGCGCACCGCGCGGGCCGTCGACCGGATGGCGGGCCGGGCGTGAGCGCCGGCGACCCGGGCCTCCTCGGCGGCCTCGTCACCGGCTTCCTCGCGCCGGCCCGGCTCTGGCTCCTGCTCCTCGTGCCCGCGCTGGCGGCGGGGCACGTCCTGTCCGCCCGCCGCCGCCGCGCGGCGGCGCTGCGCTTCTCCGCGGTCCCCGTGCTGCGGGCCGTCGCGCCCCGCCGGGGCGGCTGGCGGCGCGCCGTCGTCCCGGTGCTCCTGCTGGCCGGGGTGGCGGCGGCCGTCGTCGGCGTCGCCCGGCCCGTGGGCCAGGTGGAGGTGCCGCGGGAGCGGGCCACCGTCGTCCTCGCCGTCGACGTGTCGATCTCCATGCGCGCCACGGACGTCCAGCCGGACCGCCTCACCGCCGCGCAGGAGTCGGCGCGCCGCTTCGTCGCCGGGCTGCCGCCGCGCTTCAACGTCGGCCTCGTCGCCTTCGCCGGGTCGGGGCAGGTGCTCGTGCCGCCGACGACGGACCGCAGCCTCGTCGCCCGCGGGATCGACGGGCTCGAGCTGACCTCGTACACCGGGATCGGCGAGGGGCTCTACACCGCGCTGTCCGCCGTCCAGCAGGCCCCGCCGGACCCCGACGACCCGGACGCGCCGGTCCCGGCCGCCGTCGTCCTGCTCTCGGACGGCGAGACGACGGTGGGCCGCACCAACGAGGACGCGGCCGCGGCCGCCGTCGAGGCCGGCGTGCCGGTCTCCACCATCGCCTTCGGCACGCCCGGCGGGATCATCGTCCAGGACGGCGTCCCCACCCCCGTGCCCGTCAACGAGGCCGAGCTGGCCGCCATCGCCGGGGCGACGGGCGGGCAGGCCTACGAGGCGGAGTCCGCCGGCGAGCTCGACGCCGTCTACGCCGACATCGGCTCGTCGATCGGCACGGTCCTCGAGGAGGAGGAGACGACGGCGCGGTGGACGGCGCTGGCCCTGGCGCTCGTCGTCGCGGCGGCCGTCGGGTCGCTCCTGCGCTCCGGCCGGCTGTCGTCGTGAGCGTCGTCCCGCCGGCGCCCGCGACCCCGCCGACGGGCGTGCCCGCCGTCGAGCCGCTGAGCACGGCCACCGCCACCGGGGCGGTGGCGGCCGCCCGCCAGCGCTCGGGCGGACGGCCCCGCACGGCCGGCTGGCGCCGCGTCATCGGCACCGAGGAGCAGACCCGGCAGCTGCCCGTCGTCGAGCGGCTGCGGGGGACGCCCTTCGCCGCGCCGCACCGGATGGCCGCGCCGGCCGACGCCTCGGACGCCCGGGCGTCGCTGGACCTCCTCGTCCGGCTCGCCGTCCTCCTGCTGCGCTCCGGCGCGGGCATGGCGGAGGCCGAGTCGTCCGTCGTCGCCGCGGCCATCGCGCTCGGCCTCGACGACGAGCGGCTCGACGTCGACATCACGTGGTCGTCGGTGACGCTCGGGTACGACCCCGTCGACGGCCCGCCGGTCGCGCGGCTGCAGGTGGTGCGGACGTCCGGCACGGAGTTCGCGCGCCTGTCGGCCGCGCACGCCCTCGTGCTGGACCTCGTCGACGGGCGCGTCGACCGCGCGGACCTCTCCCTGCGGATGTCGCAGGTCGAGCGCGCCGCGCGGCCCTACCGACGCTCGATCGTCCGCGTCGCGTGGGGGCTGCTCGCCGTCGCCGTGGCGGCGCGGCTCGGTGGTGGGCCGCTCGCCCTCGTCGCCGCCTTCGGCATGGCCGTGGCGGTCGACGCCGGCGCCCGCGCGATGTCGCGGGCCGGGGCGGCGAGCTTCTTCGTCGTGGCCGCCGGCGCGTTCGTCGCCGGGGCGCTGTCGTCCGGCGTCACCCTCGTCACCGAGGCGCTCACCGACGTCGTGCCGCCGGGCCTGCTGGGCGCCGCCCCGTCCGCCGCGCTCGTCGTCGCGAGCGGCATCGTCGTCCTGCTGCCCGGCGGTGCCCTCGTCGCGGCCGTCGAGGACGCGCTCGACGGGTTCCCCGTCACGGCCGCGGCGCGTCTCGTCACGGTGCTCATGACCACGGCCGCCATCGCGGGCGGCGTCGTCCTGTCCATCGAGCTGACGCGGCGGGCCGGCCTGCCGGGCGTGGACCCGGCCGCCGCGGGCGCCGCGGTGGGCGGTGCCCTCACCCCGACCTGGGTGGCGCTCGTCGCGACGGCGCTGGGCGCGGGCGCAGCGGCCGTGGCCTACCGGACGCCGCCGCGGCTGCTCGTCGTCACGGCCGTCGCGGCCGTCCTCGGCACGGGCGTCCAGGTGCTCGTCTCTGACTCCGAGGGCGCCCGCGCCTTCGGGACGCTCGCCGCGGCCGCCGTCGTCGGGGCCGTCGGCCGGGTGGCGGCGCTGCGCCGCCGCGCCACGCCGCTGGCCGTCGTCGTGCCGGGCACGATCATGCTGCTGCCCGGGCTGACCTTCTACACCGCGCTCGTCGAGCTGACCGGCGGCACGGTCGTCACCGGGCTGGTCCTGCTCGGCGAGGCCGTGGCCATCGCCCTCGGCATCGGTGCGGGCGTGGCGCTCGGCGACGCCGTGGCCGCGCCGGTCGAGCGGGGGCTCGACCAGGTGGGCCGCCGCCGGCGGCAGGCCGCGCTGCGGAGCTGACCCGCCGCCCGGTGCCGCGCCGGCTCAGGGACGGCCCGCGCCGTCCCCGGCCGGTGCCCCGGCGTCGTCGTCCGTGCGCGGCAGCCCCACCTCGTCGTGGTGGGTGAGGGGGGACAGCGGCGCCCCGGACAGCCGGGCCGCCTGCCCCACCTCGTAGCCGGCGATGGGCACGGTGAAGAGCTGCAGCGCGACGGCCACGACGAGGGTCAGCACGGAGCCGACCTCGGGAGCCAGGGCCAGGCCGCCGAGGAGGACGAGCACCAGGCCCAGCGCCGCGGCCTTCGTCACGGCGTTGGCGCGCGTGTAGACGTCCGGCAGCCGGAGGAGGCCGAGGGCGGCGACCCCCACGAGGAGGGCGCCGACGACGAGCAGCACGAGCCCGACGACGACGGTGACGCCGCTCACGACGCGCCCCGTCCGCGGCCGGCGACGAGCCGCGCCAGGACGACCGTGCTGAGGAAGCCGACCAGCGTGGCCACGAGGACGAGGTCGAGGAGCGCGGGCTGGCGCAGCCGGACCGCCAGCAGGACGACCGAGACGACGACGACGACGAAGCCGAGGTCGACGGCCAGCACCCGGTCGGCGTCGGTGGGCCCGCGGACGACGCGCCACGTCGCCACGAGCAGCGAGGCCGCCATGAGCACGAGCAGCGCGCCGACGACCACGTCCACGACGGCGGGCAGGACGCCGCTCCCCGCGGCCGCTGCGGCGAGCAGCCCCGCGCCCGTCACCGCGGGGTCCCGGCGTCCGGGGCCGCCGGCGTGCGGCGGCCGCGGCGGCGGAAGGCGTCGAGCATCCGGTCCTCCAGCTCCACGAGCTCGGCGAGGGCCGCGCCCGCGTCCGGCGCGTCCATGACGTGCACGGCGATCTCCGCCCGCCCGGCCGCGCGGGCCGCCACGGACCCGCGGGTCCCGGCCGGCCGCCGCTCGCGGGTCCGCACGGCGCGGCCGGTCCGGGCCGCGCGGTCGTCGGCGTGGTCGTCGGTGCCGACGACGAGCGAGCCGGGCGTGAGCCCCACGAGCGCCACGAAGGAGGCCACCTCGAGATCCGTGCGGCAGCGCAGGCGGTGGCGGACGACGGCGGGCCGCACGCCCGTCCCGGGGGTGACGACCTCCCGGACCACCTCGACGCTGGCGCGGACGAAGCGGCCGAGGTACCAGCCGAGGAACCGCGCCACCCGCAGCGGCCGCGGCCCGGCCACGCGGACCGGCGCGCTCACGGCCGGCCCCCCGCGACGGGCGTGGCACCGGCCGGGTCGGCGAGGACGGCGGCTACCCACGCGGAGGGGTCGGCCAGCGCCGCGCCCGCCGCGTCCGCCACCGCGAGCAGCGGCTGCGCCCCGACGCCGAGCACGAGGGCGAGGACGCCGAGGACCAGCGGCGGTCCGACGAGCGCGGCGCGGCGGCCGCGCTCGGCGGCCGTCGGGGCGGGGGGCAGGCCCTGGGCGCCGCTGACGGCCGGGACGGCCGCCGGCTCGGCCGGTGCTCCCCAGAAGACGCCGTTCCACAGCTTGAGCATGGAGACGAGCGTGAGGAGGCTCACGCCCGCCAGCACGCCGACCGTGACCCAGGCGCCCGCGTCGGCCGCCGCGAGGACGAGCGCGTACTTGGCGACGAAGCCGGACGTCGGCGGGAGCCCCACGAGGGCGGCGGCGGAGAGGGCGAAGGCGACGGCGAGCACGGGCTCCCGGCGGGCCAGGCCTCCCAGCCGGTCGAGCCGGTCCGTGCCGTGCCGCGTCTCGAGGACGCCGGAGACCATGAGCAGCGCCGCCTTGACGAGGACGTACTGGACGAGGAAGAGCACCAGCGCGGAGAGACCGGCCGTCGTCGCGAGGCCGACGCCGACGAGCAGGTAGCCGACCTGGCTGACCATGTGCGACGTCAGCACCGCCCGGACGCCCTTCTCGCCGACGGCGAGCAGCACCCCGACGACCGTGCTGAGCAGCGCCACGGCGAGGACGACGGCGGGCACGGCCGAGCCCTCGGGCACGAGGAGCGCGTCGAGGCGCACGAGGACGACGAGCCCCGTCTTCGTCAGCAGCCCGGAGAAGATCGCCACGACGGCCGGCCCGGCGACGGCGTAGCTGCGGGGGAGCCACCCGTGCAGCGGGACGACGGCGCACTTGACGCCCATCGAGAGCAGGAGGAGCCACGTCGCCACCTCGAGCGACGGGGTGCTCGGCGCCCGCGCGACGACGCCGAGCTGCACGGCGCCCGTCGCGGCGTAGACGAGGCCGATGCCGACGAGGAAGACGGTCGAGGCGAGGAGGTTCACCGCCACGTACAGCCGCGCCGCGGCGAGCCGGGCGCGGGTGCGCCGTCGGCCGACGAGCAGGAGCACGTAGCTCGGCACGAGCATCGTCTCGACGAAGACGAAGAGCGTGAAGAGGTCCGCGGTGAGCAGGGCGCCGTGGACGCCCGCGGTCATGACGAGGACGAGCGGGACGAGGGGGGCGGGCACGTCCTCGCCGGTGCCGGCGGCGTGGACGAGGCCGGCCAGCACGACCACGGCCACGACGAGGAGGACGACCGCCGCGAGCGGGTCGGCGGCGAGGGCGATGCCGAGGCCCGGGCGCCAGCCGCCCACCTGGACGACGGGCACGTCGCCCCGCAGCGTCACGAGGAGCAGCAGGAGCGCGGTGACGGCGACGACGGCGCTCGTGCCCACCCCGGCCCAGCGCGCGAGCGCCACCGGCCCCCGGCCGGAGGTCCCGCGCAGCGCGAGCAGGAGCCCCGCCACGAGCAGCGGCAGGAGGACGGGGACGAGCAGCAGCGCGCTCACCGCGGGCCCCCCGCGCCCTCGGGGCCGGCGTGGCCGGCGGCGTCGCCGTGCGCCGTGGGCGGCAGGGCCTCGGCGTCCGGCCCGCCGAGCCGGGCCTCGACGGCGGCGTCCTCCTCGTCGTCCGCGGCGGCGGAGCCCTCGGCGCGCAGCACGCCGAGCAGGTGCACCGTGATGGCGAAGGCGATGACGACCGCGGTGAGGACGAAGGCGTGCGGCAGCGGGTCGGCGAAGGACCCCCCGCCCGCGGCCGGACGGCCCACGAGGGGCACGGCCCGGCCGCCGCCCCCGGCCGACAGGACGAGGACGCTCGCGGCGTGGCCGAGCAGGACGAAGCCGACGACGAGGCGCAGCGCCCCGCGGCGCAGGACGAGGACGGTGCCCGCGCCCGCGAGGAGGGCGACGAGGACGGCGGTGCTCACCGGCGGCCCCCCGTCGTCGTCCCGCGGCCCGGGGCGGCGGGGGAGGGGGCGGTCGTCGCCGCTCGCGGCGCACCCACGCGCGTCCCGGGCGTCGGCGCCGTCCCGGCGTCGAGCGTGTGGACGGCCGCGACGACCAGCGCGAGCACGATGAGGAACACCCCGACCTCGAAGAGCAGCGCGGACGAGACGCCGACGGCGCCGAGCACCGGGACGTCGTAGGGCTGGAGCAGCGCGCCGCCCACCAGCAGCGGGGCGACGCCCGTGAGCAGCGAGACGAGCAGCCCCGTGCCCGCGAGGGTGCTGGGGCGCAGCAGCCGGGGCGTCCGCGCGAAGGGCGCGCGCCCGCCGGCGAGGTGGCCGAGGGCGACGGCCGTGCCGGTGACGAGGGCCGCGACGAAGCCTCCGCCCGGCTCGTCGTGGCCGCGCCACAGCAGGTACGCCGACAGCACGAGCATGAGCGGCACGAGCAGGCGCGTGCCGGTGCGCAGGACGAGGTCGTCGGTCGCCGGGTCGGGCCCGGTGGGCCCGGCGCGGCGGCCGGCCGGGCCCCGGCCGAGGACGACGAGACCCACCGCGACGACGCCGACGAGGACCGACTCGAAGAAGGTGTCGAGGCCGCGGAAGTCGACGAGCACGACGTTGACGGCGTTCGTGCCGCCCGTGAGCTCCTCGGCCTCGGCGAGCACCGTCGCGCCGACGGGGGACAGCGGCGACCGTCCGGTCAGCGCCCACGCCGCCCCGCCGGCGGCGAGCCCGGTGGCCGCCCCGAGGGCGACGACGCCGGTCCGGCGCAGACGCCCCGCGCGGCGGTCGGCCCCCACGGGGAGGTGGCGCGGCTCGCCGCGCAGGACGAGGACGAGGACGACGGCGGTGAGCACCTCGACGAGCAGCAGGGTGATGGCCACGTCGAGGGCGCCCTGCAGCAGCAGCCACACCGCGACGAGCAGCCCGACGAGGCCGACGAGGGCGACGAGGACGAGGGCCGAGGCGGTCGTCGCGGCGGCGACGACGGCGGCGCCGACGAGGGCGACGACCACCCACGCCCCCGGGTCGCCGGACGTCGCGCGCGGGGCGAGGTCGTCCCCGCCCGTCAGGACGACGGCGGCGGGGACGGCCACCGCGAGGAGGGCGAGGAGGGGCCGGGCCAGGTGCCCGGCGTCCCCGGCCGCGCGGTCCGGCCCGCCCGCCCGGGCGCCGAGCCGCAGCAGGCCGGCGTGGGCGGCGTCGAAGGCGCCGGCCGCCGAGGGCGGGGACCAGCGCTGCAGGACCCGGTCGACGGCGTCGCGGCGGAGGAAGAGCGTGAGGCCGACCGCGAGCGTCACGAGCGACATGACGACCTCCGGCGACAGGCCGTGCCAGAAGTAGACCTCGGGCGCCGTCGCCCCCGGCAGCGCGTCGGCGGTGGCAGCGGCCACCACCGGGTCGAGCACCGAGACCGCGGGGCCGAGCAGGAGGCCGGCGGTCGCCGCCACGGCCGCGGGGGCGAGGAAGAGGCCGGCCGGCTCGTGCAGCCCCGGGTGGGAGACCTCGCCGCCCCCGAAGGCGCCGTGGACGATGCGCATGGCGTAGGCGAAGGTCAGCGCCGACGCCGCCACCGCGGCCGCGCCCGCCACCCAGCCGACCCACGTCGGCAGCCCGGAGCCCTCTCCCGTGGAGAGGAAGCCCTGGTACAGGTACTCCTTGCTGACGAAGCCGAGCAGCGGCGGGACGCCGGCCATCGACAGCGCCGCGACCGCCGTCGCCGCCGCCGTCCGCGGCATGACCTTGCGCAGGCCCGACAGGTCGCGGACGTCGCGGCCGCCCGTCTCGTGGTCGACGATCCCGACGAGCATGAAGAGCGTCGCCTTGAAGAGGGCGTGCGCCCCGGTGTGGAGGAGGGCCGCGGCCAGGGCCGTCGGCGTCCCGACGCCGACGGCGGCGACGAGCAGGCCCAGCTGGCTGACGGTCGACCAGGCGAGGACGCCCTTGAGGTCGTGCTCGCGCAGGGCCAGCACGGCGCCGACGAGCGCCGTCGTCAGGCCGACGGCCAGGAGCGCGGCCGTCCAGGCGGGCCGGTCGGCGAAGAAGGGGCTCGTGCGGACGAGCAGGTAGATGCCCGCCTTGACCATCGTCGCGGCGTGCAGGTAGGCGCTCACGGGCGTCATGGCGACCATCGCGCCGGGCAGCCAGAACTGGAAGGGGACCTGCGCCGACTTCGTCATGGCCGCCACGGCCACGAGGACGGCGACGGGCCCGAGCAGGGGAGAGGACGTCAGCGCCGTCGGGTCCGCGAGCAGGGCGCCGAGGTCGGTCGTGCCCGTGGCGACGACGACGAGCACCACGGCCACGAGCAGCGCCAGCCCGCCCGCCACCGTGACGACGAGCGCCTGCCGGCCGGGTCCCTCGCCCCGGGCCCCCGCCGTCTGGACGAGGAAGAAGGAGCAGACGGTCGTGAGCTCCCAGCAGACGTAGAGCAGGACGAGGTCGTCGGCGAGGACGAGGCCGCACATCGCGGCGGCGAAGACGACGAGGAGCGGCAGGACGGGCCCGCGCGCCTGCTCGTCGTCGAGGTAGCGGGCGCAGTAGGCGAGGACCAGCGCGCCGACGACGAGGGCGACGAGGACGAAGACGAGGGAGACGCCGTCGAGGCGCAGCGACGCGGCGACGTCCAGCCCGGGCAGCCACTGCCACGACGCGACGACGGCGCCGCCGCGCAGGACCGGCGGGGCGAGGGCCACGACGACGGCGGCGCACGCGGCCGTGCCGCCGGCGAGGACGTAGGCCGCCTCGCGGCCGAGGGCGCGGCCGAGGAGGGGCGCGGCGGCCGCCAGCACGAGCAGGCCCCCCAGCACGACGACGAGCGCCATCAGGCGTCCTCGGGCGGCGGGGTCGGCAGGGCGGTCACGGCGGCGGGCTCCGTCTGGTCTCGGCGGGGCAGCCGCCCGCGGACGCGGCGGCCGGGCGCAGCGTGGCAGCGGGCGTCGACGGCGGCATCCCGACGGGCGCCCCGGTGCCCGCTACGGCCGGAGACGTCCGTCACGTCCCCCTCCCGCCGGCCCCCTTCTCGCCGCCTCCCTCTCCCGACGTGCGACCTCGTGGGGCGCGGCGACGACGAGAGCGCCCGACGAGGTCGCACGTCGGGAAGGGCAGGGGGAGAGGGAGGGGCGGGGGATCCGATGGGGGTCAGGCGGTGGGGAGGGACCAGTCGACGGGGGCGGCGCCCTGGGCGGCGAGGGCGGCGTCGACGGCGGTGAAGGGCCGCGAGCCGAGGAAGCCGCGGCGGGCCGAGAGCGGGCTGGGGTGGGCGCTCTCGACGACGGCCGTCGTGCCCAGCACGGGACGCAGCGTCTGCGCGTCCTTGCCCCACAGCACCGCCACGAGCGGACCGCCGCGGGCCACGAGGAGCCGGACCAGCTCCTCGGTGACCGCCTCCCAGCCCCGACGGCGGTGCGAGCCGGCGTCGCCCGCCCCCACGGTGAGGACGCGGTTGAGCAGGAGGACGCCACGGTCCGCCCACGGGGAGAGGTCGCCCGTCGCGGCGGGGGGCAGGCCGGTGTCGGCGTCGCGCTCGGCGAGGAGGTTCCGCAGCGACGGGGGCAGCGGCCGGACGGTCGGCTCGACGGCGAAGGACAGGCCGACCGCGTGGCCCGGCGTCGGGTAGGGGTCCTGGCCGACGACGAGGACGCGCACGTCCTCCGGCGGCTGCCCCAGCGCGCGCAGGACCCGGTCCCCGCGGGGGAGCACCTCGCGGCCGGCCGCGACGTCGGCGGCCGTCGCGGCGAGGGCGCGCAGCAGGGCGGGGCGGGCGGCGTGCAGCGCGGGCCACCAGCCGGCGGCGACGCCGTCCGTGGTGACGCCCGCGGCCGCCGCGGCCGCCGCGACCTCGGGGTCGGGCCCGGCCGCGCCGTCGGGACCGCCCGGCGCGGGGGCGGCCGGGGTGCCGGGCAGGTCGAGGGGGAGCGGCTCCACGGCGGCCACGCTAGGCGGGGCGCGGCGCGGGCGCGCCGTCCCGGGACCCGGCGTCGCCGACGAACCACACCGGTGTCATCCGGGGCGTACGCTGCCCCGACCGCCCGGGCCGGGGCGGACCGCCAGCGCACCGCCGGGAGGACAGCCGTGGACGACGCCGCAGCGCAGGACCCCGCCCGCACGGCCGACGCGGCCCACCTCCCCGCCGGGCTCAGCGCCCGCGACGCCGCCGTCCTCGACTTCGAGCGGCAGTGGTGGCGGTACGCCGGCGCCAAGGAGCAGGCGGTCCGGGAGCTCTTCGGCCTGTCGGCCACCTCGTACTACCAGGTGCTCAACACCCTCCTCGACAGCCCCGAGGCCCTCGCGCACGACCCGATGCTGGTCAAGCGGCTGCGGAGGATGCGCAGCCAGCGGCAGCGCTCGCGCACCGAGCGGCGCCTCGGCGCCCGTGGCTGAGACCGCCGGCCCGTCCGGCCCCGGCCGCCGCGAGGCCCGCGAGGCCCTCGACGCGCAGGTCGACCGCGTCCCGGACGGCCCCTACGTCGGGGTCCACCGGGCCCGCCGCACGGCCCTCCGGCGCTGGGCGCCCGTCCTCCTCGTCCTCCTGGCGGCCGCGCTCGCGGTCCTCGTCGTCCGCCTCTGGTTCGTGCTCGGCGCCTGAACCGGCCTCCGCCGCAACCTCATCCCCGACCGGCCGCAGCCCCCGCGAGAACCCTCGCCAGGGGGGCGGTGCTCGGCTACCCTCCTGCGCGGTCGAGCAGTTCGACGAGACCCGTTCCCCCTGCAGGCCCCCTGCACGGACGGCCCGCACGTCGCAACCATCGCGAGCCACGCGAGCGTGAGACCCGGGGACGGCAGTGCGCTGCCACCCCGTACACACCCGCACACAGCGACACAGGAGCACGACATGGCTCAGGGTTCGGTCAAGTGGTTCAACGCCGAGAAGGGCTACGGCTTCATCACCGTCGACGGCGGCGGCCCGGACGTCTTCGTCCACTGGTCCGCCATCCAGATGGACGGCTACCGCTCCCTCGAGGAGGGCCAGCAGGTCGAGTTCGAGGTGGGCCAGGGCCAGAAGGGCCCCCAGGCCGAGGCCGTCCGCCCCGCTTCCGCCTGACCGAGCCACCGCAGCCGCGGGCCGCGACGACGCCGTCGCGCGACCGCACCTCCTGCTCCGCCCCGCACGGGGCCCGACGCCGTCGCCCCGCCCGGGGCGGCGGCGTCGTCGCGTCCCGGGGGAGCCGAGCGGCCCGCCGCGGGGCGGTAGAGGGGCGGAGGGGGTTTGCACTCGGGCGCGCGAGTGCTCATCATGGGCGCTGGCACTCTCGTGCGAGAGTGACAACGGACCTCGGTCCGACCGGTGAGGGACGCGAGCACGGCGGGACGTGACCGCCGCGTCGCGGCCCGTCCGTCGCGGGCGCCGGCCGACCGCACCACCCGCCACCCGGGAGGAACCCCCAGCATGGCCAAGATCATCTCGTTCGACGAGGAGGCCCGTCGCGGCCTCGAGCGCGGCATGAACCAGCTCGCCGACGCCGTCAAGGTCACCCTCGGCCCCAAGGGCCGCAACGTGGTGCTCGAGAAGAAGTGGGGCGCCCCCACGATCACGAACGACGGCGTCTCCATCGCCAAGGAGATCGAGCTCGAGGACCCGTACGAGAAGATCGGGGCCGAGCTCGTCAAGGAGGTCGCCAAGAAGACGGACGACGTCGCGGGCGACGGCACCACGACCGCCACCGTCCTGGCCCAGGCCATGGTCCGCGAGGGCCTGCGCAACGTCGCGGCCGGCGCCAACCCGATGGCCCTCAAGCGCGGCATCGAGCAGGCCGTCGAGGCCGTCTCCGCGCAGCTGCTCGACTCCGCCAAGGAGGTCGAGACGCGCGAGCAGATCGCCGCCACGGCCGGCATCTCCGCGGGCGACGCGTCCATCGGCGAGCTCATCGCCGAGGCCATGGACAAGGTCGGCAAGGAGGGCGTGATCACGGTCGAGGAGAGCAACACCTTCGGCCTGGAGCTCGAGCTCACCGAGGGCATGCGCTTCGACAAGGGCTACATCTCGCCCTACTTCGTCACGGACTCCGAGCGCATGGAGGCCGTCCTCGAGGACGCGTACGTCCTCTTCAACGAGGGCAAGATCTCCTCGATCAAGGACCTGCTGCCGCTGCTCGAGAAGGTCACGCAGTCCGGCAAGCCCCTCGTGATCATCTCAGAGGACGTCGACGGCGAGGCCCTGGCCACGCTGGTCGTCAACAAGATCCGCGGCATCTTCCGCTCCGCCGCCGTCAAGGCGCCGGGCTTCGGCGACCGCCGCAAGGCGATGCTGCAGGACATGGCCATCCTCACCGGCGGCCAGGTCATCTCCGAGACGGTGGGCCTCAAGCTCGAGAGCACCGGCCTGGAGCTCCTCGGCAAGGCGCGCAAGGTCGTCATCACGAAGGACGAGACGACCATCGTCGAGGGCGCCGGCGACGCCGACCAGATCGCGGGCCGCGTGTCCGAGATCCGCGCGGAGATCGAGCGCAGCGACTCCGACTACGACCGCGAGAAGCTCCAGGAGCGCCTCGCGAAGCTCGCCGGCGGCGTCGCCGTCATCAAGGCGGGCGCGGCCACCGAGGTCGAGCTCAAGGAGCGCAAGCACCGCATCGAGGACGCCGTCCGCAACGCGAAGGCGGCCGTCGAGGAGGGCATCGTCGCCGGTGGTGGCGTGGCCCTCATCCAGGCCGGCAAGCTCGCCTTCGAGACGCTGCAGCTCACGGGCGACGAGGCCACCGGCGCCAACATCGTCAAGGTCGCCGTCGAGGCCCCGCTCAAGCAGATCGCGGTCAACGCCGGTCTCGAGGGCGGCGTCGTGGCGGAGAAGGTGCGCGGGCTCGAGGTCGGCCACGGCCTCAACGCCGCCACCGGCGAGTACGTCGACATGCTCGCCACCGGC
Source organism: Pseudokineococcus lusitanus (assembly GCF_003751265.1). Lineage (NCBI taxonomy): Bacteria > Bacillati > Actinomycetota > Actinomycetes > Kineosporiales > Kineosporiaceae > Pseudokineococcus > Pseudokineococcus lusitanus. Next base: position 154,303 of record NZ_RJKN01000005.1, read on the forward strand.
ATCAACGACCCGGTGAAGGTCACCCGCTCGGCGCTGCAGAACGCGGCGTCCATCGCGGCCCTGTTCCTCACCACCGAGGCCGTCATCGCCGACAAGCCGGAGAAGGCGGGCGCCGGTGCCGGCGCCGGTGCCGACGGCGGCATGGGCGGCATGGACTTCTGAGTCCAGCCACCCCGCCCGGGACGCCGCGCCGACGGCGCCCCGGGCCGCACGACCAGCACCACCGCGAGGGCGGTACCCACCTGGGTGCCGCCCTCGCGGCGTCCCGGGACCCGCCGTGTCGTGGACGACGAGCAGGCGCCCGTTCGCGCTCTCCACCCGTCCCCGACGGCGAACAGGCGCCTGTTCACGCTCTGCACCCGTCCCGGAGGACGAACAGGCGCCTGTTCGCGCTCTGCACCTGTCCCGGAGGACGAATAGGCGCCTGTTCGCGCTCGGGACCCGTCCCGGAGGACGAACGGGCGCCCGTTCGTGCCCCCGGCCCGGGCGTGGGCGGGGGCACCTCGGCCGCGCGCGACGTACCCTCCCGCGGTGACCGTGCTCGTCGACCCCCCGCGCTGGCCCGCGCACGGGCGGCTCTGGTCGCACCTCGTCAGCGACGTCTCCCTCGCCGAGCTGCACGCCTTCGCCGCCGCCGCCGGCATCCCGCGACGCGGGTTCGAGGGCGACCACTACGACGTCCCGGGGGAGCGGCTCGACGACCTCGTCGCCGCCGGCGCGGTGCCCGTCGCCGCGGGGGAGCTGCTGCGCCGCCTCGTCGGCAGCGGGCTCCGGGTGCCGAAGCAGCGCGGGCAGCACGTCCTCGCGAGCCGGCTCGCCCTGCGGCGCGACGGCGAGCAGGTGCACGTCGACCTCGTCCGCGCCGACCGCCTCCCGCCCGCGGCGACGACGACGGCGGTGCGAGGGCTCGTCGTCGTCCCCGGCGGCCTCCTCCTGCAGGCCCGCGACGGACGGCCCTGCGCGCTGCCGGCCGTGCGCCCCGGCGCCGGCCTGCCGCTCGGCTTCACGCGGCACCGCCCGCGGCCGGTCGCGGGCCGCGCCCCCGCCGACCTCTGGCGCCACGTGGCTCTCGTGGCGGCCGTCGAGCGCGACGTCGTGCCCGCGCCGGGGCTCCTGGCCGTCCCGGCGGACGCCGCCCGGGCCGCGTGCGGCGAGCCGCGGTGGTGGCCGCTCGTCGAGGTGGCCCTCGACGGCCCGCCCGCCGTCGACCCGCGCTGACGCCCCGTCGCCCGCCCGGGCCGTCGCAGGGCGCCCCGCCTACCGTGGCCCGGTGAGCTCCTCCGACGACCCGGGCGCGGCCCCCGCGGGCAGCCCCGCCGGCACCCCGCCCCGCCCCCGCGACTCCTCGCGCCTGTCCGCCCCCGCCCGCCGCCTCGTGCGGGCCGTCGTCACGGGGGACGTGCTCGACGTCGCGGAGCACGCGGCCCTCGTCGAGGACGCGGCCGCGGGCGCCGTCGTGACGTTCGGGGGCGTCGTGCGCGACCACGACCGCGGCCGCGGCGTCACCCGGCTCGAGTACTCCGCCCACCCGACGGCGGGCCGCGTCGTCGAGGAGGTCGCCCGCGAGGTCCTCGCCCAGCACCCCGTCGACGCCCTCGCCGTCAGCCACCGGACCGGGACGCTGGGCGTCGGGGACGTGGCCTTCGCCGTCGCCGTGTCCGCCGCGCACCGTCGCGAGGCCTTCGCCGCGTGCGAGGCCGTCGTCGAGGAGGTCAAGGCGCGGCTGCCCGTCTGGAAGCACCAGCTGCTCGCCGACGGGGGCGACGAGTGGGTGGGGATGCCCTGACCCGGGCCTTCGCGCGGGCCGCGCGCGGGCGGCGTCAGGGGAGGGGACGGCCGAAGGTGCGGGTCATCGGGTCGTCCGCCCAGGCGTAGGGCGGGGCCGGCTGCCACCCCTCCCGCTCGTAGAGGGCGATGGCCTCGGGCTGCAGCGTGCCGGTGACGAGCCGGAGGCTGTCCAGGCCCGCGGTGCGTCCTGCGTCCACGACGGCGCCCAGCAGGGCCGCCGCCACGCCCCGACGACGAGCCTCCGGCGGCACGAAGAGGCGCTTGACCTCGCCGACGCCGTCGCCCACCGCGGGCAGCGTGGCGAGGACCACGCAGCCGAGGGGCGTCCCGGCGTCGTCGACGGCGAGCAGCGTGGCCAGCGTCACGGGCGACCCGGCCGGTGCCGCCCCCGCGACCTCGGGCGGCTCGAGCGAGCCGTCGCCGTAGCGCCGCACCAGCTCGGCCTCGGCCGCGCGGACGAGCGCGGCGTGGCGCGGGTCGTCGCGCCCGACCGCCAGCACCCGGACCGGACGGCGGGCCGTGCCCGCCGGTCCGGCGACGGTGGCCTCAGCCACCGGCGAAGGGGGGCAGCACGTCGACGACGGGCGGCGCGGCCGGGTCCTGCGGGCCGACGACGAGGGCGGCGTCGCCCTCGGCGGCCACCTCGCCGACGAGGACCGTCGCCACCTCGAGCACGGGCCCGAGCGCGGGGTGCTCCGCGACGAGGGTGCGGCGGAGGTCCTCGACCGTCGGGACCCCCGTGCCTTCGGCGGGCACGTCGAGCAGGCGCTCCTCCGTGCCGGCCGCCGCGGCCGCGCCCGCGAAGAGCCGGACCCGCACCCGGGCGGACCGTCCCGTCGTCGCGGCGCCGGCCGCGACCTCTACCGCGCTCGTCACCTGCGTCACCCCGGTCACCCGCCGATCGCGCTCATGGACCGCGACGGGCGCGCGAAGCCGCTCGCCGTCACGGGCTCCGCCTCGCCGACGCCGTGCGCCGGCGCCTTGCCCCACATCGCGGCCCGCCAGACGTCGGCCACCTCGTCGTCGGAGGCGCCGCCGCGCAGGAGGGCGCGCAGGTCCGTCTCCGACGTCGAGAAGAGGCAGCTGCGGACCTGGCCGTCGGCCGTCAGGCGCGTGCGGTCGCACGCCTCGCAGAACGGGCGCGTCACCGAGGCGATGACCCCCACGCGGCCGAGCGGCGCCGAGGTCGGGTCCGCGCCGCGTGCCCGGACCCGGTAGGTCTGCGCCGGGGCACCGCCCCGGGCGGCCGGGTCGTCGTCCTCGAGGTCGAAGGCGGTGCGCAGGGAGGCGACGACGTCGTCCGCCGTGACGAGACCCTCGCGGGACCAGGCGCCCTGGGCGTCGATGGGCATCTGCTCGATGACGCGCAGCTCGTAGCCGGCGGCGAGCGCCCACGCCAGCAGCTCCGGCGCCTCGTCGTCGTTGACGCCGGGCAGCAGCACGGCGTTGACCTTGACCGGGCCGATCCCGGCGGCGGCCGCCGCCGCGACGCCCGCGAGCACGTCGGCGTGCCGGTCCCGGCGCGTGATGGCGGCGAAGCGCTCGGGGCGCAGCGTGTCGAGCGAGACGTTGATGCGCCGCAGGCCCGCCGCCGCGAGCGCGGCGGCACGCTTGTCGAGGCCGAGCGCGTTGGTCGTCATCGACGCCTCGACCGCGCGGCCGTCGGCCGTCCGCAGGGCGGTGGTCGCCGCGACGACGCGCTCGAGACCGCGCCGCAGCAGCGGCTCGCCGCCGGTGTACCGCACCTCGGTGACCCCCAGGTGCTCGACGGCCACCCGCACGAGCCGGACGACCTCGTCGTCGTCGAGCAGCTCGCCCGCCGGCATCCAGTCGAGGCCCTCGGGCGGCATGCAGTAGCCGCAGCGGAGGTTGCAGCGGTCCGTCAGCGAGACGCGGAGGTCCACCGCCGTGCGGCCGGACGGGTCGACGAGGCCGGGGACCGCCGGGCGGCCCGCGGTGGCCCGGGCGACGGCGCCGGCCCCCGGGGCGCCGGAGGGCCGTCGCACCGCGGGCATGCCGAGCGCGACCGCCGACGGCGCTGCGGGTCGGACGGTGGGAGCACTCATCGCGACCAGCGTACGTCCGCGACCGCCGCCCCTCCTGCGGGCCCGTCCGCCCCGGGCCGACGCCCGGGACGGACGAGAGCGCCGGTCAGAGCGCGAACATCCGCGCGTTGCGCTCCTCCACCTCGGCGTAGGAGGTGCCCGCCGCGGAGAGCGCGGCGTTGACCTGGTCCAGCGACGAGCGCACGCGCTCCTGCGTGCCGCGCCAGTCGGCGACGAGCGCCTGGAAGGAACCGGCCGCCTGCCCCTTCCAGCTGCCCTGGAGGTCCAGGAGGTGGCGCATCATCGCGTCGACCTCCGCCGCCAGCGCGGACGACGACGCCCGCACCGCCGCGCTCGCCTGCTGCACCTGCGCGCTGTCGACCTCGAACCTGCTCATGGCGCTCCCCTCGTCGTGGGCCCCGTCGGCCCCCTCGCGGCGGACCGTAGGGGCCGGACGACGACGCCCGCAGAGGTCGTCCACAGGCCCCGGCGCGGTGCTCGCACCGGGCCGTCGGCGGGCCCCCGGACGCCACGACGGGCCGGTGCGCCGCGGCGCACCGGCCCGTCGTGGGTCGGGGGTCGGCGGGCGGTCCCGCCGACGGGTCAGCCGTCCTCGCGCGTCCCGAGGGTGGCCGTCACGGTCTGCGAGGCGCCGTCCCGCACGACGGTGAGGTCGACCGGCGTGCCGGGCGCCCGCTCGCGCAGCTGGGCGGTGAGGGACTCGGCCCCGTCGACGGGCGTGCCGTCGACGGCCGTCACCGCGTCGCCGGCCTGCAGGCCGGCGTCGGCCGCCGGGGTGCCGGCGGTGACGTCCTGCACGCCCGCCGCGAGCCGGCTCGTCCCGTCGGCCGTGGCTGTCGTGTCCGAGAGGGAGACGCCGAGCCAGGCGTGCGACGCGGTGCCGTTCGAGATGAGCTCGTCGGCGATCCGCGTGGCCTCGTCCGCCGGGATGGCGAAGCCGAGGCCGATGGAGCCGGCCGACTCCGACGTGCTGGCGATGCTCGAGTTGATGCCGACGACGGAGCCGGAGGCGTCGACGAGCGCGCCGCCGGAGTTGCCGGGGTTGATGGCCGCGTCGGTCTGGATCGCGTTGGTGACGACCTGCTCGGCCTGCTGCTGCGGCTGCTGCTGGCCCCCGAAGGGCAGACCCTGCAGGCCCTCCTGCTGCTGGCCGCCGCTGCTCTCCTGCGTCGTCGTCACCGGCCGGTCGACCGCCGAGACGATGCCGGTCGTCACGGTGTCGCTGAGGCCGAGCGGGTTGCCCACCGCCATGACCGGCTGGCCGGGCTGGACGGCGGCGCTGCTGCCGAAGGTCGCGGCCTGCAGGTCGGAGGGGGCGTCGGCGATCTCGAGGACGGCGAGGTCCGTCGCCGCGTCCTCGCCGACGACGCTGATGTCGTCGTAGACGCGGCCGTCGGAGAGGACCACCCGCATCTGCTGCGGCGTCCCGCCGCCGTTGACCACGTGGTAGTTGGTCAGCACGTGCCCGGAGTCGTCGAGGACGACGCCGGAGCCCTCGCCGGAGCCGGACGAGCCGACCACCTGGATGGCGACGACGCTCGGCGCGACCTGGCCGGCCACGGCCTGCCAGTCGACGGCGTCGGTCGTGACGGCCTGCGGCGCCGCGGCGCTGCCCGAGGACGACGACGACGAGGAGGAGGGCGCGAGGGCCGCCGCGGCGCCGGCGTCGCGGGTGAGGGCGCCGACGCCGAGGGCACCGCCGCCGCCCACGAGGGCGGCCACGAGGCCGACGGCCACGACCGCGGCCCAGCCGGGGCGTCGGGACGGGCGCCGGGCCGGCGGCGTGGGGGAGGCCCCCGACGCGCCGTGGCCGCCCGAGCCGCCGCCGACCGCCCAGGGGTCGTGCGGGGCGGGCGCCGCGGGCGGGCCCGCCGGAGCGGTCTCCCAGGGCGCGCGCTGCGGCGCCTGCTGGCCCTGCTGGGGGACGCCCGGGTAGCCCGTGGGCGAGGGGGAGGGCGTGCCGTACGGCGCCTGCCCCGCCGGGGCGGCCGGGCGGGCGTACGGGTCGTGCCCCGGCCGGCCCGACGGGGAGGGCTGCCCGGCGTAGCGGCCGTCGCCGCGCTGCGCCTCGGCCCACTGCGCCCACGGGTCCGACGTCGGCCACGGCGAGGAGCCCTGCGGCTCGGCGGGGCCCGACGGGGTGCTGCTGCGGTCGGTGTGCTGGCTCACGGTGTCCTCCTGGCGGCGGCCGGGACGGTCCGTCCCGGGCATGGCACCAGTAGAGGCCCCGTGGATCGGGGGACCCGGGGAGAACCCTGGACCTTTGCTATGAACGCTCGGGCGTCGGTCCGGCGACGCCGGGGGCGCCGCCGGCGGCGTCGTCGCCACGACCCCCGTCGGGGTCGACGACCTCGCCGTCGACGACCTCGCCGTCGACCTCGTCGACGGGCCCGACGTCGAGGAGCTCGGGCTCGGGGTCGGCCGCGGGGACGGCCACCTCGACGGTGGTGCCGCCGCCCGGCGTCGGGACGACGCGCGCCGCGCCGCCGTGCGCGCGCACGAGTGCGGCGACGATCGCGAGTCCGAGACCGCTGCCGCCGCCGGAGCCCCGGGCCCGGGAGGTGTCCGCGCGGTAGAAGCGCTCGAAGACCCGCTCGGCGTCCTCGGCCGGGATGCCCGCGCCGTGGTCGACGACCTGCCACGTGGCCCAGCGGCCGCCGTCGTGCTCGCGGACGCCGACGCCGATCTCCAGCGGCGTGCCGTCCGGCGTGTGCCGCACGGCGTTCCCGACGAGGTTCGTCAGCACCTGGCGTAGCCGGGCGTCGTCGCCGACCACGGGCGCGGGGGAGGGGCCCCGGGCGCCGTCGAGGCCGGCGAGGCGCACGGTGCGGGTGGGCGCGAGGGCGGTGAGGTCGTGGACGGCGTCGGCGGCGATGACGAGCAGGTCGACGGGGTCCCGGCGCAGCGGCCGCTGCTCGTCGAGCCGGGTGAGCGCGAGGAGGTCCTCGACGAGCCCGCCCAGCCGGGCCGACTCCGCCTCCACGCGGGCGAAGGCCGCGGTGACGTCCTCCGGCTCGCGGACGGCGCCCTGGCGGTGGAGCTCGGCGAAGCCCCGGATGGCGGCCAGCGGCGTGCGCAGCTCGTGGCTCGCGTCGGCGACGAAGCGCCGCATCCGCGCCTCGGACGCCTCGCGGGCGGCGAGCGACGTCTCGATCCGGTCCAGGAGCGTGTTGAGCGTCTGGCCGAGCCGGCCCACCTCCGTGCCCGGCCACGCGTCGGGGACGCGGCGGCTCGTCTCGCCGCGCCCGTAGGCGTCGGCGACGGCCTCGACCTCGCGCAGCGGCCGCAGCGAGCGGCGGACGGCGACGCGGCCGGTGACGGCGGCGGCGAGGAGGACGACGAAGGCCGTGAGCCAGAAAAGGGAGCGTGCCTCCTGCACGGCCTCGTCCACCTGGGTCAGGGGGAAGGCGATGGAGGTGACCGCCGTGGTGCCACGCACCGTGGTGGGGATGGAGATGACGCGCCAAGGGGTGCCGTCCTCGCCCGTGGCGTCGAAGGGCTGCTGGACCCGCTCCCGGGCCGTCTCGTAGTCGACGTCGGTCAGGTCCGGGAGGTCGGCCTCCCGGGATGCCAGCCGGAAGAGCGGCTCACCCGCCTGGTTCCCGACGAGGACGACGTAGTCGGTCGGGATGCTCGGCTGCTGGGCGCCGTTGGTCTCGAACAGGATGTTCAGCTCGTCGACGACGGCCTGGCTCGTGCTCTGGCTCGTCAGCCGGCTGTCGACGTCGTCCACCAGCACCCCGCGCAGCAGCGTCGTCGTCGCCACGCCCGTGACGAGCAGCGCGAGGAGCAGCAGCCCGGCGAGCAGGACGACGAGCTTGGTGCGGAGCGGGAAGAGGTCCCACCACCGGGCCGCCGGCCAGCGGCGGCCGTCGGGCGGCAGCGACTTGGGGGAGCGCGCGGGCAGCCGCTCGCGGACGCCCGCGGGCAGGCGCTCGGTGAGCTGCTCGTAGCGGCCGGGGCTCACGCCGTCTCGGGCGGGAGGCGGAGGACGTAGCCCACGCCGCGGCGGGTGTGGATGAGCGGCGCCACCGGCTTGCCGTCGAGGTCGGTCCCCGTGTCGATCTTGCGGCGCAGGTAGGAGATGTAGGACTCGACGATCCCGGCCTCGCCGTTGAAGTCGTAGTTCCACACGTGGTCGAGGATCTGCGCCTTGGACAGCACCCGGTTGGGGTTGAGCAGCAGGTAGCGCAGGAGCTTGAACTCGGTGGGGGAGAGCTCGACGTCGCGCCCGCCGCGGCGGACCTCGTGGCTGTCCTCGTCCATCTGGAGGTCGGCGAAGACGAGATGGCCCTGCGACGGTGCCCCGGCCCCGCCCCCCGTCCGGCGGAGGATGGCGCGGATGCGGGCCACGACCTCCTCGAGGCTGAAGGGCTTGGTGACGTAGTCGTCGCCGCCGACGGTGAGGCCCTGCACGCGGTCGGCGAGGTCGTCCTTGGCGGTGAGGAAGAGGACCGGGGTGTCCCGCCCGCGCTCGCGGAGCCGGCGGGTCACGGCGAAGCCGTCGAGGTCCGGCATCATCACGTCGAGGACGAGGAGGTCCGGGCGGACCCGCTCGGCCTGGCGGAGGGCCTCGTGGCCGTCCGGGGCGGTGTGGACCTCGAAGCCCGCGTAGCGCAGGGAGGTCGACAGCAGCTCGCGGATGTTCGGCTCGTCGTCGACGACGAGGAGCCGCGCCTCCGCGGGGGGTCCGCCCGGGGTGCTCATGCCGGTCAGTGTGCGCGCGACGGCTGGAGACCGCCTGCCCGGTACCTGGGCGTCACCTGGGGGCGGGCTGTGCCGGCCCGGCCTCGCCGGCCCGCGGGCGGGGCGTGCGCGCCGACGGCTCCGGGGCCGAGCGGCACGACTCCTCGACACCGGCGGGCGAGAGCGCGTGCGCCGTCACCATGGCGGCGGCGCCGGTGACCGCGGCGCGGTCGCCCATCGTCGAGCGGACGACCCGCAGGTCCTCGGTCGCCAGGGGCAACGAGCGCGCCCGCACGACCTCGCGGGCCCCGACGAGCAGCTCGTCGGCGACCTCGGCCAGCGTGCCGCCGAGGACGACGACCCCCGGGTCGAGGATGCTCACGCAGGTCGCGAGGACGAGGCCGAGGTCGCGCCCGGCGCTGCGGACGGCCGCGACGGCGTCGGGCTGCCGCGCGCGGACGAGCCCGACGACGTCGGTGACGTCGTCCGCGGCGAGGCCGCGGGACCGCAGCTGCCGGGCGAGCGCCGCGCCGCCCGCGACCGCTTCGAGGCAGCCGCGGTGGCCGCAGCTGCAGCCGGCGTCCTCGCGCCCGGGCACCTGGACGTGGCCGAGGTCGCCCGCGGCCCCGCGCGCCCCGCGGTCGAGCTGCCCGCCGGAGACGATGCCGGCGCCCACGCCGGTCGAGACCTTGACGACGAGCAGGTGCTCCTCGTCGGGCCAGGCGTGCACGTGCTCGCCGAGGGCCATGAGGTTGACGTCGTTGTCGACGAGGACGACGCCGGGCAGCACCCGGCCGACGATGCCGACGACGTCGGCGCCGTCCCAGCCCGGCATGATCGGCGGCCGCACGGGTCGTCCCGTGGCGTGGTCGACGGGGCCGGGCAGGCCGATGCCCGTGCCGACGAGGTCGTCGGTCGAGCGCCCCGCCTCGGCGAGCAGCTCGGTGGCCGTCGTCGTGAGCCAGCCGAGGACCGCCTCGGGCCCGTCCGCGATGGACAGGGCCGACGCCCGCACCGCGAGCGGAGTCCCGGCCAGGTCGGTGACCTCGACGCGCCCGTGCCGGGCCCCCAGGTCGGCGGCCAGCACGACGCGCGACGAGGGCGCGAAGGCGAAGCGGCCGGGGGGTCGGCCGCCCGTGGAGATGGCCTCGCCCGCGGTCTCGACGAGGCCGCAGCGCACGAGGCGGTCCAGGCGGGCGCCGACGGCGGAGCGCGACAGCCCCGTGGCCTCGACGAGGTCGCCGCGGGTGCGCGCGCGGCCGTCGCGCAGCAGCTGGAAGAGCTCGCCGGCCCCGTGCGGGCCGGCCGCGAGCGCCGGGGCGCCGTCCGACCGGCCGTGGTGCGCGAGCGTCACCGCCGAGCCGTCCCAGGCTCCGTCCACGGCGTCCTCCAGGTGTGCTGTCGCGGTGTGCGCGGGTACGCAGGCCTCCAGGGTGCACCGGGGGTGGCCCCCTGGTCCCGAGGGCCCCGCCGGCGGCGCACATCCTCGCGCCTGGCCCGCCCCCGTGGCGCCTCGGCTCGCCGTGGCGGTCCCCGGTGTGTCGCGCGCGACCCGCGGGGCGGGGACGCCGGGCCCAGGTCGGGCACCGGACCTTGCCAGGGAACTGCCAGGGGCCCGCCCGGGCCTGGGAGGACGTCGGGAGGCGCGCGGAGGCCGCGCCGGTCCGCGCGGCGGCCTGCGGACGGCCTCGGCGACAAGGGCTGCTACGCAGCCCTTTCCACACCGTCACGGGGCGTGCCGACCGTCACGTGCTGTGCCGCAGCGGTGGCCTCGGGCCGTGCCCGAGGCCGCCAGGCTTTTGCTTGACCCCGGCCGAAGTGCCCTCCTACCGTCGAGAGCTCTTGCAGGGCAGGGGTCCACAGCCGCCGGTCGACGACGACCCGGCGCCCTTGCGCGTCGCCGTGCCGCCCGGGCCGTCGACCCGCCAGGACGGCGGGCGGTGGCGGGCGTCGGCTGCAGGGGAGATCGCGGGAGGGAGCGGCCAGGACCACTGCCGTCGCCCGACGACGGGCGGCCACGACGAAGGAGCACGCCTGTGACCACGACTGTCCCGCCGGGCGCCACCGCGCCCGGCCCGCGCGGGCCCTCGGCCCGCTCATCACGGCCCTCCGGCCGCGCGGCCCGTGCCTGCGCGATCGGCGCGGCCGCCGCCACCGCGGTGGCCCTCATGGGGGCGCCCGCCGCCTCCGCCGTCCCCGCCGCCGCCGACGGCCCGCAGGCCGGGGCGGCGGCGACCGACCGGGGCCCCAGCGGCAAGCGCCCCACCTTCGAGCGTCCCGGCCGGGACGCCTGGAAGGCCGCGCAGCCCGCGGTGCCGCCGACCACCCCGCCCGCCGAGCCGCCGGCCCCGGCCGAGGACGTGTCCGTCCTCGTCTTCACCGAGACGGCCGGCTTCCGCCACTCGTCCATCGAGACGGGCGTGGCCGCGGTCGAGGCGATGGGGGCCGAGCACGGCTTCTCCGTCGACTGGGCCGACGACTCCGAGGGCGTCTTCACCGCCGAGAACCTCGCCGGCTACGACACCGTCGTCTGGCTCTCCACGACCGGCGACGTCCTCGACGAGGCCGAGCAGGAGGCCTTCGAGGACTACGTCCGGGCGGGCGGCGGCTACGCCGGCATCTACGCGGCCTCGGACACCGAGTACGAGTGGCCCTGGTACGGCGAGCTGGTCGGCGCCTACTTCGCCTCCCACCCGCAGGTGCAGAGCGCCGTCGTCGAGGTGGAGGACGCCGACCACCCGTCCACGGCGCACCTGCCGGAGCGCTGGGAGCGCACGGACGAGTGGTACTCGTTCCGGGACAACCCGCGCGGGGACGTGCACGTCCTCGCGTCGCTCGACGAGAGCACCTACGACACGGGCAGCGGCGCGATGGGCGACCACCCCATCGCCTGGTGCCACGAGCACGACGGCGGCCGCGCCTGGTACACGGGCCTCGGCCACACCGAGGAATCGTGGGCCGAGCCGGAGATGCTCGAGCACGTCCTCGGCGGGATCCTCTCGACCGCCGGTGCGGCGGAGCACGACTGCGTCCACGACGGCCACGACGACGGCGACCACGGCGACCACGACCCGGCGCCCGACGCGCCCGCGGCCGAGGACTTCCAGCAGGTCACGCTGGCCCGGGGCGCGAGCTCGGTCGGCGAGCCGATGGGCCTCGCGGTCCTGGACGACCGCTCGGTGCTCCACTCCTCGCGCGACGGCCGCATCTGGCGGACGACTCCGGACGCGCTGAACAGCGTGGTCGCGCAGGTCCCGGTCTACGACTTCTCCGAGGACGGGCTGCAGGGCATCGCCGTCGACCCGGACTTCGAGGAGAACCGGTGGGTGTACCTGTACTACTCGCCCGTCCTCGACACGCCGGCCGGCGAGGCACCCACGACGGGCACGCCCGAGGACTTCGCCCCCTTCGAGGGCTACAACCTCCTCTCGCGCTTCCAGCTCGGCGAGGACTTCGTCCTCGACCTGGCCAGCGAGCAGGAGATCCTCCGCGTCCCGTCGTCGCGCGGCATCTGCTGCCACGTCGGCGGCGAGATCGACTTCGACGCGGACGGCAACCTCTACCTGTCGACCGGTGACGACACCAACCCCTTCGCCTCCGACGCGTACGCGCCGATCGACGTGCGGCCGGACCGCAACCCCGCCTTCGACGCCCAGCGCACGTCGGCCAACACCAACGACCTGCGGGGCAAGCTCCTGCGCATCACGGTCCAGGAGGACGGCTCCTACACGGTGCCCGAGGGCAACCTCTTCGCCGAGGGCACCGACCTGACGCGGCCGGAGATCTACGCGATGGGGCTGCGGAACCCGTTCCGCTTCTCCGTGGACCGCCGCACCGGCGACGTCCACCTGGGCGACTACGGCCCGGACGCACCCGTCGCCGACCCGGCGCGCGGGCCCCGGAGCACGGTGGAGTTCGAGATCATCACCGGGCCGGCCAACCTCGGCTGGCCGTACTGTATCGGGCAGAACGTGCCCTTCGTCGAGTACGACTTCGCGACGGGGGAGTCCGGCGAGCCCTTCGACTGCGACGCGCCGGTCAACACGAGCCCGAACAACACGGGCCTCACCGAGCTCCCGCCCGCCAAGCCGGCGTGGCTGGACTACAGCGGCAGCGAGAAGCCGGAGCTGGGCGCGGGCGGCGAGTCGCCGATGGGCGCCGTCGTCTACGACTACGACGAGGCCCTCGAGTCGCCCACCAAGTGGCCCGAGTACTTCGACGGCGTCCCGCTGCTCTACGAGTGGGACCGCGGGTGGATCCGCGAGGGCCGCCGGGCCGAGGACGGCTCCTTCGCCGAGATCCGGGACACGCTGTCCTTCCTCGAGCTGCGGCGCCCCATGAACGTCGAGTTCGGGCCCGACGGGTCGCTGTACGTCCTCGACTACGGGGGCAGCTACTTCGGCGGCGCGCCCGACTCCGCGCTCTACCGCGTGGACCACACGCAGGGCGCCAACGTCCCGCAGGCCGTCGCCTCGGTGACGCCCTCGAGCGGCAGCACGCCGCTGGAGGTCCAGCTCGACGCCACCGGGACGACGCACCCGAACGGCCTCGAGATGACGTACGAGTGGGACGTCGACAACGACGGCGAGACCGACCTCACCGGGCCCACCGGTTCCTGGACGTACGAGGAGTCCGGCCAGTACACGGTCCGCCTCGTCGTCACGGACTCCGAGGGCGCGCAGGGCGTCGCCACGGCCACCGTCACGGTGGGCAACACGGCACCGGAGGTCGAGCTGACCGTCCCGGTGGACGGCGGCTTCTTCGCCTTCGGCGACGAGGTGCCCTTCCGGGTCGACGTCAGCGACGCGGAGGACGGCACGGACGTCGACTGCTCGCGGGTGCGGGTGGACTACGTCCTCGGCCACGACAGCCACGGCCACCCGCTCTCGTCGACGACCGGCTGCGAGGGCGTCATCGCGACGCCCGGCGACGGCGGTCACGGCGTGGACGCCAACATCTTCGGCGTCATCAACGCCACGTACACCGACGAGGGCGCCGAGGGCCTGCCGGAGCTCACCGGCTCGGACCAGGTGGTCCTCAACACGAAGGTCAAGCAGGTCCGGTACTTCGCGGACAGCGAGGGCGTGGAGCTCGTCACGGCGCCGGGCGCCGTGAGCGGCACGCAGGTCGCCGGCATCGAGGACGGCGACTGGGTCATGTTCGACCCGGTCAACTTCCTCGGCGTGGACGACATCTCCCTGCGCTACGCCTCCGGCGGCGCCGGCGGGACGGTCGAGGTGCGCAGCGGCGCCGTCGACGGCGAGCTCGTCGCGACGATGCAGCTCGCGCCCACGGGCGGCGACGACCAGTACGCCACGAGCCCTGCCGCCGAGGTCACCGACCCCGGCGTCAGCGGCCCCGTCTACCTCGTCTTCCGGGGCGAGGGCGACGAGGAGCTCTTCCAGGTCGACCAGATGACGGTCACCGGCCCGGGCGTGCTCCTCGGCGACGAGGACGCGGGGGAGGGCGTCGTCCCGACGACGACGGCCACGACCGACCCGGCGGCGCCGGACGGGCTCGAGGGCTGGTTCACCACCGTGCCCTCGGTGACGCTCGCCGTCGACGGCGACGCCGAGGACGCCGGTGACGTGCGGGTCGAGTACCGCGTCGACGACGGCGAGTGGGCCACGTACACCGAGCCCTTCGCGGTGCCCGGTGACGGCACCCGGCTCGTCACGCACCGCGCCGTCTCCGTCGACGGCGCCGTGGGCGAGGAGCAGGAGCTGCTCTTCTCGCTCGACACGACGCCGCCGACCACGGCCCTCGAGGTCCGGGACGGCGAGGTCGGCGCCGGGGGCGCGGTCGTCGTGCTCACCGCGGAGGACGCCACCTCCGGCGTCGCGGGCACCGAGTACTCGCTCGACGGCGGGGACTGGCAGCCGTACACCGGCCCGGTGGCACTCACGGGCGCCGGCGAGCGGACGGTGCTCTACCGCTCGACGGACGTGGCCGGCAACGTCGAGGCCGACCAGGCCGCGACGGTCGTCGTCGACCCGGCGGCGCCCACGCTGCTCGTCGACGGCATCGCCGACGGCGTCGTCTACGGCACCTCGACCGACGTGCTCGTCTCCTGGGTCGCGTCGGGCGAGGACGGCGAGGACGTCGAGGTGACCGCCACGCTCGACGGCGCGCCGGTCCGGGACGGGGAGCTCGTGGCCCTGCACCGGCTCGACCTCGGGCTGCACGAGCTGCGGGTCGAGGCGGTGGGCTCCTCGGGGGGCACCGCCACCCAGGTGGTCTCCTTCGCCACGACGACGTCCATGCGGGACGTCGGCGCGCTGCTGGACCGCTTCCGCGCCACGAACCGGCTGTCGCTGACGGCGTACTCGCAGCTGTCGACGACCCTCGTCGACGCCCGGGTGGCCGAGGCCACCGCCGACGACGCGGGCGCCGTGCGGGCGCTCGGCGAGCTGACGGCCCTCGTCGAGGACGCCCGGCTCGTCCCCTCGGCGGACGTGCGGCGCGTGCTGCTCCGCGACGTCGCGGCGGTCAGCGCCGCGATCGAGGGCGTCGGGTCGCTGCAGGCCGCGGTCAACGCCACCGCGGCCGTGACCGGCTGAGGCCGGTCGCGGTGACCTGACCCGCGGCCGGGGGACGGTGGTCCGGACCGACCGCCGTCCCCGGCCCGGGGGACGACGACGGCCCGCCGTCCGGGGGAGCTCCCTCCGGACGGCGGGCCGTCGTCGTGCGCCGGGGCGACCGCTCAGGCGCCGTCGGGCTCCAGGCTGCCGGCGAGGACGTCGTCGCCGTCGAGGATCCGGTAGGCGTAGCCCTGCTCGGCGAGGAAGCGCTGCCGGTGGGCGGCGAAGTCCTGGTCGAGCGTGTCGCGCGAGACCACCGTGTAGAAGCGGGCGGTGCGCCCGTCGCCCTTGGGGCGCAGCAGCCGGCCGAGGCGCTGGGCCTCCTCCTGGCGCGACCCGAAGGACCCGCTCACCTGGACGGCGACGCTCGCCTCCGGCAGGTCGATGGAGAAGTTGGCGACCTTGGACACGACGAGCACCGAGATGGCGCCCTCGCGGAACGCCTGGAAGAGGCGCTGCCGCTCCTTGACCGGCGTCTCGCCCTTGATGACGGGCGCGTCGAGACGGGCGGCCAGGTCGTCGAGCTGGTCGATGTACTGGCCGATGACGAGGACCTGCTCGCCCTTGCTGGCCTCCACGATGCGCTGCACGACACGGGACTTGGACTCCGTGGTCGCGCAGAGCCGGTAGCGCTCGTCGGGCTCGGCGGTGGCGTAGACCAGACGCTCGCTGTCGGGCAGCGTCACGCGCACCTCGACGCAGTCGGCCGGGGCGATGTAGCCCTGCGCCTCGATGTCCTTCCACGGCGCGTCGAACCGCTTGGGGCCGATGAGCGAGAAGACCTCGCCCTCGCGGCCGTCCTCGCGGACGAGCGTCGCGGTCAGCCCCAGCCGGCGGCGGGCCTGGAGGTCCGCCGTCATGCGGAAGATCGGTGCGGGCAGGAGGTGGACCTCGTCGTAGACGACGAGGCCCCAGTCGCGGGCGTCGAGGAGCTCCAGGTGCGGGTAGACGCCCTTCCGGCGCGTCGTCAGGACCTGGTAGGTCGCGATGGTGACCGGGCGCACCTCCTTGCGGGTGCCCGAGTACTCGCCGATCTCGTCCTCGGTGAGCGTCGTCCGGCGCAGCAGCTCGTCCTTCCACTGCCGCGCGGACACGGTGTTCGTCACGAGGATGAGCGTCGTGGCGCGGGCCTTGGCCATCGCGCCCGCACCGACGAGCGTCTTGCCGGCGCCGCAGGGCAGCACGACGACGCCGGAGCCGCCGTCCCAGAAGCCGTCGACGGCCTGCTGCTGGTAGGGGCGCAGGTCCCAGCCGTCGGTGTCGAGGTCGATGGGGTGGGCCTCGCCGTCGACGTAGCCCGCGAGGTCCTCGGCCGGCCAGCCCAGCTTGAGCAGGGCCTGCTTGAGGTTGCCGCGCTCGCTGGGGTGGACGAGGACGGTGCTCTCGTCGACGCGGGCGCCGACGAGGGGCGCGACCTTCTTGCTCCGCAGCACCTCCTCGAGGACGGGCACGTCGAGCGCGTGGAGGACGAGGCCCTGCCCGGGCGCGTCGACGAGCTGGAGGCGGCCGTAGCGGTCCATCGTCTCGGCGACGTCGACGAGCAGCGCGTGCGGCACGGGGTACCGGGAGTGCTCGAGGAGCACGTCGACGACCTGCTCGGCGTCGTGCCCGGCGGCGCGCGCGTTCCACAGGCCGAGCGGGGTGAGCCGGTAGGTGTGGACGTGCTCGGGGGCGCGCTCGAGCTCGGCGAAGGGCGCGATGGCCTTGCGGCAGGCCGGGGCCGCGGGGTGGTCGATCTCCAGCAGCAGGGTCTTGTCGCTCTGGACGATGAGGGGGCCGTCGCTCACAGGGGTCCTTCCGTCGGCGGTGCACCGGGTGCAACCGGCCCGCGGGCCCCGGGCTTCCCGTCGCCGGCCGCTCCCCGCCGCGGCGTCAGGGGAGGACGGCGTACGAGCCGGCGGTCGTGCCGGCGACGAGCACGACGACGAGGAGCACGAGGAGCAGGAGGCAGGCGGCCAGGACGCCGCCGAGCACCCACCAGCCGATCCGCGTCAGCTCGACCGCGCGCTGCGGGTCGGTCCGCACCCGCGCCGCGGCCACCGCGGCGATGATCAGCGCGGGGATGCCGGCCACGGCGAGGACACCGCTGAGGAAGCAGACCGCCGAGACGACGAGCAGGACGATGGTCGACGTCGGGGTGCGCGGGGTCTCCCCGGCGAGGTCGACCCCGCCGTCGTAGCGGCCGGGGCCCCACGCGGGCGGGCCGCCCTGCCCGGGCGGCGGGCCGTACGCGGGAGGGCCGTAGGACGGCGGGCCGTAGGTGGGGGGAGGGCCGGAGGGGGCCGGGGCGTCGTGACCGCCGTAGCGCGGCGCCTCCCCGGGGCCGGCCGGGGGCGCACCGCCCGGCCACGGCGCGGGCCAGCCGGGCGCCGACGACGCCGGCGGGGCGGGGGGCCCGTAGGGGTAGTCGGGCCGGCCGGCCGGCGAGGAGCCGCCGGCCGTCGGGCGCGGCGCGTCCCCGGGGCGTCCGTCCCCCGCGGGCCAGCCCTGCGGCTCGCCGTCGCGTCGGTCCCGCCCCTGCTCGTCGCCCGTGCTGCTCATGCCGTCGGACGTTACCGGCGTCGCGCGCGGCGGGCGCGGCCCGCGGTGGCCGCGCGACGTCCGGGTGGCCGGTGGGCGCTCAGCCCAGCTGTTCGCAGACGGAGACCGTCCGGCCGGAGCCGACGATGTCCCCGACGAGCCTGCCGTCCGCGTCGCGCAGCGCCTCGGACCGGCCGGCGTAGAAGGTGACGCCCGTCGCGCTCGTCGCGATCAGGACCCTGCCCGTCGAGATGGTCCGTGTGCCGCCGTCCGGCAGCAGCGTGTCCCGGAAGGTGCCGCCCAGGCGCAGCGTCGTCCTGGCGCCGTCGTCCACGTTGGTGAGGGTGACCTTCTCGTCGGACGAGGTGGTGACGGTCGTCGCCCCCCGCTCCACGACCTTGACCTTGCTGGTCGACTCGACCAGCAAGGGGAAGTCGCAGTACCGGCCTGCCGGGAAGGTGACGGTGTAGTCGGAAGGCTCCGGCGGCGCGGCGGCGGCCGGGGCGGCCGGCAGGGAGGCAGCGACGAGGGCGAGGGCGAGGACGGCAGGACGGCGCATCAGGACCTCCACGGCGAGGAACGGCGGGGCGGTGCGTCCCGTCGCTGCCGACGGTAGGAGTGCTCGCGCCCCTCCGTCCCGGTTTCAGAGGAGACGCCCGGTCTCCTCAGCCCGGCGTCGTCCCCGTCACGCGGTGCACCGACAGGACGCGGACGGCGCCCGTCGTGAGGTCGCGCACGGTGATGCGGCCGCCCTCGACCGAGAGCGGCTGGGCGTGCACCCGGGTCGGGCCCCCGGTCACGTCGACGACGCCGACCCACACGGGGCGCTGCTCCGCGGCGGCGCTGCGGAGCTCGGCGAGGGAGACGGCGGGGTCCGCGGGCGGCACGAGGGGGGCGCCCGGCGGCGGCGGGGGCGCGGCGGCGGCCACCTCGTCGCCGGCCCGCAGCGCCGCGACGACGCTGCGCGCCGTCGTCTCGTCGGGGGCGGCGTGCGCCGGGGCCGCACGGGGCAGGCGCCGGGGCGGCGTCCGGTGCACGGTCGGCCGGTCGAGCACGAGGCTGCCGTCGCCGGACTCGGCGGCGGGCGCGAGGCCGAGGAAGCGCAGGACGCGGAGCACCTCGGCGGCGTCCGCGCGGGCCACGAGGACCGTCGGCGCCAGGCGCCGCAGGCCCAGCGGGGCCGCCCGCCGCTCGGCGAGGAGCTCGGCGAGCACGGCCTCGTCGTCGCTGCGCAGGTAGGCGCCGGCGGAGCCGACGCGCACTCGTCCGTGGCGGCGGGCGACGTCGCGGACGAGGTACTCGAGCGGCTGGGGGACGGGCGTCGCGGAGACGCCGGCGAGGAAGGCGAGGAGGTCGTCGGCGGTGCGCCCGGCGTCGAGGGCGCGCCGGACGGTGCCGCCGTCGAAGCGGTAGACCGTCGCCCCGCCGCGGGAGTCGACGTCGGCGGCCAGCGACAGCTCCACCTCGAGGTCGCGCTCGAGCGGTCCGGGGGCCACGGCGGTGAGGTCGGCCTGCAGCAGGACCTGGGTCACCGGCTCGGGGAGCGCCGCGTCGAGGACGGCCGCGGCGGCGGTGCGCCGGGCGACGGCCTCCGCGTCCGGCTCGGCCCCGGCGGGCGCGACGACGGTGCCGGACGGCCCGACGAGCAGCACCCGTGCGGCCTCCCCGAGGGCCCCGCCCCCGAGGACGCCGAGCCAGGCGGCCTCGGCGAGCACGGCCCCGACGAGGGCGCGGTCGCGGGCCGGCGCCCACCGAGGGCGCAGCCAGGCCAGTCGGGCCGCGAGGGCCTCGGCGTCCGCCGCGGCGCCGGTGTCGTCGTCCTGCGGCAGCCCGGCGAGCGTCTCGAGGAGGAGGGCGCGGACGACGGGCGCCTGCGGCCGGGCGACGGCGTCGGAGAGCGCCGCGCGCGCGCTGCCCCGGTCGTCGCGGGCGCCCACGAGCGAGGGGAGGCGCGGCATGGCCGTCCACGCCGCGGCGAGGGCGGCCCAGCGCTCGCCGGGCGTCCCGGCGGCCCACGTGTCGTAGCGGGGGGTGGGCGCCCAGGCGGCGTCCGCCTCGCCGTCCTCGGCGACGAGCCCGGCCGCGGCGGCGACCTCGACGACGAGGGCGGCCGTGCCCGCGTCCACCTCCAGCTCCGCGGCGGCGCGGGCGAGCTCGCGGACGCCGAGCCCGCCGGCGCGCAGCAGCGGCACGGGCCGCGCGCCCCACGAGCGGCCGAGGGCGTCGACGAGGCGGACGGCCTCGGCGGCGGCCCCCGCGGCGAGGGCGTCCCGGCGGGCCGCGGGCACCGGACGGGTCGGCGGCACGGGCGGCTCGAGCGCGGGCGGCTCGCGCAGCGCCCGGCCGTCGCGGAGCGCGAGCCCGAGCTCGCGGGGGAGGACGACGCGCGTGTCGCCGACCGGCACGAGGAGGGCACGGGCGAGCAGCCAGTCCAGCGGCGCGGTGGTGGCCGGGTCCTGGTCGGCGGCGGGAGGGAGGTCGCGGCGGGCGCGGCTCACCTGGCCGACGGGGCCGCCGTCGTCGAGCCGGGAGAGCAGCTCGCCGGTGCCCTCGGGGGCGCCGGCGAGGAGGTCGGCGAGCGCCGCCGGGTCGGACAGCCGGGCGGAGACGGCCGCGGGCCCGTCGGTGGGCGGGACGCCGAGGAGGTCGGCGAGCGCCTCCGCGCGCGGGCGGACGAGCGGCACCTGGTCGAGGAGGTCGGCGAGCGCCGGGCCGAGGCCCGCCGGGTGCGCGCCCAGGGCGTCGCCGAGCACGCCCACGGGCACGTGCTCGCGCGGCGTCCCCCACAGCAGCGCGAGGCGTCGCAGGTCCGCGAGCAGGGCGGAGGTGCGCGGGCGGGTGAGCCCGGTGGCGGTGGCGACGGCGGTCGCGGTGGCCGCGCCGTCGCGGGCGGCGACGACGAGCGCCGCGGCGAGGACGTCGAGCTCGGCGCGGCTGCGGGCGTCGACGGCCCGCTGGACGCTGTGGCGGGTGCTGGCCCGGGCGGCGAGCGCGCCCGAGCCCGGCGGGGCCGGCACGGCGAGGTCCGGCCGTGCGCGCAGGAGCGCGACGAGCTCGTCGTCGTCGCGGCCGCGCAGGTCGTCGGCGAGGCTCCGGGGCCGCGCGCCCGGCCGGGCGCGGGCCGCGGGCGCGGGGGAGGTCTCGGGCGGCGGCATCCGCTCCACGCTAGGCGAGCCGGGGTCGGACGGCCCGCCGGTGGCGGCGGGCTCGGCCGGCCCCGGCGTCGGACGCGCGACGGCCCGCCCCGGCAGGAGCCGGGACGGGCCGTCGGTGGTGCGGTGGTGCGTGTCAGTCGACCGTCACGAAGGTGCGGCGCTGCGTGCCGGCGTACCCGACGACGGCCAGGTGCGGCACGTCGGCGGCGAGCCCGGTGTAGGAGATCGTCACCGGGACGGCCCGGCCCACAGGACCCTGGACCGGGTTCGGCGACAGGGTCGCGTTGCCCGTCGGGCCGTTGAGCAGGAACGTGTCGAGGCGGAAGTCGCCGCCCGTGGCGGCGACGTCGTAGCCGTCGACGACGAGCCGGTAGGTCCCGGCGGGGACGTTCCGGACGTCGATGCGCTCGTCGGCGGAGCCGGTGGCCGACTGCGCGAGGACGCGCGAGCCGTCGGCCGTCTCGAGGAACAGGTCGAGGTCGACCGAGCCCTCGCCCGCCACGAGGTCGGCGCGCATGTGCTGCGCCCCGCCCGCCGGCACGACGACCTGCTTGACGAAGTCCTCGCCGCCGCGGGCGAGGGTCCCGCTGTCGCGCTGGCCCGGCGTGAAGCCGTGCTGGACCGTCATGGCGACCGGGGCCGTCTGGCCCGGCGACACGGAGAACGTCGTGCTGCCGGCCTCGACGGAGCCGGTGACGTCGGCCGGCACCGAGGCGCTGACCGGACGGGCCGCCACCGGGATGCGGGCGCTGACGCCGCCCCGGCCGGTCCAGGTGAGGGAGCCCGCCGAGTAGGCATCGGCCGGGGCGGTGGTGCGGACGACCCGGACCTGGAAGGTCTTGCTCTGGCCGGCCTGCGTGAAGTTGAGCACCGGCGGCGTCACGCGGGTGGTGAAGCCGGGCATGTCGACCGACGCGCGGTAGATGCCCGGCGTCGTGGCCGTGACCGTGCGGGTGACGGTCTCCCCGCCGAGGAGCTCGCCGACCGCGATGGACGGGCCGTTGAGCTGCGTCGGGTCGATCGGCTCGACGCCGTCGACGAGGTCCTGGCCGCTGCTGCCCTCGAGGAAGGACAGCCAGTCGTCGAGGTCCGACTCGTAGACAAGGCCCGGCTCGAGGAAGCGGGTCGGGTCGACGTGGCCCGCGCCCTGGGTGAAGCGCGAGCGGTCGGTGGACCCGTCGTCGTTCTTGAGGTCGTAGGCCGTCGTCATCATCGCGGACTTGACCGCCATGGGGGACCACTCGGGCTTCTCGCCCATGATCAGCGCCGCGAGGCCGGCCACGTGCGGGCTCGACATCGAGGTGCCGGACAGGAAGTTGAAGCTGCGGCCGCTGTTGCTGCCGGGCGCGCTGGCGGCGAGGACCCCGACGCCGGGCGCGGAGATGTCCGGCTTCAGCAGGTCGCCCGCGTGGGCGAGCGCCGGGCCGCGGCTGGAGAAGCCGGCGACGACCGGCGTCGCGAGCGGCGCGAGGTCGGTCTGGTCGCCCGGCAGGAGCGCCGTCGTGGCGCCCTCGGTGGCGGCGTAGGCCTTGATCGCCGCGCCGGCGACCTCGTCGACGTGGACCGTCGGGATGACGTGGACGTCGGAGTCGAGGCTGCTGGGGCTCGTGTTGGCGAGCACCATGCCGACACCGCCCGCGTCGCGGACGACCTCGGACTTCTCGGTGCGGGCGTTGACGCCGCGGTCGCAGACGACGACCGACCCGGCGACCTCCGCCGGGTCCAGCGTGCCGGGCTGGCAGAGCACCGCGGACAGTCCCGTGGGGGGCGTCGCCACGGCGACCGCGGTCGCCAGGCGGAGCGGGGTCTGCTGCGGCAGGCCGGTCTCGCTGACCGAGGAGCCGCGGTAGAGCTCGCCGTTGCCCAGCTCGACGGTGCCGTAGTAGTTGAAGTGCGTGCTGGCGGCGACCGTCGTCAGCCACGGGCTGTTGTGCGCGACCGTCGAGACGCCGGGGCCGGAGTTGCCCGCGGAGGCGGCGACGAAGACGCCGGACGCCGCCGCGGACATGAAGGCCAGCTCCACCGGGTCGAGCGACGTCGTCGTCGAGCCGGAGATGGAGAAGTTGAGGACGTCGACGCCGTCGAGGACGGCCTGGTCGATGGCCGCGACCGAGTCGGTCGTGAAGCACCCGCCCACGTTGGGCAGGGAGCTCGAGTGGCAGACCTTGTAGACGGCGACCTTGGCCGCCGGCGCCATGCCGGAGGCGAGGCCGTACTCGGAGCCGTCGACGACCGCGGGGACGTCGAGGTTGCCCGCCGCCGTGCCGGCGGTGTGCGAGCCGTGGCCGTCCGCGTCGTAGGGGGAGAGCTCCTCCTCGCTCGTCCAGTCCTTCTGCGCGACGTTGGCGGCGAAGCCGTCGGAGAAGTGCTGGGCCGAGACGAGCTTGCTGTTGCACTGGTCCGCGGAGAAGCGGGGGCCGGTGTCGCACAGCGCGGTGTAGACGTCGCCGTCGGCCTTGCGGACGGCGATGTTGCCGTCGGCGTCGAGCCACGTGGCGCCGACCTCGTCGGAGGGCTCCGTCGACGTGACAGGGGCGCCCGCGAAGGACGGGTGGTCGGGCGTCATGCCCGTGTCGATGACGCCGACGACGACGCCCTTGCCGGACTCGGCGGTGCCGCCGAGCTCCTCCCAGAGCCCGTCCTCGCCGGACAGGCCGAGGAACTCGGGGCTGTGGATCGTGTCGACGGCGCGGTCCTCGTCGGGCGTCACCGCGAGGACGTCCTTGGCCGCGGCGAGCTCCGCGGCCTGCTCGGCGGTGAGGTCCGCGACGAAGCCGTTGAGCGCGGCGGAGAAGGACTCCTCCACCTCGGCGTCGACGGCGTCGGCGGCCTGCTCCTGCTGCTCCTCGAGGTGCGCGGTGTAGGCGCGGACGGGGGCCGAGGCCGTGGCCAGGGACTGCCCCTCCTCGGGAGCGGTCGCGGCGAGGCCGGCGGTGCCGCCCTCGTACACGGCCGCGGGCTTCTCGACCATCGTGACGACGTAGCGGCCGTCGGCGTAGTCGGCCGGGTCGGTCGACTGGGCCTTCGTCGTCGTGAGGTCGGCGACGAGCGGCGCGTCGGCGGGCGCCGGGCTGGCCGTCGCGGTGCCGGCGGCGGTGCCGACCGAGGCGGCGAGCAGGCCGAAGCCGGCGACGGCGGCGAGGGCGCGGCGGCGTCGGGCCTGCGGAGCAGGGCGTGGGGTCACGGGAGATGCCTCCTGGTGGGTGGCGATCCGGCCGGTCCGACCGGTCGTCGCGCTGCCCGGGCGCGCCCGGACGTCGCAGAGGGTGACGCCGGTCGGCATCACCCTGTCGGCCCATCGGACCCCGGGGGCGCGAGGAGGGTCAAGGCTTCCGCCCGCATTCCGGCATGTTTGTCGTCACATCTCGGTCACGAACCGTTACCCGAGGTGATGGTGGGACGTCACCGGGCAGCCGTCGGGCGGCCGAGGGACGGTCGTCGGGACGGCTCCGGCGGCGCCCGTACGGTGGCGACGTGCCGACCTCCGCCGTCCCCGTCGTGGGCTTCGACCTCGACCAGACGCTCGTCGACTCGGGCCCCCGCATCACGAGCTGCCTGCGGGCGGCCCTGGCCGAGGTGGGCGTGCCCCTCGACGACGCCGTCGCCGAGGCGTCCCGCGGCCTGCCGCTCACCTCGACGGTGGCGGCGCTGCTGCCCGCGGGCGCCGACCCGGCGCTCGTCGCCGACGTCGCCGCGCGCTACCGGGCGCAGGACCGCCGCCCCGACGGGGAGGGCGGGCACCCGCTCGTCGGGCCGATGCCGCACGCGCGCGCGGCGCTCGAGGCGGTCCTCGCCACGGGTGGCCGCGCCGTCGTCGTGTCGGCCAAGCGGACGGAGGCGGTCGGCCGGGTCCTCGTGTGGGCGGGCCTGGACGACCTCGTCGCCTCCGTCACGGGTGACCTCTTCGGCGTCGCCAAGGCGGAGGCGCTGCGCGCCGAGGGCGCCGGCGTCTACGTCGGCGACCACCCGGCCGACGTCGAGGCGGCCCGCGCCGCCGGGGCGCTGGCCGTCGCCGTCACGACGGGCGCGCACGGGACCGCCGAGCTGGCGGGCGCCGACGTCGTCCTCGACGACCTCGGCGCCCTCCCCGGCTGGCTCGGGGGGCTCAGCGGGGGGCGGCCGGGAGCGCCGACGACGGCGCCCGCCGCGCCCGCAGGCGGTGCCCCGCGCGGCTGACCGTGCTGCGGGCCAGCGCGTCGAGGGAGTCGACGAAGCGCGGGTCGTCGAGGAGGCCGCCGGCCTCGGCGACGACCGACAGCTCGGTGCAGCCGAGGAGGACGACCTCGGCGCCGTCGGCGAGCAGGCCCTCCGCCACCGCGAGCAGCCCCGGCAGGTCGACCGGCGCGCCGGCCTTCACGCCGTCGTAGATGACGCCCGTGACGACCGCCTGGCCCGCCGCGTCCGGCACGAGCGCGCGGACGCCGGCCGCCTCGAGGGAGCGCTGGTAGACGCCCGAGGCCACGGTCCCCTCGGTGGCGAGCACGCCCGCCGCCCGCAGGCCGGGCCGCCGGGCGACCGCGGCCGCCGTGGTCTCCCCGACGATGCTGACGACCGGGACGCCCACGGCCGCCTCGATCTGCGCCGTGTAGTGGTGCGCGGTGTTGCAGGGGACGACGACGAAGCCGGCGCCGAAGCGCTCCAGCCGGGCGGCGTCCGCGGCCATGACGGGGCCCGGGTCCTCGTCGGACGTGCCGAGGATGTGCGCCGTCCGGTCGGGGATCGTCGCGTGCTGGAGGACGACGAGGTCCACGTGGTCCTGGTCCCGCTCGGCCTCGGTGAGCCGGACCACGGCGTCGAGGAAGGCGACCGTGGCCAGGGGGCCGACGCCGCCGACGACGCCGACGAGCGGGTGCGCCCCCTCGGCGGCCCCTCCGCCCTCGGCGGCCGTCACCGCCGGCTCCTCGCCACGAGGCGGTCGGCCTCGGCGCGGGCGGCGCGCGCCGTCTCCAGGGGGTAGTGGCGGCGGAACTTGCGCACCTGGTTGAGGTGGGCCGCGGCCACGTAGCCCAGGCGCCGGGGGTCGCGCTCGGGGCCGTAGCGCAGCGGGTCGCTCGCGCGGCCCGCGCGGACGAGGCCCTTGACCTCGCGGCGGACGGCGGGGTCGGCGACGTAGCGGAGCAGCAGCGCGGGCGGCAGCACCGTGTAGAGGCGCTCGGCGTCGGGCTCGGGGTCGGCGCCCGGCGGCAGCGGGTCGAGCCCCTGGAGGTGCTCGCGGACGTACAGCTCGAGCGGGTTCTGGCCGCCCGTCGTCACGTAGTAGTTGCTGCGGCCCAGGCGGGGGTTGAGCTCGAAGAAGACGTGGCGGCCGTCGCGCGGGTCGACCTTGATGTCGAAGTTGGCGTAGCCGGTCCAGCCCACGTGCTCGAGCAGCCGGCGGGCCTGCTCCGAGACCTCGGTGTTCCGCCCGGTGATGATCCCCGCCGGGTTCCCCAGGGCGCCGGGCGTGTGCTCCTCGAGCAGCACGCGCCCGAAGGCCGAGAAGCGGACCCTCGCCTCGCGGTCGCTGTAGCAGGTGAGGATCCGCATGCCCGAGTCGTCGCCCGGGACCAGGTCCTGCACGAGGAAGGTGCCGGGGTAGCCGGCGCGCGCGAGGGTGTCGACGAGGTCGTCGAGGGCCGCGGCGTCGCGGACGGTGAAGACCTTCTGCTTGCCGGGGAAGGAGACCTCGGCGTACGCCGTCGTGCTCGCCGCCTTGGCGATGACGGGGTAGCGCAGGCCCTGCTCCGCGGCGCGGGCGGCGCCGCCCCCGCCGCCGTTCGCGCGGGCGTCGCGCGGGACGTCGACGACGGCGGTGCGCGGCGACGCCACGCCCAGCTCGGCGCAGACGGCGCCGAAGCGCTCCTTGTCGGTCATGCGGTCCAGCAGGTCGCGCTGGACGTAGGGGAGGACGAAGCGGTCCTCGAGGTGCGCGCGCTGCTCGACGAGGAGGCGGACCGCGCGGTCGGCGCTGCCGAGGAGCAGCAGCGGGGCGCCGTCGTGGGCGTCGGCCACGCGGCGCAGCACCTCGACGGTGACGGCGGGGTCCGCGGCCGCCGGCTCGACGACGTGGTCGATGATCCGCGAGTGCCGCACCGGCCCCGTGGCCGCCGTCGAGACGACGACCGTCCGGACGCCGTAGGCCTCGTGGGCGGCGCGCGCGAGGCTGTACGCGCCGATGTCGCCCCCGAGCACCACCGGCTGCACGGGCGGCGTCGACGAGGTGGGCGTCGGGGGGCGGCGCATGCGGGGGCTCTCCTGCGGGTCGGCGGTGGCTCGGCACGGGGCCTGGGCCCGGTCGGGAACGCTAGCCGCTCGCCGACGGTTAGCCTGGCGGGTGGCTGCCGCGTCGGCGGGTCGCGCCGGCGTCCCGCACAGGGGCGGTCCCGGGCGCGGCGACGACGCCGGCCGCCCGACGAGACATCACGACGCGAGGACGGGACGACGGTGCCGACAGGCAAGGTGAAGTGGTACGACGCCGGACGCGGGTTCGGCTTCGTGGCCTCCGACGAGGGCGACGAGGTCTTCCTCCACGCCTCCGCGCTGCCCGCGGGCACCACGGTGTCCCCGGGGGCGCGCGTGGAGTTCGGCGTCGCCGACGGCCGCCGCGGCAAGCAGGCCCTGTCCGTGCGGGTGCTGCAGGCCCCGCCGTCGATGGCGGCCGCCGCCCGCAAGCCCGCGGAGGACATGGGCGTCGTCGTCGAGGACCTCATCCGGCTCCTCGACGGGGTGTCCACCCAGCTCCGCCGGGGCCGCTACCCGGAGCGCTCGGCGACCCGCAAGGTCGCCACCGTGCTGCGGGCCGTCGCCGACGACCTGGAGGGCTGACCGTGCCCGCCGCGACCCCGGTGCGCCGCCGCCGCGCCCCCGCCAGCGACGCCGTCCTGGCCGGTGCCGTGGAGGTCGCCCGGGCCGCCGCGCTCGAGGTCGCCGGCCGCGGGCCGCGCGGCGAGGAGCTCGTGGGCGAGCACCTCGGCGCCCGGGTCGAGGGCGAGCGGCTCATGAGCCACGACTTCGCCTGCACCGCACCCGGCTACCACGGGTGGACGTGGACCGTGACGGTCGCGCGGGCCCCCCGCGCCAAGGCCGTCACCGTCTGCGAGGCCGAGCTCATCGCGGGCGACGAGGCCGTCCTCGCGCCCGAGTGGCTGCCGTGGGCCGAGCGGATCCGGCCGGGCGACGTCGGCCCGGCCGACGTCCTGCCGCGGGTCGAGGACGACGAGCGCCTCGTGCCCGGCCTCGTCGCCACCGGCGAGGAGGACGAGGACCAGGTCGCCGAGCTCGTCCCCGGCGTCGGACGGGTCCGCGTCCTCTCGCGCGACGGCCGCCTCGACGCGGCCGAGCGCTGGTACACCGGCGAGCACGGCCCGCAGGCGGAGAGCGCCCGCGCCAGCGCCGCCGGGTGCGGCAGCTGCGGCTTCTACCTCCCGCTGCCCGGCGCCATGCGCCAGGTCTTCGGCGTCTGCGCCAACGCGTGGTCGCCCTCCGACGGCACGGTCGTCAGCGTCGACCACGGCTGCGGCGCCCACAGCGAGACGGACGTCGAGGTGCGGCGCGAGCTCGTGCCGGCGCCGGTCGTGGACGACCAGGTCCTCGACGTCGTCCCCGTCGCCTGAGCGGCACCGCGCCGCCCGGCGCCGCGGCGGCCGGTGACCCCTTCGGCTGCGCCGGGCTGACGGCCCGGGCGCTCGCGGCGTGGGCCGCCGCGCCGGACCGGCTCCGCGAGGACGCCAACGCCGAGGAGGAGCTGGCGCGCGGCGGCTACCGCGACCGGGTGCTCGTCGAGCTGGCGCAGAACGCCGCCGACGCCGCCGTCCGCGGGGGCCTCGACGGCCGCGGCCGGCTGCTGCTCCGCCTCGTCGGCACCTCCGACGGGGCGGTGCTCCTCGCCGCGGGCGACGGCGCCCCGCTCGACGCCGCCGGGACCCGAGCGCTCGCGGGGCTCCGCGCCTCGACGAAGCGCGTCGAGCCGGGGGAGGGCGTCGACCCGGTGCCCGAGGGCGTCGTCGGGCGCTTCGGCGTCGGCTTCACCGCGGTGCTCGCCGTCACCGACGCGCCGGCGCTCGTCACGGCCACGGGGGGCGTGGGCTTCGACCGCGCCCGGGTGGCTCCGCTGCTCGCCGACGCGGCGGCGGGCGACCCGACCGGCGCGCTGGCCGACGAGGTGCGTCGGCGCGCGGGCTCGCTGCCGGTGCTGCGCACCCCGGCCCCCGTGGACGCCGGCTCGGTCCCGGCGTCCGCCGACGTCCGGGCGCTGCTGGCCGACGGGTGGTCGACGGTCGTCGTCCTGCCGCTGCGGCCCGACGCCGTCGCGGCGGCGCGCCGGCAGCTCGACGACGTCGACGACCTCCTGCTCCTGTCGCTGCCGGCGCTGTCCGAGGTCCGCGTGGAGCGGCCGGACGTGCCGCCGCGGGTGGTCCGCGACGTCGCCGAGCGCTGGCACGTGCTGCGCCGCAGCGGGTCGCACGAGGCGGCGGCGCTGGCGGGACGTCCGGCCGAGGAGCAGGCGTCGCGGCGGTGGGCGCTCGCGTGGGCGCTGCCGCGGCGGGCGCCGGAGCCGGTGGACGCCTGGGCGGCGGCGCTGGGGGCCGTCGCCGGCGGTGCCGTGGCTGGGCCCGGCGTCGTCTTCGCGCCGACGCCGACCGACGAGCCGCTCCCGTGGGCCGCGGTGCTCGTCGCGACGCTGCCGCTCGAGCCGACGCGGCGGCACGTCGAGCCGGGGCCCGCGACGGACGCCGTCCTGCACGCGGCGGCGGCGGCGTACGCCGACCTGCTGGGGGAGAGGGCGGCCGACGACGCCGCCGGCCCCGCCGGCCCCGACGTCCTCGACCTCGTGCCGGTCGGTCCCGTGGGCGGGTGGCTCGACGCCGCCTTGCGCCGCGCCCTCGACGACGTCCTGCCCGACGTGCCGCTCCTGCGACCGGCCGGGGGGAGCCCGCTCCTCCTGGCGGGACGGCGGGCGCTGGCGCTCGAGGAGGGGGGCACGGAGCCGGACGCGGCGGCGCTCGGGGCCCTCGCCGTCGCCGAGCCGGCGCTCGTGGCGGCGCCCCGGCGGCACCGGGCCGCGCTGGAGACGCTCGGGGTCGGGCGGCTGCCGCTGGCCGACCTCGTCGACGGCTGGCCCCTCCCGCGGCCCGGCGACGACCTCGCGGACCCGCTCGGTGACGAGCCGTCCGGTGGCGCAGGCGGTCTCGCCGGGTGGCGGGCCCTCGCGGCGGCGCTGGCCCCGCTCGCGCTCGACCAGCGCGCCCGCGAGGCGCTCGCCGGGCTGCCGGTGCCGCTCGTGGGCGGGCGGTGGGTGCGGGGGTGCCGCGGCGCGCTGCTCGGCGGTCCGGCGGCCGACGCGCTCGTCGCGGCGCCCGACGACGGCGACGGGGCCCGGGACGCCGTGGCGACGCTGCTCGCCGAGCACGGGCTGCGGCTCGTCGACCCGGCCGCGGCCGACGACCCCGCGGCAGCGGCGCTCCTCGAACGGCTCGGCGCCGTGCCCGCGGGCGCGGCGGCCCTGCTCGACGACCCGGCGACGGGCGTCGCCGTCCGCGCCGTCGCGGACGCGCTCGTCGACGACGAGCTCGACGACCTCGTCGCCGGGCTCGCCGCGGGCGCGGACGCCGACGACGTCGTCGACGCCCTGGCCGACGTGGTGCTCGGCTGGCTCGCGGCGGACGGCGACGACCGCGACCGGGACGCGGCGCCCGTCGGCGTCGTCCCCGGGCGCCGCTCGTGGCTGCTCGACCTGCCGCTGCGCGACGTCGACGACGAGCTCGCCCCCGCCGGCTCGCTCGTGCTGCCGGGGTCGCGGGCCGAGGAGGTGCTCGACCCGGACGAGGTCGTCCCGGTCGCGGACGAGCTCGTCGCGCGGTGGTCGGCGGCGGTGCTCGTGGCGGCGGGCGTCACGGCGTCCGCGTCGGTCCTGCACTGGCCCGCCGTGGACCTCGACGACCCGCCCGAGGAGCTGGCGGACGCCGCGGGCTCCTGGCTCGACGACGTCGCCGACCGCACGGGCGAGGCCGGCGGGTGGGAGGTCGAGGAGGTGGCGCTCGTCCGCGACCTCGACCTCGTGCGCGGGGGAGGCGGTCGGGCCGACCGCGTCGTGGGGCAGGTCGCCGCGGCGCTCGACGCCCCGGCGGCCCGGGACGTCCTCACCGCGGAGGTGCGGCTGCGCGGCCCGGCGGGGGAGACCCTCGTCGTCCCGTCGCCGACGGCGTCGCTGCTGCGGCGGGCGGTCCTGGACGTCGACGCGGGACCCGTCGCGGCCGACGACGCCGACGTGCACCTCCGGGCGCTGCTCCCCCCGGCGGGCGGGCCGACCAGCCGGGGCGCGCTGCCGCCGGCGTGGGCTGCTGCCGCCGGCGTCGTCCGCGCCTGGTCCGAGCTCGACGCGCGGACGTGGCCGTCGCTGCTCCAGGGGTCGGCGGCGCTCGCCGTCCCGGGCGCCGGTGGCTCGGCGGAGGCGTGGCTGGTGGCGTGGCGCCACCTGGCCGCCTGGGCGGCGACGGCCCCGGACGTCGCGGACGCGCGGTGGACGGGCGACCTCGTCGGCCTCGGCGACGGCGTGTCGACGCGGGACGGCCCGGGCGGCGCCGTGCTCGTCGACGACCCCTTCGCCGTCGCCCACCCCGCCTGCGCGACGTCGGTGGTCGTCCCGCGCGGGTCGGCCGCGACGGTGGCCGGGCTGCTGGGGCTGGAGACGGTCGCCGACCGGCTGGACCCGGACGCCGTCGACCCGCACGTCGTGGTCGACGGCGGTCGCGAGGTCGACGTCCCCGCCGCCGTCCGCGCGGTCCTGCGCCTGGCCGGGGGAGCGGACGCCGGCACGGTGCGGCTCCGCCTGCACGACCGTCTCGTCGTCGCGGGGGAAGTCGTCGACGCGTGGGTGGTCGACGGCGACGGCCCCGAGCCCGCGGCACCGGTCGCGCACGGCACCGACGCCCGCTCCGCCGGGCGAGCGCTGGCGTGGGCGGCCGGCGCCTGGGGAGCCCGCTCGGCCGTGGTCGAGCTCCTGGTCGAGGCCGGACTGCCGGCAGGGTCGAGGCCGGCGCCGGGATGGCGGGCGCTCGTCGACGCGGCCTTCGACGCCTGACCAGCACGAGCCGAGGGGCACAGGGCCTCGCCGTACGAGGTCCTCTCATCAGGAACGTCACCGGACGGGTCTCTCGGGACAGGGCGTCGAAGCCCCCAGCGCCGCCTCGCCGGACGGCAGCAGCGTCCCGTACAGGGGTCGGCTGCTGTGACGGCTGGACGGGCTGAGGTCCTCGGCTTCTCGGTGATCGCTCAGCGCCGCCAGAGCAGGTGGTGAACCACTCCGCTGGGACTGGGGACGACGTCGTGGTGGTAGCGGTCGTCGAGCTCGTCGGGGGATGTCCAGAGCCTGGTACCTGAGCCGAGCTCGAGCGGGGCGACGGCGACGTGGAGGGTGTCGACGAGGTCGGCCTCGAGGAAGGCGCGGATGGTCTGCGCACCTCCGCCGAGGCGGACGTCGCGGCCCTGGGCGGCCTCTCGTGCGTGGTCGAGGACGTCCTCGAGGGGGCCGTCGACGAAGTGGAAGGTCGTGTCGGCGAGGGTGAAGGAGGGGCGGTGGTGGTGTGTGAGGACGAAGACCGGCGTGTGGAACGGCGGCTCGTCGCCCCACCAGCCGTGCCACTCGTGGTCGGTCCACGGTCCCCGGTGCGGGCTGAACTTGTGGGCCCCCATGATCTCGGCGCCGATGCCGTGGTGGAAGTCGCGGGCGAGGTGGTCGTCGAGCCCTCGCGTGCCGCCGGGGGTGGTGCGACCGGGAAAGCTGGCGGTGGGGAAGACCCAGGACAGCAACGAGCCCGGGTCAGCGTGGCCGAAGGGCCGGTCCAGGCTCTGGTCGTCACCTGCGCCGTAGCCGTCGGCGGAGACGGTGAAGTTCTGGACCTTCAGCAGCTGCGGCATGACGCTCCTCGTGGTGGGTGCTGTGGAGACCGACGGCACTGCACGTACTCATCGCCCGGTCGCCTCCTCGATCGCCAAGGCGATGGACCGTTCGAGCGCCCCCGAGTGCGTCGGACGTCGATCGTCCTCGGGACGCTGACCAGATGGCGTCAGGCCAGCGGCGTCGCACGCCTGCTCAGCGAGGTGACGGGTCGGGCAGGGCGTAGCTCTCGCGGAGGAAGCGCGCGGTGAAGCGGTAGCCCTCGAGGTTGCCGAGAGTCTGCCCCTGGACGACGTGGCCATGGAGTCGCGCCTGCTCGTGCTCGGCCTCGAGGTAGGCAGCGCACCGCTCGGCATAGGTGATCAGCGACCCGATGACGTCCTGAGGGGCCGGCGGGGCCGTGGGGAAGCAGTCGTCCACGGCGCATCGGTAGCAGGTGACCACCTGGGGTCGCCTGTGCCCCCCTCGCCCGCGGGGGTGCCACGCGGTGGTCGTCAGCGGATCGGCCTACCGGGCCGGCCGCGCCACTCGACCTCGCCGTCGACGACGGCAGGGGTCGGGTTCATGCCGAGGCGGTGCGCCGTGACCGCTGAGGCGAGGTTGTCGGGGTGGACGTGCGCGACCAGGTCCGTCGTGCCTCTGTCGATCAACCACGCTGCGACGACCGACGCCGCCTCGACGGCCAGACGCTGCCCCTGATGACCGGTGGCGACGACCCAGGCCAGCTCGGCGCAGCGGGTGCCGTCAGCGGCCTGGCTGGTGGTCGCCTGGACGGTGCCGACGAGCCGACCGGAGCTGCGCTCCCGCAGCACCCAGTTCAGCCAGCCGTGCCGGCCGTCGGGGGAGTGGCCGCCGACCTGGCGGGCGTAGCGGTCCCGCAGCTCGTCAGGGCCGGCGGGGTGCCCACGGGTGTGGCGGTGCAGAACGGGGTCAGCAAGGGCGGTGGCTGCCTCGTCGGCGTGCTCGACGCGCAACGGCTCGAGGTCGAGCCGGGACGTCCTCAGCCCCGGCGTGGAGGGCCAGGTCGGGACGCCCACCCGCCCAGCATGGCGGGGACCTCCGAGGCTGCTCCGCACGAGGACGGTCGGCGGGACGTCGACCGGAGAGCCGTCGAGGGGCGCGCCGGGCGCACTCAAGGCCTTGCCGCGAGACGTCGATGCACCGGCGTGACCCTCGTCCTCGTCCTCACCTGCGGAGGTCTGTCGTGACCTCTTCCTGCCTGGGCTGCTCCTGCGAGTCCCCGGCTCTGACCGCTCCGGGTGAGCGGGTGGTCCTCGCGACGCAGGTCGACCACACCGCGGCTGCGCTGCGCACGGTGGCGCGCCGGAACGGCCTGAGCCTGCGGCCGTTGGCTCCGGGCCTGCTCGCGATGGACACCGACCGGGCGCAGGACTTCTTCGTCCTCGCCGGCGAGGCACTCTCCTCGGTGGAGGCCGCGGAGGTGCGGTGCGCGGTCCTGCCGAGCCGGGACCTCCCCGACGTCGCGCTGCTCAGCCAGGCCCTGCGCGCGCCCACGTTGGCGACGGCGGGCGCCCGCGTGGTCCACGGCGACCTGCTGCCCCTCTTCGCCGACGAGGGCGCGTGCTTCCACGCCGTCTACCAGCCGATCGTCAGCCTGCCCGGGCGCGACCAGGTCGGGGTCGAGGCGCTGCTGCGCGCGACCGCCCCGGACGGGCGCGCGGTGACGCCCGACGAGCTCTTCCCCGCCGCCCACGCCGCCGGCTGGACCCACCTGGTCGACCGGGTGGGGCGCACGACTGCGCTGCGCGACGCCGGCGGCTGGCTGCCGGCCGACCAGATGCTCTTCATCAACTTCATCCCCACCTCGATCTACCGGCCGGAGGTGTGCCTGCGCACCACCGAGACCGCCGCCCAGGAGGCGGGGATCGACCTCGGGCAGGTGGTCTTCGAGGTCACCGAGGGCCACCACGTCCGTGACGTCGACCACCTGGAGCAGGTGTTCGGGTACTACCGCTCGCACGGCTGCAAGGTCGCCCTCGACGACCTCGGGTCGGGCTACTCCTCGCTCAACATGCTGGTGCGCCTGCTCCCGGACATCGTCAAGCTCGACAAGGACCTGGTCCAGGCCCTGCCGCACCCGACCTCGCGCGCGGTGGTCACCGCGATCGTCGACATCACCCACTCCTACGGCGGCCGCGTCCTCGCCGAGTGCGTCGAGACGGAGGAGCAGGCCGAGGTGGCCACCGACCTGGGGGTCGACCTCGGCCAGGGCTGGCTGTTCGGGCGCCCCCGACGGCCGTCCGAGGCAGCCGGAGGTGTCCGACCGGCTCGGACGAAGGCTGCTCGGGCCCGTGTCCCCGCCCCGCGGGCCGTGGACGACGGCGCCGTCCCGGCCCCCGACCCCAGCCGACCGGACCCGGCCGTCGCGGTGGCCGTGCCGCCCGGCCTCGACGAGGTGAGCCCGGGGCCGACGGGGATGTCGGAGCTGCTGGTGCGGGCTGTCGACACCGGCGTGAACGCCGTCGTCGTCGCCGACCTCCAGGCGCCGGACCACCCCATGCTCTACGTCAACCCCGCCTTCGAGCAGATGACCGGCTACAGCGCTGCCGAGGTGGTCGGCCGGAACTGCCGGATGCTGCAGGGCGAGGGCACCGACCCCGCGACGGTGCGCGAGCTCTCGCTCGCGATCGGCCGCGGCGAGGAGCACCGCTGCGTGATCCGCAACTACCGCAAGGACGGCACGCCCTGGTGGAACGAGCTGCACCTCTCGCCGGTGCGTGACCGGGCGGGTGCGTTGACGCACTACCTGGGCTACCAGCACGACGTCACCACCCGGATCGAGACCGAGGAGGCGCTGGCCCGCCAGGCGACGTGCGACAGCCTGACGGGGCTGGCCAACCGCAACCACCTCTTCGCCGGGCTGCAGGCCGCGCTCGACGACGCGGTGCGCACGGACCGGGCGGTGGCGGTCCTCTTCGTCGACCTGGACGCGTTCAAGGCCGTCAACGACACCCACGGCCACGCCGCCGGCGACAGCGTCCTGGTCCAGGTCGCCCAGCGGTTGCGCGCCGGCCTGCGGAGCCAGGACCTGATCTGCCGCAACGGCGGTGACGAGTTCGTCGCCGTGCTCGCCGACCTCGACCCCCTCGACGCCGTCCGGGTCGCCGAGCGTGCCGCCGCGGACATCACCGCTGCTCTGCGACGCCCCTTCGTGGTGGGAGCCCGGGCGATCACCCTCGGCGGCAGCGTGGGGGTCTCGGTCCACCCCGACCACGGCACCGGGGCCGACCAGCTGCTCGCCCTGGCCGACGCCGACATGTACGAGGCCAAGAAGGGCCGTCGGGAGGCGCCGGTCCGGTAGACCGCCTCCGACCACGACGGGGACGCCGCCGTCGGAGGCAGCCGGCCGGCCGATCGCCCAGCGGCTCGGCCCAGCGGCTCGGCCCCGGGACGGCGGCGCCCGGCCGGGGGTGCCGGACGGCGACGGGTGGTGGGACCGTGGCTCGTGCCGTCGTCGACCCCGGGGGAGCGGCGCTCGAGCGGAGGCAGGTCCCCGGCCGGCCGGCGGAGGTCGGCCGTGGTGCTGTGCGCGTCGTCCACCGCTCTCGTCGTCGCGACGGGTGTGCTCTTCGCCGCCGACCTCGTCGACGAGGGGTGGGTGGTCACGGGGTACCTGCTCGGCGCACCGTTGCTGGTGTCGGTCACCGCCCTCGTCGGTGCGCTGGTGGCGCGGGCCGCCCCGGCTGCTCTCGTCGTGTCCGTCGCGGCCGCAGGGTCGCTGGCGTGGGCCGTCGTCACGGTGGCCGGGCTCGGCCTGTACCTGCTGCTGCCTGCCCTCGTGCTCTGCGCTGCAGCGGTGCTGCTCGTCGTCGCAGCCGTGGAGGAGACGCGCGGCCGCTCGTCGCCCCGGCGGCCCTGAGGGCGCCGGGAGGCGGGGAGGCGACGACCCGCGGCGGTGCACCCGACCGGTGGGAGGGTTGACCGATGAGCGAGGGAGCCTCGGGGCCGACGCCCGGGAGGGCCGTCGTCGTCTTCGACCTCGACGGCACGTTGCTCAGCGGGGACGCCTTCGCCCTCTTCCTCGTCCACCTGCTGCGACGCCCGCCCGCCCGCGCTGCCGTCGCCGTCGTCACGGCGCCGGTGTGGCTGCCCGCCTTCCTGCTCACCCCGACGAGGCTGGCGGCCGAGAGGTACCTGGTGTGGTGGGCAGCCGTCGGGATGGACGACGAGACCTTCACGGCGAGGGCGGCCCGCGTCGCCGCCGACCACGCCGGTCCGCTCTCCGGCCGCGCCACCCCGGCGGTCATCGCCCGTCTGCGGGAGCACCAGGGCCGGGGGGACCGTGTGGTGGTCGCGACCGGGTGCGCGTCGCCGCTCGCCGAGCACGTGTGCGTCGCGCTCGGCCTGGACGACGTCGAGGTCGTCGCCTCGACGCTCACCCGCACCCGGTGGGGACTCCCGCGGGCGGTGCCCGCGCGCGGGGAGGGCAAGCTGCGCGCGCTGGCCTCGGCCGGCGTGACGCTGCCCGTCGACCACGCCTACTCCGACAGCCCCACCGACCTGCCGCTGCTGCGGGCCGCGCGCGTCCCGCACGTGGTCGACGCCTCACCGCGTCACCTCCGACGCCTCCGTCGGGCCCTCGGCCCCGACGTCGACGTCATCTCCACGGCCTGAGGCGGCCTCGCCCGTCGGTGCCGGACGCCTCCCGCCTTCCGATGTGCGGCGGCTCACGTCCGCGCGACGCGCCAGAACCGGTCCTGCGACGAGCAGGCCGCGGGCACCGCGAGCTCCGGCGCCCGCGGGACCCAGGCGCCCCTCAGCTCCACCGGCGTCCCGACGGCGACGAGGGCCGTGCTCAGGTGCGCCGCCTCGATGTCGAAGACGGGCACGTAGACCTCGCCGGCGTTCGCCCCGGTGCCCCGGACGACGAGGCAGCCGTCGAGCCCGTCGACGGTGCCGGTCAGCGTGGAGTTGTCCGACGTGAGCCCGAGCCCCTCGGGCTCGTACGTCGACACCGCCAGGCCGTCCTCCCGCTCCGGCACCTCGACGACGTCGTCGCCGCGCCCGGCGACCACGCCCAGACCCGCGACGAGGGCCGCGCAGGCGAGGACCACGACGCCGGCGACCTTCCACGCGCGCCGTCTCTCGTCCGTGAGCGTCACCCGGCGACCACCTCTTAGAGCTGCTCGTCTCGAGCGCCGACGCCGATCATCATCGAGCCCGCGGCGACGCCGAGCCGGCTGGACGGGTCGCCGCCGCCGAAAGGCCTTCGCCGTACGGCCTCGGCACGACCAGGGTGGGCGCAGGTGGACGTCGGCGCGACGAGGAGGCCAGGTGGCGCACGGTGCCATGCACCCGGGGCAGGTGACGGTGACCACGACGGCGCTGGCCGAGGCGGTGACCAGGCAGTTCCCGCAGCTCCGCGCGACCGAGGTCGTCGAGGTGGCCTCGGCGGGCACGGAGATCGCGCCATACCGCGTCGGGACCTCGCTCCTCGCCCGGGTGCCGCTCGTGCCCGTCGTCGGTCGTGCGGCGAGAGCGCGGGTGGAGGCCGAGGGGCGTCACGCCCGCGTCCTCGGCGAGCGGCTGCCCGTCGCGGTACCACGCCTCGTCGGCGTCGGGGAGCCCTTCGCCGGGTACGACGGGGTGTGGTCGCTGTGGACCTGGCTCGACGGATGCTCCCTCGACCAGGTGCTGGACGACGACGGAGGCGGCTGCGACCTCGGTGCCCTGGCGCAGGACCTGGCCCGGCTCCTCAGGGCGCAGCGGGCGGTGCCGGCGGCAGGCGGGTGGAGCGGCACGGGCCGCGGCGGCCGCCCGCTGGCGGACACGGAGTGGGTGCGCTCCTCCATCCGCGCCGGTGCGCACCTGGTCGACCCGGTCGCGGCGACGAGGGTGTGGGAGGTCGCCCTGGCCGCGCCCGCGTACCTCGGGCCCCCGACGAGCATTCACGCCGACGCCCTGCCGGGGAACCTCCTCGTCGCCGACGGCCGCCTCAGCGGCGTCGTCGACATCACCGAGCCGGTGGTCGGCGACCCCGCCTCGGACCTGCAACCAGCGTGGGTGGTCTTCGACGAGCCGGAGCGGTCAGCCTTCCGCGACGCCATGGCGCTGGACGACGCCGCCTGGCAGCGGGGCCGGGGCTGGGCCCTCGAGATGGCCGTCGGAGGGCTCCACCACTACGAGCGCACGAACCCGGGCTTCTTCCGGATGGCACGACGCACCCTGCGACGGCTGGTCGACACCTCCTGAGGTGGTCGCCGGTGGTGCCCCTCAGCGTCCCGGCGTGGAGGCGTCCAGCAACCTGGTGAGCAACGCCGGCAGCGAGCTCGCGCTGTCACCCACCGGCGAGCCGACGAGGGCGGCGGCCTCCCGCGCGGGTCCCGAGAGGCCTACGTGGGCGAGGGCCCGGTCGAGGCGGTGCTCCTCGAGGTCGACCCCGGTGAGGAGCCAGTGCCCGTCGACGACGGCGACGTCGAGGACGACGTCGGTGCACCTGGTGCTCCAGCCCTCCTCCGGCTCCCGGCTGGTCGGCAGGGCCGGGAAGCGGGCCGCGAGCTCGTCGGCGGCCGCGCACCAGATCATCTGGCCGCTGCGGTCGTCGCTGCCGACCTGCCCGGGCGCGAATCCGCGCGGGACGAGGACGGCGTCGACGCCGGCCCGCAGCCGCTCCAGGGAGGGCGGCGGGAGGGCGGACACCCGCCGATTGTGACGGCTGCTGACGACGTGGGCCCGGCCCGAGCGGCCGCCCCCGACGCGGGAGCCGCGGATCCACCACGACCGGGGCGACCGCCGAGGACCGGCCCGCGTCAGGATCGGGGCGTGACGACGCCACCGGCTCCGCGAGGGCGACGGTGAGCCGCGCGCGGGGGCACGTCGGGAGAGGGCCCCGGCGGTACGGCCCCGCGGTGGGCGAGCCCCCGCCCCTCGTCGACCCGCGGCGGTGGGGCAGCCTCGTCGGGCTCGCCGGCGGCGTGGTCTTCGTCGCGAGCTACTCGTCGGCGCTGGGGCCGGTCGTGCAGCCGGTCGCCTGGGTGCTCGCGCTGGCCGGCGTCGCCACGGCGCTCGTCGGGCACTACGTCCGCCCGGTGGCCCTGGGCCCGCTGACGCGCCCCGGCCCGCCGGCGCTGCTGGCCTACCTCGCGTGCGTGGCCGGCGAGCTCGCCCTCATCGCCGTCGGCTCGCGCGCCCTGGAGGCGGCCGGCCGGGGCGACCTGCGGCCCGCGCTCATCGCCGCCGTGGTGGGCCTCCACTTCGTGCCCTTCGCCGCGGTCTTCCGCGAGCGGATGTTCCTCCACCTCGGGGTCGTCGTCGCCCTCCTCGGGGCGGCCGGCCTGCTGGTGGGCGCCCTCGGCGTCGCCCGTGCGGCGGACGCCGCGGCGGTGGTCGCGGGGGTGGTGCTCGTCGGCTTCGTCGCGGCGTACGCGCTGGGGCGCTACGCCCCGGCCGACAGAGGTCGCCTGCGGGCGACGCCCCCGGCGTAGCCGCGGGGCTTGCACCTGACGCGACGTCATGTGGTCCGGTGGTCCTCACGTCCTGCTCCCGCCGAGGAAGGCCCGCCCATGCCCTCGCCCTTCGTCCCGCCGCGCCACGTGCTCATCGGCGACGCCGCCGCCTTCGTCGGCACGACGCCGCGGGCCATCCGCCACTACCACGACATCGGGCTGCTCCCGGAGCCGCCGCGGGGCGCCGACGACCGCCGTCGCTACGGGTACGACGACATGGTCCGGCTGCTGTGGATCCGGACGATGGCCGACGCCGGTCTCGCGCTCGACGACATCCGCGACGCCTTCGACGGCGCGGCCCCCGCCGGGGACGTCGCCCGGGCCGACGCCGACCGCGACGTCGAGGACGTGCTCGAGCGGTTGGAGGCCTCCCTCGCCGCGAAGGAGGCCGAGCTGCAGCGCCAGCGGGCCGCCGTGCGGAGCATGCGGGCCCGGGGCAGCCGGACGGGCCTCCTGTCGGACCTGGTCGCCGACCGCCTCGCGCCGCTGCCCGCGGGCGCCCTGCGGGAGTCCGACCTGGACGACCTGCTGGTCACCGAGCGGATGCTCGGGCCCCTCGGGGCGGCCTTCCGCGCGAGCCGCTTCATCGCCCTGGCCACCCACCCGGACCTGCGGGAGGAGGCCGACCGCGTCGAGGCCGCCGAGGCGGAGCTCGACGACACGGTCGCCGTCGACGACCCCCGGGTGGCCGAGGTGGCCGCCGCGCGGCACGCCGTCGAGCGGGAGCTGGACGCGGTCGTCGAGCGCTCCGGCCTCGCGGCGGACGAGGAGGCCCTCTTCGCCGCCTGGGACGCGCAGCACCCCGTGCCCGCGACGGAGGGGTCCGCCTGCACCCAGGGGGAGGGCTCCATGACCCTGCTCGACGCCTCGCGCCTGCTGCCGTACGACCTGTCCCCGGCCCGTCTGCGGTGCCTCGAGCTGGCCGAGGAGCTCGCGGTCCGCGACCTGCCCGCCCCCTGACGGCGGGTCGGGGCCGAGCGGTGGTCAGACGGCGCCGGCCCCGCCCCGGGCGGTGAGCAGGAACGCGGGGGAGGACCAGTAGTCGTGCAGGGGGCGGACGGCCACGTCGGCCCAGCCGGCGTCCTCCAGCTGTCGCGTCCAGGCGCCCGCGGGCTGCTCGAAGGTGGCCCGGACCGCTCCCGGCCTCAGCTGCCCGGTGAGCACGGGCAGGAGGAAGCCCTGGGCGACGAGGTCCCGGTCGTCGGTGTACTCGGCCAGCCCCTGCTCGTAGGTCCGGGCGAGGAAGCGCACGTGCTCGGGGCTGCCCACCGCGACGTCGGGGACGTCGAACTCCACGACCGCCAGGCGGTCCACGCGGGGGCGCAGGCGACGCAGCACCTCGGTGCGCGGCCCGTGCTCCACGGTGTGGAGGGCGAAGGTCGACTGCAGCACGTCCCACGTGGCGTCCTCGCCGGTGCCGGCGGCCAGGTCGGCCGCGAGCACCTGCGCGGTGGTCGGTCGGCTGGTCACCTGCGTCCCCGAGCCGGCGGCGTCCTGCCAGCGCCCCACCTCTCGCAGGGCGGCGTCGAGCAGCGGGGCGGACGGCTCGAGGAGGTCGAGCCGCCCCGGGTGGTGCGAGGCCGCCGCGAGCGCCGGCAGGAGCGCCGTGCCGTCCCCGCAGCCGACGTCGAGCACCGAGGTCGGCCGGTGCCGGTCGTAGAGGTCGGCCAGGGCGGCGCTCACCGCGGCGTAGAGCCCCACGTTGCCGCCGCCGCGGATGAAGGCCTCGAAGGCGGCCGGCTGGTCGTAGACCGACCCGTGGCCGTCGTCGCGCAGGTGCTCGGCCAGGGCCCGGGCCAGCGGCGTGCCGCCACGGCTCACCTCCCGGCGGGCCCCGTCGACGTCGCCGACCACCAGGGCGCCCAGGGCGCGCTCCACCGACCCGTCGCTCATGGACCCATCCTCCCCGCCACCGGGCCGTCGGCGGACCGTGACGGGAGCGACGCGCAACACGGTGCGTGGCAACCGCTCCGGTCGTCGACGACCGACGCCCCTCGTCGGTGGCCCCGGTCGTGAGGATGGGGCCGTGACCGCGACGACGACCGACCGAGGAGCAGCACGGCAGGAGCGGCGGCTCGCGCTGCCGGTCGCCGTCGGCCTGGGGCTCTTCCTCGGGGGCGGGCGCCTGGTCGGAGTCCTGGCGACGGTCTCCGGCCCGGGGGCGGACGCCGCCCGGGCCGGGCTGGTGGTGGGCAGCGCGGTGCTGACGTACGGCGGGGCGGTCGTGGCCTCCGTGGGCGCCCTCGCGCTCGCGCGTCGCCTGCTGGCGCACCAGGTCAGCGGCGAGGAGATGACGGCGCACCCGTACCGCTCCCGCCGCCACCGGTCCGCCCTCGCCGCCGTGGTCGCCGGCCTGGTCCTCATGGCCGCGTCGCAGCTGGCGTTCGAGCTGTCGTTCACCCTGGGGGACGGCTACTTCCCCGGGGCGGGGCTCGGGGAGGTAGGCGTCGCCGTCGCGATCGCCGGCACGTACCTCGGCCCGCTCGTCACGGCCGTCGGCACCTTCGCCTCGGTGCGCGGGCTCGAGGACGCGTCGACGGCGCGGCGCACGGAGGTCCCCCCGCCGGACGTGACAGACCTCGACGCCTGACGCCGGGGCGACCGGTGGCCACCCGCGGTGACTCTCCGCTTCCGCCCGTCACTGACCTACTTTTGCTGGTCAACGACGGAAGAGTCGTGCATAGTGGCCGTCGTCGGGCCACGAGCCCGGCGGGTCCCCGCGCCGACGCGCGGACCCACGACCGGACTCGCAGCGACCCCGGCTCCCCGAGGTCCCGGTGCACCGCCCGCACCACCGCCGCTGACGCCTGCCCGGACCCCGCCGCGCCGGGTCCGTCCCTCTCGAAAAGGACTCCCATGACCCTCGCCCGTCGTGCCCGCGCCGCCGTCGTCGCCGCCGCGGCCCTGACGCTCACCGCGTCCGGCCTCCTCGCCGTCCCCGCCTCCGCGGCGCCGGCCCCGAGCGCGGCGGCCGCCGCCGACTGCTCCGGCCGCACCGTGCCCGCCAGCAAGATCTCGTTCCAGCTGTACAGCTACGCCGGCTGGCAGCGCACCGTCGGGGTCGAGTCGATCCTCTCCGAGCTGTCCGACATCGGGTACAAGAACGTCGAGCCCTTCGGCGGCAGCTACGAGGGCCGCAGCGGCTGGCGCTTCGGGAAGCTGCTGCAGGAGTACGGCCTCCGTGCGCCCACGGCGCACGGCAGCACGAACGCCGACACCTTCCGCGACACCCTCGCCTTCTCGAAGGCGCTGGGGCAGAAGTACACCGGCTCCGGCGGCTGGGCGGCGCCCGGCATCGCCCGCGACGGCTCCAGCAGCTACGAGGACGTCCTCGCCACCGCGAAGGCGATGAACCAGCTCGGCCGGAAGTCCGTCAACAACGGCACGGGCAAGCACTTCGGCCACAACCACTGGTGGGAGTTCACGACGGTCGTCACCGACCCCGCGACGGGCGAGGAGAAGACCGCCTACGAGGTCCTGCTGGAGAACACGAACCCGCGGCTCGTGGCCTTCCAGCTCGACGTCTTCTGGGCCTCGGACGCCGGCGTCGACGTCGTCGAGCTGCTCGAGCAGCACGGCGACCGCATCGAGCTGCTCCACATCAAGGACGGGTTCCTCCCCGCCGACACGCTGGGCGACTTCACCCAGCTGACCGACGTCGGCGAGGGCGACATCGACTGGGTGCCGATCCTCCGCGCCGCCCACGGCAAGATCAAGTACTACGTCATCGAGCGCGACGGGGCCCCCGCGACCGCCGAGTTCGCCCGCGACAGCTTCGAGTTCCTCAGCTGCCTCGAGTACTGACCTGACGGCGACGGCGCCCCCTGCTCCTGCAGGGGGCGCCGTCGTGCGCCCGGCCCTGCCGCGCCGAGCGGCACCGACGGACGACCCTGCCGTCCAGCACCTCTCGCTACGGTCGGGGCGTGGTCGACATCACCGACGGCCGGCTCGGCCGCAGCCCCGGGCCGCTCGCGGCCTTCCTCGCCGGCGGGCTGACGAGCCTCCTGCCGCTCGGTCGCGCGCGCGGTGCCACCGCCGCGACGCTCGTCCTCGCGCCGGCCGCGGCCCTGGCGGCCTTCGTGGCCGTGCAGCAGCGGCGCGAGCGTGAGCGGCCCGGCTCC
This sequence comes from Pseudokineococcus lusitanus, assembly GCF_003751265.1. Taxonomy (NCBI): domain Bacteria; kingdom Bacillati; phylum Actinomycetota; class Actinomycetes; order Kineosporiales; family Kineosporiaceae; genus Pseudokineococcus; species Pseudokineococcus lusitanus. The sequence goes on from NZ_RJKN01000005.1 coordinate 198,561, forward strand.
GGCCTGGGCCCGTGGGGCGACGGCGCCTGGCGGGACCTCCCGGCGCCGGTGGTCCCCGTCGTCGCCGGCGTCGTCGTCGCCACCGGCTCGGCGCTGGGCGTCCTCGTCGACCGGGCCGAGGAGTCGGTCCTGCGGCGCCGCGGCGTCCGGCACTCGCGGGTCGTCATCGCGCTCGTGGGCGCGGTCGGCAGCGCGGCGCTGGCCGTGCTCGACCGACGTCCCGCCGAGGGCGCGGGCCCCCGCGCCTGACCGGCCTCAGGCCGTGGCGTCCGCCACGAGCGGCTCGAGCACGACGCCGGCCAGCTCCCGCGCGACGCCGTTCATCCGCCACTGGTCGGCGAAGACGGCCAGAAGGTCGCCGTCGCGGCGCTGCAGCACCTCGGTGCCGCGCTGGCTGTTGAGGGGGGCGACCCACTCCGGCGTCGTCCGCCGTGCGACGGAGTAGGACAGCGTCTCCGTGCGGATGGGGCACGAGAAGTCGCTCGCCATCCGGTGCGAGGCCACCTCGAGCTGCAGCGGGCCGACCGCGGCGAGCACAGGGGCCTGCTCGCCGCGCAGGTCCGAGCGGAGCACCTGCACGACGCCCTCGGCGTCGAGCTCGGCGATGCCCTTGTGGAACTGCTTGCTGCGGGACAGGTCGACGGGCCGCGCCACGACGAAGTGCTCCGGCGCGAAGGACGGGATGGCCGGGTACTCGACGGCCCCGCGGCCGTGGAGGGTGTCGCCGACCTCGACGCCGTTCGCGCCGACGAGGCCGACGACGTCGCCGGGCCACGACTCGTCGATGCTCGTGCGCGCGCCGCCCTGCAGGTGCTGGGCGTGCTTGGTCGTCAGCGTCCGCCCGGACCGGGCGATCGTCAGCGGCGTGCCCCGCTCGAAGCGGCCCGAGCAGACCCGCACCAGCGCGACCCGGTCCCGGTGGGCCTTGTCGAGGCCGGCCTGGATCTTGAAGACCTGGCCCGAGAAGCCGGTGTCGAGCGGGCGCGGCGTCCCCTCGGCGTCCGGCCGCGGGCCGGGGGAGGGCGCGACGTCGAGCAGCGTGTCGAGCAGGTGGTCCACGCCGAAGTTGAGCACCGCCGCGGAGAAGAGCACCGGCGTCGTGCGGCCGGCGAGGAAGGCCTCCTCGTCGTGCTCGCCGTTCTCCAGGGTCAGCAGCCCGGCCTCCTCGACGGCCGCGGTCCACGTCTCGCCCTCGCGCTCGAGCGCCTCGTCGGCGGACAGGTGCTCCTGGATGGCGGCCGTCGCCCCGCCGGGCGTGCGCGTGTAGGCGGTGTACGCGCCGTCGCCCTCGGCGCCGACCCGCAGCACGCCGCGGAAGTCCCCGGCGACGCCGACCGGCCACGTGAGCGGCGTGGGGGTCATGCCCGTCACCTGCGCGACCTCGTCCATGAGGTCGAGCGCCTCGCGGCCCGGGCGGTCCCACTTGTTGACGACCGTGATGACGGGCAGCCCGCGGTGCTTGCAGACGTCGAAGAGCTTGCGCGTCTGCCGCTCCATGCCGCGCGCGGCGTCGACGAGCATGACGGCGCAGTCCACGGCCGCGAGGACGCGGTAGGTGTCCTCGGAGAAGTCCGCGTGGCCCGGGGTGTCGACGAGGTTGAGCACGTGGGCGCGGTGGTCGAGCTGCAGGACCGCCGAGGAGATCGAGATGCCGCGCTGCTGCTCCATCTCCTGCCAGTCGGAGACGACGCCCGCGCGCCCGGCCTTGCCCTTGACGTGGCCGGCGCGGTGCACGGCGCCGGTGAGCAGCGCGAGCGCCTCCGTGAGCGTCGACTTGCCGGCGTCGGGGTGGCTGATGACGGCGAAGGTGCGCCGCACGGCCGCGTGGCGGCTGGGCGCGTCGTCGGCGTCGGCGGGGACGGCGGAGAGGTCGGTCTCGACGGCGGGGGCGTGGGTGCTCATCACAGTCCTGTCGTGGGGCGGTCCCCCCATGGTCCCCGACGCACGGGGCTGCTCGGGACGCCGACGCCTCAGGCGAGGAGCGGCCGCACCTGCTCGCCCGCGAAGGCGGCGAAGCCCGCCGGGTCGGGGTCGTCCGCGGTGGGCTGGAGCACGACGACGTCGGCGCCCGCGTCGGCCAGGCGGCGGACGGCGTCGGCCACCTGCTCGGCGCCGCCCGCCACGGCGACGTCCTCGGCGTCGGGCAGGTCCCACGACGTCCGGCTGCGGGCGAGGCGGTCCGCGGCGTCCGGGCCCGTGGCGGTCAGGAGGTAGACGACGACCCGGTGGTGGTCGGTGCGCCCGGCGGCCTCGCGGCCGGCGTCGATGCGCTCGCGCGCCTGCCGGAGCCGGTCCGGCGTCGTCCCGGCGACGAGGAGCGTGCCGTCGGCGGCCCGGCCGGACAGCTCGAGCGTCTTGGGCCCCTCGGCGCCGGCGAGCACGCGCACGGGGGCGGGCGGCGGCCACTCGAGGCGCACGCCGTCGAGGCGGACGTAGCGGCCCTCCGTCGTCACCTCCTCGCCGGCGAGGAGCCGTCGGAGCGCGCCGAGGTGCTCCTCGAGGAGCGTCAGCGGCGACGCGTGGCGCGCGCCGACCTGCCCCATCCACGCCTGGACGCCGTGGCCGACCGTCACCTCGGCGCGGCCGGGGAAGGTGCGGTGCAGGACGGCCATGTCCATGGCGGCCGCAGCGACGTTGCGCAGGGGCACGGGCAGGAGGCCGACGCCGACGCGCACGCGCTCGGTCCACGCGAGGGCCGCGGCCGCGGTGGCGACGCCGCCCTCGAAGAAGCAGTCCTCCCAGAGCCACAGCTCGTCGAGGCCGGAGCGGTCGGCGGCGACGGCCACCTCGCGCAGCCGCTCGGGCGGGAGCTGGGGGAGGAAGACGGCGCCGAGGCCGACCGGGTCGCTCATCGGGGTCCGTCCTGCTCGGGGGCGCCGGCGCCGTGCGGCGGGGCCACGACGGGCATCTGCGTCGTCGGGGGCGTGGACGGGCGGGCCGCGGCCTCGGCCGCCTGGGCCGAGGTGAGGATCGGCGTCACCGCGCGGGCCGGGACGGGGACCGCCGCGGCCCGGCGCTGCCGCCGGGCGGCCGTGCGGTGCTTGATCTCCCGCCGCTGCAGGTGCACGAGGCCGACGACGCCGAGGACGAGGCCGGCGACGCACGCCCACACCCACCAGCCGCGGTCGTCGGCCACGAGCGAGCCACGTTGCGCCAGCACGACGACGAGGGCGACGGCCCACGCGGCCAGGCCGGCGAGCGCGGCGAGCCGGTCGTCGGTGCGGGCGGCGGGCGGCGTGGGCCTGCTCTCCAGGGGCAGCCGGGCGAACCTCACGCGGGCCACCGTAGCCGCGGGGGGCGACGTCGTGCCGGGACGACGGCGGGGTCCGAAGGGGCGCCGCGAGGTGTCGTCGACGCCTACTTCGCGCTCAGAGGGCTCCGTGAGGTGAAGTCGACGCCTACTTCACGTCCAGGAGGCTCGGGAAGGTGAAGTCGACGCCTACTTCGCGCTCGGGAGGCTCGGGGAGGTGAAGTCGACGCCGACTGCCCGGGGAGGACCCCGTGCGCCGACGCCCCCGGGTGGCCCGGGAAGAGGTCGGTCCCGGATGTCGTTAGGCGAGGTAATGACCTACGCTCACGATGTGCCGCCCGCCCCCGCCTCGACCCGGCCGGCGCCCTCCCCGCAGGACGCCACGCCCTCCTCCGACACCCCTGCCGCCACGACCGCCCGGGCCCCCCGCGCCCGCGGCACCGGCGCCCCCACCCTCGCCGCCGACCTCCGCGGCGCCCTCATGCTCTCCGTGCGCCGGATCCGCGCCGAGCGCCCCGACGACGCGCTGCCGGACCACCAGTACTCCGTCCTGGCCCTCCTCGACCGCCTCGGCCCGTCGACGCCCGGCGCGCTCGCCGACGCGGAGCACGTGCAGCCGCCGACGATGACGCGCACCATCGCCGCGCTCGTCGAGAGCGGCGTCGTCGCCAAGGAGCCGCACCCGCAGGACGGCCGCCAGGTGCTCGTCCGCACGACCGACGACGGCAAGGCGCTCCTGCAGGCGACGCGACGTCGTCGCGACGAGTGGCTCACCCGCCGTCTCGCGGGGCTCGACGCGCACGAGCGCGCGGTCCTCGCCGAGGCGGCCACGATCCTCCGCCGGGTGGTGGCGCCGTGAGCGCGACCTTCCGCTCCCTGTCGATCCCCAACTACCGCATCTGGTTCGGCGGGGCGCTCGTCAGCAACGTCGGCACGTGGATGCAGCGCGTGGCGCAGGACTGGCTCGTGCTGTCCGTCCTCACCGCCGGCTCCGGCGTGGCCGTCGGCATCACGACGGGCCTGCAGTTCCTCCCGATGCTCCTGCTCGGCCCGTACGCCGGTCTCGTCGCCGACCGCGTCGACAAGCGCCGGCTGCTCATGCTCACGCAGGGCCTGTCCGGCCTGTGGGGCCTCGTGCTGGGCGTCCTCGTCGTCACCGGCAGCGCGCAGCTCTGGCACGTCTACGTCCTCGCCGCCCTCCTCGGCATCACGACCGCCTTCGACGCCCCGGCCCGCCAGACCTTCGTCGCGGCGCTCGTGCCGCCGGAGAACCTGCCGAACGCCGTGGGGCTCAACAGCGCCGCCTTCAACGGTGCCCGGCTGGTCGGCCCCGGCATCGCCGGCCTCCTCATCGCCGCCTTCGGCACCGGGCCCGTCTTCCTCATCAACGCCGTCACCTTCATGGCCACGGTCGTCGCGCTCGTGCTCATGCGGACCGACGAGCTGCGCCCCATGCCGCTCGCCGCGCGCGGCAAGGGGCAGGTCCGCGAGGGGCTGCGCTACGTCAAGGGCCGGCCCGAGATCGTCCTCGTCCTCGTCGTCATGGGGACCGTGGGCACCCTCGGCATGAACTTCCAGCTGACGACGGCGCTCGTCGCCACCGGCGTCTTCGACAAGGGGGCGCAGGAGTACGGGCTGCTCGGCTCGATCCTCGCCATCGGGTCCCTGTCGGGGGCCCTGCTCGCCGCCCGCCGCGAGCGGCCGCGCCTCCGGCTCGTCCTCGGCGCGGCCGGCGCGTTCGGCGTGTCGGCGATCGTCGCCGCGAGCATGCCGACCTACTGGTCCTTCGCGATCGCCCTCATCCCCGTCGGGCTGACGGCGCTCACCCTCATGACGGCCGCGAACGCGATGGTCCAGACGACGACGGAGCCCGCCATGCGCGGCCGCGTCATGGCGCTCTACATGATGATCTTCATGGGCGGGACGCCCATCGGGTCCCCGCTCATCGGGCTCGTCGGCGACGTCTTCGGCGCCCGCTGGACCATCTACCTCGGCGGGATCTCGGCGCTCGTCGTCACCGTCGGGGCGGTCCTCTACGTCCTGCGCCGCGACGACCTGCGGATCCGCTACCGGCTGCACCAGACGCCGCACCTGCAGGTGCTCAACGCCGCCGAGCGGTCGGCGGCGCACGCCTCGCTCGACGCGGAGTCGGCGCGGGCGGGCCGCACCGCCGCCTGACCCGCCGCCCCGGGACGTCCGCGGTCGCGGGCACCCCGGGGCGGGGGCGAGGGTGGCGGGCATGACGACGACCGTGGTCCCGGGGCCCGACGGCGCGACGATGCCCGCCTACGTCTCGACGCCCGCCCCGACGCGGCGTGACCCCGGCCCGTGGCCCGGGGTCGTCGTCGTCCACGACGCCTTCGGCATGTCCGACGACATGCGCGACCAGGCCGACTGGCTCGCGGCCGCCGGCTACGTCGCCCTCCTGCCCGACCTCTACTCGCGGGACGGGCGGACGCAGGGCTGGGGGCGGGTGCCGTGCGTCGCCCGCACGATGCAGCAGGTCGGCCGCGGCGAGGGGCCGGCCTTCGCGCGGCTCGAGGCCGCCCGCACGGCGCTCGCCGACCGCGCGGACTGTACGGGCGCCGTCGGCGTCATCGGCTTCTGCATGGGCGGCGGCTTCGCGCTCCTGCTCGCCGGGCGCCCCGGCTGGTCGGCCGCCTCGGTCAACTACGGGATCCTCCCCGACGACGACGCGGCCCTCGGCGCGGCGGTGGCGGGCGCGTGCCCGGTCGTCGCGAGCTTCGGCGGTGCCGACCGGATGCTCGCCGGGGGAGCGGTGCGGGTCGCGGCCGCTCTCGACCGCGCCGGGGTGCCGCACGACGTCCGCGAGTACCCGGGCGCGCAGCACGGCTTCGTCACGCGGACGACGGACACCTCGCCGCTCGGCCCGCTCATGCGCCGGGTCATGGGCGTCTCGCACGACGCCGAGGCCTCTGCGGACGCGCGCCGTCGGATCCTCGGCTTCTTCGACGAGCACCTGCGGGGCGACGACGGCCCCGACGCCCCGGCCCCCGCCGCCGCCGCCGGGGACCGGCCGGCCACGGGGGACGCGCCCGTCGGCTGGCCCGGGGCGCGGGCGGCGGGCACGACCCGCGTCGGCGGGCCCGCGACCGGCGGATGAGGGCGGGCGCTCAGCCCAGGCCCGGCAGCAGCGGCACGGTCGGCAGCGCCCGGGTCAGCCACGGCGCGACGACGAAGACCGTCGGCAGGACGAGCACGGCGACGGCGAGCGCGAGGACCCCGGCCCGCAGCAGCCCGCCCGTCGGCGCGGGACGGTGGAGTCGCTCGAGGCGTCGTCGTCGGTCGTCGCGGGGGTCGCGGGCCGCGCGGCCGCCCCGCCGCGTCGGTGCCGCCGGCAGGTCCGTGCCGAGGTCGCCGTCCGTGCTCATCGCCGTCAGCGCCCCGCGCAGCGGCCCGGCGCCGCAGCGGGCCCGGGCGGCGTCGTCGGCCGCCATCTCCAGCAGCACCGACACCGCGTCGAGCGGGGTGCGGCTGCGCAGGGGCGCCGGGACGGCGCGGTAGACCGCCGTGAACGACTCGAGGACGAGGTCGTGCCGGGCGCGCAGGTGCGCCTGCTCGTGCGCGAGGACGGCGCGGATCTGGTCGGTCGGCAGCTCGGCCAGCGCCGCACCGCTGACGACGACGCGGGGCGCCCGCCCGGGCAGGCAGTAGGCGAGGGGGAGCGGGCCGTCGAGCACCCGCAGGGGTGCGGCGCCCGGCAGCTGCAGGTCGGCGCGCGCCTCCGCCCGGCCCAGCAGGTCGACGAGGTCGGCGTGGCGCGCGCGGCGCCGGCGCGAGCGGACGGCGACGCCCGCCGCCGACCACAGCAGCCGGACGACGATGACGGCGGCGACGAGCAGGGCGCCCACGAGGACCCAGGCCTCGACGTCCGGGCCGGTGCCCGCGGCGCGGACGAGCTCCTCCGGCCCCACGAGGACGACGCCGACGGCCGAGAGCACGGACGCCAGCGTCACGGCCTGCCACAGGACGACGGCGGCCCCCGGCGCGCGGGCGGTCCAGCGGGCCCGCGCGAGGACCTCGGGGACGACGAGCGACAGCGCCAGCCCGAGCGTGCCGAGCACCAGCGTCGTCATCGCGGGGCGCCGGGGCGGGGCGGGAGGCGTCAGGCCGAGGTGGCGCGGTCGAGCGCGGCGCGCAGGGCGGCCGCGCCCTCGGGCCCGACGCGACCGACGAAGTGGACGAGCGCGGCGTCGCGCGCCGGCCCCTCCGGGGTGGCGCCCAGCGCGTCGAGCATGAGCGCCGCCGTCATCTCCTCGCGCGTCTGGACGGGCGCGTAGCGGTAGGCGCGGTCGGCGCGCTCCTGGCGGACGACGCCCTTCTTCGCGAGGCGGTCGAGCACCGTCATGACGGTCGTGTAGGCGAGGGACCGGCCGGCGGAGCCGGAGAGCAGCGTCTCGTGCACCTGCCGGACCGTCAGCGGTCCGTCGGCGTCCCACAGGTGCGCCATCACCTCGCGCTCGAGGTCGCCCAGACCGGTGCTCGCCATGCCGGTGAGGGTACCGCCGCGACGGCGTCCCTACGACCGATCACGTACGCACCGCCCCGTACGACGACGGACGTACGACGCGGCGTAGTATTCGTCGTGAGGGCGCGGGACCGGCGCCCGACGGCACGGCGACATGACGCACGTCGGAAGGCTGGGCACCGTGGACCTCGACGTCCTCGACATCACGCGGCTGCAGTTCGCGGTCGTGACGATCTACCACTACCTCTTCGTGCCGCTGTCGATCACGCTGGCGGCGGTGACGGCGGGGCTCCACACGGCCTGGCACCGCACCGGCAGGGAGCGCTACCGCCGGCTGACCCTGCTCGTCGGCAAGCTGCTGCTCGTCACCTTCGCGGTCGGCGTCGTCACCGGGCTCGTGCAGGAGTTCCAGTTCGGCCTGGGCTGGAGCGACTTCGCCCGCGCCTACGGCGACGTCTTCGGCCCGACCCTCGCCATCGAGGGGATGCTCGCCTTCTTCCTCGAGGCGACGTTCCTCGGCCTCTGGTACTTCGGCTGGGACCGCCTGCCGCGCCGGCTGCACCTCGCGACGATCTGGGTCGTCGCGGTCGGGACGCTCATCTCGGCGTTCGTCATCCTCGCGGCCAACGCGTTCATGCAGAACCCCGTCGCGTACTCGTGGGACGCCGAGCGCGGCCGGGCCCGCCTCGAGTCGTTCCTCGGGCTCATGACCAACCCCGTCAACCTCGCGGCCTTCCCGCACACCATCGCGGGGGCCGCGATGCTCGGCGGCGCGCTGCTCCTCGCGATCGGCGCGTGGCGCCGCTGGGTGCACGTGCCGACGGCGTCGGGCCTCGGCGAGCCGGGCGAGCCGGAGGGCGACGACGACCACGAGCAGCGGCTCGCCTTCGGCACCCTCGCCCGCGTCGGCGCCTGGCTCACCCTCGCCGGCGGCGTGATGACCGCGCTGACGGGCGACGTGCTCGGCAAGGTCATGACCGAGGTCCAGCCCATGAAGATGGCCGCGGCCGAGGCGCTCTACACGACGACCGCCGGGGCGCCGTTCTCGATCCTCGCGATCGGCCGGCCGGGCGGCGGCGAGCCGTTCTTCAGCCTCGACGTCCCCTACCTGCTGTCGGTCCTCGCCGTCGGCGACCCGACGGCGACCGTCCAGGGCATCGACGACCTCCAGGCGCAGTACGCGGCGCAGTTCGGACCGGGCAGCTACGTGCCCGTCGTGTGGATGGCGTACTGGTCCTTCCGCGCGATGATCGGCATCGGGATGGCCGCCGCCGCGATCGCCGCCGCCTACCTGTGGGCGACCCGCCGCGGGCGCGCGCTGCCGGTGGGGAATCGCTGGGTGGCCCGCGCGCTGCGCCTCCTGCCCGTGCTGCCGCTGCTGCCCGCCGCGGCCGGCACCTTCGGCTGGGTCTTCACCGAGACGGCCCGGCAGCCGTGGCTCGCCTTCGGGCTCACGCGCACCGAGGACGGCATCTCGCCGGGGCTCACGGCCGGCGAGGCGTTGGCCGCGCTCGCCGCCTTCACGCTCGCCTACGGCGTCATCGCCGTCGTGTGGACGCGGCTGGTGCTGCACGTCGTCCGGCAGGACCTCGACACGGCCGCGATCTCGGGGGCGGAGCGGGACGACGACGACGGCGACGCGGGGGACGGGCCCGCCGCCGACGGCGAGGGCACGCCCGGCGGCCGCCGCACCCGCGACGACGACCTCGCGCCCAGCTACTGACCCCTCGCACCACCCGTCCGACCCCCTCGTCCGACCCCCTCGTCCGACCCCGAGCTCCGGAGACCGCCGTGGACCTCGTCACCGTCTGGTTCGCCCTCGTCGTGCTGTGCTGGGTGCTGTTCTTCGTCCTCGAGGGCTTCGACTTCGGCGTCGGCGCGCTCGCCCCGCTGCTGGGCCGCGACGACCACGAGCGGTCGGCCGCCGTCCGCACCATCGGCCCGTTCTGGGACGGCAACGAGGTGTGGCTCGTCGCCGCGGTCGGCGTCACCTTCGCCGCCTTCCCCGACTGGTACGCGGCCCTCATGTCGGGGCTGTTCCTGCCGTTCGTGCTCGTGCTGCTGCTCCTCGCGGGCCGCGGCGTCGCGCTCGAGTTCCGCGGCAAGCACTCCGGCGCCGCGTGGCGCCGGCGGTGCGACGCCTGGCTCGCCGCGACGTCGCTCGGGGTCGTCGCCCTCTTCGGGGCGCTGCTCACCGTCTTCGCCCGCGGCCTCGCGCTGGGCGCCGACGGCGAGGTGACGTCGTCGGGCGGCCTCGGCGCGGGCCTCGCCCGGACCCTCGCACCGCTGGCGTCGTGGGACGCGCTCGCCGGGGCCGTCGTCGCCGTCGGCGCGGCGCTGCTGCTCGGCGCGACCTTCATCGGCCTGCGGACCACCGGCCCGCTGCGGGTGCGGGCGCAGCGGGTGGCCGTCGTCGTCGCGGCGGTGGGCGCCGGGGCCCTCGCCGTCGCCGCGCTCGTCACGGCGCTCGTCGGCACGGGGCCGGCCGTCCTCGAGACGGCCGGGGCCGCGCTGCTCGCCGTCGTCGCGCTGCTCGCCGCCCGGCGCCGCGAGGCCGCCGCCTTCGCCGGCACGGCCGTCGTCGTGGCCGCGGCCGTCGTCGCCGCGCTGACCGCGGGCATCGCCGACGGCGTCGTCCTCGCCAGCACGCTCGACCCGGCGTACTCGCTGACGCTCGCGTCGGCGTCCGCCACCGACTCGGCGCTGCGGCTCATCAGCTGGGCCGGGGTGGTCGTGCTGCCGGGCGTCGTCGTCTACCAGGCCTTCTCGTACTGGGTGCTGCGGCAGCGGGTCGCCAGCGAGCGGGTGGCGACGTGACCGACGGGACCGGCGGGGCGTCCGGCCCGGCGGTCCGGCGTCGCCCGCGCGGGCCGGTCGACCCGCGGCTGCTCCGGCAGGCGCCGGGCGTCCGGCCGTGGGTGGCGGCCGTCGTCGTCGCGTCCGCGCTGCAGGCGGTCGTCACCGTGGTGCTCGCCGGCGTCCTCGCCGGCCTGGTGACCGCGCTCGTCGCGCTGGTGGACGCCGGACGGGCGGGGGAGCGGCCGGGCCTCGGCGTCGACGGCTGGCTCGGCCTGCTCGCCGCCGGGCTCGTGCTCCGGGCGCTGCTGGCGTGGGCCGAGCGCGTGCTGACGACGCGGACGGGCGCCGTGGCCGTCGACGAGGTCCGTCGGGCCGTCCTCGCGGCCGTGCTCCGGCGCGGCCCGGCGTGGGTCGCGCAGCACGGGCCGTCGCGGCTCGGCGCGCTCCTGACCGGCGGCGTCGACGCGTTGCGCCCGTGGTTCGACGGCTACCTGCCCTCGCTCGTCGTGGCCGCGGTCGTGCCGCCGCTCGTCGTCCTCGCGATGCTGCTCGTCGACCCGGCGTCCGCGCTCGTCGTGCTCGTGACGCTGCCGCTCGTCCCCGTCTTCGCCGCGCTCGTCGGGTGGGCGACGCAGGAGCGTGCGCAGCAGCGGTGGGAGGCGACGCAGCGCCTCGCCGGGCACTTCCTCGACGTCGTCCAGGGGCTGCCGACGCTGCGGCTCTTCGGACGGGCGCAGCGCCAGGTCGGGGTCGTCGAGGCCATGACGCGCCGCCAGGCCGCCGAGACGACACGGGTCCTGCGCCTCGCCTTCCTCTCGTCGACGGCGCTCGACCTCGTCGGGACGCTGTCGGTCGGCCTCGTCGCCGTCGAGGCGGGGCTGCGGGTCGCGGCCGGCTCGATGGACCTCCTGCCCGCCCTCCTCGTCATCCTCCTGGCGCCCGAGGCGTACCGGCCGCTGCGCGAGGTGGGTGCCCGCTTCCACGCCGCGGCGGACGCGACGGCCGTCGTCGACGAGGTGGACGAGGTGCTGACCGGCGCGGACGCCGCCCCGCCGCGGACCACGGCGGGCGGCGCGCCGTCGGTCGCCGCCGCGGGCGTGCGGGTGCGTCACCCGGGCGCCCTCGTCGACGCGCTCGACCTGCCGCACCTCGCCGTGCGCGGGGGCGAGCTCGTCGCGCTCCGCGGGCCGTCCGGCGCCGGCAAGACGACGGCGCTGCGCGTGCTCGCGGGCGTGCAGCCGGTCAGCGCCGGGACGGTGGCCGTCTCCGGCTCGTCGGACGTCGTCCACGTGCCGCAGCGCCCGACGCTGCCGCACGCGCGTACCGTCGCCGACGCCCTCGAGCCGCTCGCCACGGACGACGAACGCTGGGCCGCGCTGGCCGACGTCGGCCTCGCCGCCGAGATCGCCTCCCTGCCGCACGGTCTGGCGACGCCGCTCGGCGAGGGCGGCGCCGGGCTGTCCTCGGGCCAGCGGCAGCGCCTCGCCCTGGCCCGCGCGCTGGCCCTGGCCGCGCGCCGCCCGGTGGTCCTCCTCCTCGACGAGCCGACCGCCCACCTCGACGCCGACGCCGAGCGCCTCGTCGTCGCGCGCCTGCGCGAGGCCGCCGAGCGCGGCTGCGCGGTCGTCGTCGTCTCGCACCGCCGGGCCCTGCTCGCCGCCGTCGACCGCGCCGTCGCCGTCGCCGCCCCCGACCCCTCCCGGCACTTCGGCGCCCTTCTGCCGCACGAGGCCGCCGCCCTGGGGCAGAAGGGCGCCCATGTGCCGGTAGATGGGGGTGCTCGAGGGCAGAAGGGCGCCCATGTGCCGGTGGGCGGGGGTTCTCGAGGGCAGGAGGGCGCCGAAGTGCCGGCGCCGGGAGCACCCCGAGGGCAGGAGGACGCCGATCTGCCAGGTGCCGGCGGGCGCGCGGGGCGGGCGTGGCGGTGGGCGTCGCGCCGGCCGGGGACCGCGGTGGCGCTGGGAGCGTCGTCGTGGGTGTCCGGGCTCGTCCTCACGGGCGCGGCGACGTGGCTGCTCGTCCGCGCGTCGGACCTGCCGCCCGTGCTGACGCTGTCGACGGCGGTCGTCCTCGTCCGCGGGTCGGCCGTCGCGCGGCCGCTGCTGCGCTACCTCGAGCGTCTCGTCAGCCACGAGGTCGCCTTCGTCCGCCTCGGCGCGTGGCGCTCGCAGGTGTACGCGGCGCTCGTCCCGCGCGTGCCCGGCCCGGGCCCGCTGCGGCGCGGGGCGCTGCTGTCGCGGGTCGTCGACGACGTCGACGCCCGGGTCGACGGCCTCCTCCGCGGGCGGCTGCCCGCGCTGGCCGCGGCGGTCCCGCTCGTCGTCGTGGCCGCGGTGGCGACCCTCCTCACCCCCGCGGCCGGCGCCGCCGTCCTCGCCGGGCTGCTGCTCGCCGCCGTCGTCGCGCCGCTCGTCGCCGACCGGGTGGCCGGACGCCGGGAGGTCGCGGTCGCCGGTGCCCGGGCCCAGGTCGTCGACGCCGTCACCGAGACGCTCGACGGCGTCGAGGAACTCGCCGTCCGGGGCGAGGAGGCGGCGCTCGCGCTGCCGTCCCGGCGCAGCGCCGCGCTCGCCGAGGCCGAGGCCCGCAGCGCCCGGGAGGCCGGGCTCGCGACGGCGCTCGGGCACCTCGGCGTCGGTGCCGCGGTCGTCGGGGTCGCCGCGGCCGTCGCCGCTGCCCTCCGCGAGGGCGCCCTCGGCGTCGAGGCCGCCGCGGTCCTCGTCCTCGTCGTCCTCGCGCTCGCCGAGCCCGCGCAGCAGCTCGTCGACGCGGCGCTCGCCGTCCGCCGCGACCGGCAGGCGCGGGCCCGGCTCGCCGCCCTCGCGACGGCGCCCGTCGTCGTCGCCGAGCCGGCGGCGCCTCTGCCGCTGCCGGTCTCGTCGGCGCTCACCGTCCGCGGCCTCGTCGCGGGCTGGGACCCGGCGCGCCCGGCGGCCCTCGACGGGCTCGACCTCGACGTCCCCGACGGCGGCCGCGTCGCCCTGCTCGGGCCGTCCGGCTCCGGCAAGTCGACGCTCGTCGCCGTCCTCACCCGCCTGCTCGACCCGCGGGCGGGCGAGGTCCGCCTCGGCGGCGTCGACGTCCGCGCGCTGGCCGGCGACGACGTCCGCCGCCGCGTGGCCGTCGTCGGCGACCACGGCGACCACCTCTTCGCCTCGACGGTCCGCGAGAACCTGCGGCTCGCCCGCCCGGGCGCGAGCGACGCCGAGCTCGTGGCCGTCCTCGAGCGGGTCCGTCTGGGGGAGTGGCTCTCCCGGCTCCCCGCGGGGCTCGGCACCTGGCTCGGCGAGGGCACCGTCTCGGGGGGCGAGCGGCGTCGTCTCGCCGCGGCGCGGGCCCTGCTCGTCGACCCGGCGGTGCTCGTCCTCGACGAGCCGACCGAGGGACTCGACGAGCCGACGGCCGAGGCGCTCGTGGCCGACCTGCTCGACGCGGCCTCCGGCCGGGGCGTGCTGCTGCTCACCCACCGCCCCGAGGGGCTGGACCGGGTCGACGTCGTCCACCGGCTCGGCGCGGCCGCACCCACAGCGGCGCACGCCTGAGCTCAGGCGGAAGGCCACGAAGACGGGCCTGGCCGGCCCAGGCGGCGGTGAAGGGCCACGAAGACCCGGAAGACAGGCCCCTACGGCGACGAAGGGCTACGAAGATCCGGAAGACAGGCCTCCACGGCGACGGAAGGCTACGAAGACTTGGGAGACAGGCCTCTACGGCGACGGAAGGCTACGAAGACCGCTCCTGGACGACGGCGCCCGGGTTGAGCCGGCCGTCGGGGTCCACCGCGGCGAAGAGCTCGCCGAGCATCTCCCGGCCGGCGGGGGAGATGTCCTCCGCGAGCCACCGGGCGTGCTCGACGCCGACGGAGTGGTGGTGGCTCAGCGTGCCGCCCGCGTCCACGAAGGCCTGCTGCACAGCGCCCTTGACGACGTCGTACTCCACGAGCGGGGTGTCGCTCGTCTGGCGGAAGGCGAAGGTGAAGTACAGGCAGGCGCCGCCGTGGTAGCTGTGCGACAGGTGGCACATGATCCAGCCCTTGACGCCCACGCGGGCGAAGGCCTTGTCCGCCTCACGGCGGACGTGCGTGTAGAGGGGCAGGAGCTGCGACCAGGGGGCCGCGGTGTCGGACACGTCCGCCAGCGCCCCGCGGTCCAGCAGGTAGTCGCGGATGTAGGGCGTGTCGAACTTCTTCTGGTCGTAGAGCTGGCCGGGGCCCTTGCCGACGACGATGCCGCCGTGGCGCTTGACGACGTCGCGGACGACCGCCTGGTCGGCCTTGACCTTGTCCGGGCCGCCCTCGAAGCCGACGAAGGACAGGCAGACCGCGTCGAGGTCCCAGCCGCGCCTCTTGAGCACCGCCATGAGGCCACGGCTGACGTACTTCGACACGCCCTTGCTCTTCTTGCGGGTGGCGAAGGAGAAGGCGGTCTCGCGGGCGTCCGAGACGCGGGTCAGCGTCGTCGCCGCGTCGCTCGCGGCGATGTCGCGCATGGCCGCGACGCCCGCCTCGAAGGACGGGTAGAAGTAGGCGAGGATCTCGCGCTTCTCGGGGAGCCGGTGCACCTGCACCCACACCTCGGTGATGACGCCGAGGCGCCCCTCCGAGCCGATGAGCATCTCGCGCACGCTCGGGCCGGTGGCCTGGCTCGGCACGGGGCGTGTGGCGACGACGCGGCCCGGCTGCACGACCCGCAGGGCCCGGGTCATGTCGGAGATGTCGCCGTACTTGTCGGACTGCGCGCCGGACGAGCGGGTGGCGACCCAGCCGCCCAGCGTCGAGTGCGTGAAGGAGTCGGGGACGTGGCCCATCGTCCAGCCGCGGGCGCCGAGCTGGTCCTCGAGGTCGGGCCCGAGGACGCCGGCCTGCACCCGGGCCAGGCGGGAGTGCTCGTCGACCTCGAGCACCTTGTTCATGCGGCCGAGGTCGAGGGAGACGACGGGCCGCTCCTCGTCCCGCGGCGGGTGGAGGCTGCCGGAGATGCTGCTGCCGCCGCCGAAGGGCACGAGCACGGCGTCGGCGGCGGTCGTCGCGTCGACGACGGCGCGGACGGCGTCCTCGTCGGCGGGGTAGACGACGACGTCCGGCGTGCGGGGCAGGTCGCCCGCCCGCAGGCGCACGAGGTCGGTGAGGCTCTTGCCGTACGTGTGGACGACCCGCTCCATCGCCCCGGTGTGGACGTGGCCGCGCCCGACGGCCCGGCCCAGCGCGTCCAGGAGCTCCTGCGGCGCACGGCTCTCCGGCACGGGCAGCTGGTCGAAGTCCAGCGCCGGCGCACCCGGGGTGTCGAGGTCGACGTCGACGTTCTCGATGACGAAGGGGCGCAGGCGCGGCTTGTCGCGGTGGTCGAAGCCGACGCCCTCGCGGCCCCAGCCGTACCACTTCATGTGCTGCACGCCGTGGTCGGCGGGCCCGGCGTCGCCCTCGCGGGCGTCCTGCGCGGCCTGGTCGACCACCGAGCTGCTGCCGCGCTCGCCGGGGGTGTCGAAGGGCGTCCGCTGCCGGGCGTCGTCGGGCGTCGCGGTGCCGTCGGCTGCGCTGTCCATGGGGCTCATGATGCGGCTGCTCCCTCGCCACCACGGCGGCGGCCCTCGTCGTCCTGCTGCTCGTCCTGCGCCGGCGTCGCGTCCTCCGTCGACGTGCCCGTCGGAGGTGCTGCGGGAGGGTCGGTCTCGACCACGGCCAGCACGCCCGGGCCGCCCTCGCCGTCGCCGTCCGCCTCGTCCTGGCCGAGGACGAGGCGCTGCACCGCCAGCGCGACGCGCTGGGTGAGGTCGCGCGGGCTCTCGCCGTCGCGGGCGCGCAGCGGCTCCCCGACGACGACCTTGACCGGCGGACGGCCGGGCAGCGGCCAGCTCCGGCCGCGCGGCATCGCGTCGTAGGCGCCGACGAGGCCGACGGGCACGACCGGGACGCCGCGGGTCACGGCGAGCGCGGCCGCCCCGACCTTGAAGGGACCCATCGTGCCGCTGCGCGAGCGGGTGCCCTCGGGGAAGAGGAGGAGCGGCGTGCCCTCGTCGAGCAGCTGCGCGGCCAGGCCTCGGTTGCCGCGGGTGCCGTCGCGGTCGACGGGGAAGGCGTTGAACACCAGACCGGTCAGCGTGGCGCGCCACTTGGCGTCGAAGAAGTAGTCGGCCGCCGCGGCGACGGCGAGGCGGTGGCTCACCCGCGCCGGCAGCGCGCCGAGCACGAGCGGCGCGTCGAGGTGGCTGGAGTGGTTGGCGACGACGACGTAAGGCGCCTCGAGCCCCCGGATGCGGTCCGCGCCCTCGACCTCGACCGAGACGACGGACCGGATCAGCGGCCGGAGGACCAGGCGCTGGAGGACGAGGCGGGCGCCGTCGACCGTCGCCGTCGCGGTGCGGGACATGCCGGGAACTGTACGGACCTCCCGCTCGTCTCCCTGCGCGCGCCGGGACGCGCGCGCCCGGGCCAGGCGCGTCGTCGCGCTGCGTCGACGACCGCGGCGGCGTCGCTCCGGGGGCCTCATGCGAGCCGCTCCACGACCCAGTCGACGCAGGCGGTGAGCGCCTGGACGTCGGCCGGGTCGACGGCGGGGAACATGCCCACCCGCAGCTGGTCCGGCCCGAGGGCGCGGTACGGGTCGACGTCGACGACGCCGTTGGCGCGCAGCACCCGCCGCACCGCGGTGGCGTCCACGGGGGCGAGCAGGTCGACCGTCCCGACGACGGGGGAGCGGTGCGCCGGGTCGGCGACGAAGGGACGCGCCCACACCCGCTGCTCGGCCCAGGCGTAGAGGTGGCCGCTGCTCTCGGCCGTCCGCGCGGCGGCCCAGGCCAGGCCGCCCTGCGCCAGCAGCCACTCGACCTGGTCGACGAGCAGCGCGAGCGTGACGACGGCCGGGGTGTTGAGCGTCTGCTCCTTGCGGCTCGACGCGAGGGCGAGCGGCAGGGAGAGGGACGCCGGCGTCCAGCGGCCCAGCGCGGCGACCTCCTCGACCCGTGCGAGCGCGCGCGGCGAGCAGACGGCGAACCAGAGCCCGCCGTCGGAGGCCAGCGCCTTCTGCGGGGCGAAGTAGTAGACGTCCGCCTCGGCGAGGTCGACGTCGACCCCACCGGCGGCCGAGGTGGCGTCGACGAGGACGAGCGCGTCGTCGTCGGCCCCCGCGGGGCGGTGGACGGGCGTCAGCACGCCGGTCGAGGTCTCGTTGTGCGCGAAGGCGTACGTGTCGACGCCGGAGCGGGAGGCCGGCAGCACGCGGGACCCGTACGGCGCCGACAGCACCTCGGGGTCGGCGAGGAACGGGGCCGCCGTGAGGACGGCCGCGAGCTTGGCCGAGAACTCGCCGACGACGCAGGCCTGCGCCTGCTCGCGGACGAGCCCGAGCGCGGCCACGTCCCAGAAGAGGGTGCTGCCGCCGTTGCCGAGGACGACCTCGTACCCGTCCGGGGCGCCGAGCAGCGCGGCGAGCCCGGTGCGCGCCCGGCGGACGAGGTCCATGACCGGCGCCTGGCGGTGCGAGGTGCCGACGACCGTCGTCGCGATGCCCGTCAGCGCCTCGACCTGCGCGGCGCGGACACGGCTGGGGCCGGACCCGAAGCGGCCGTCCGCCGGCAGCAGGGACGCCGGGACGCGCAGGTCCGGCGCGGGGTCGCCGGGGACCGCCGCGGGGGCGGGCGCCGCGGCGCCGGGAGGGCTCGTCACGGGGGGCATCCTCGCGCACCGACGGCGCCGAGCGCGGCAGCACGGCGGGGCGTCGACCGGTCGGACCGCCCGGGGCGCCGCGGCACGCCCCGGGTCAGCCCGGGTCACCCCGGCAGGTCCTCGGGGCGGACGACGCCGTGCCGGAACGCCCACACCGCCACCTGCACCCGGTCGCGCACGCCGAGCTTGGCGAGCAGCCGCCCGACGTGGCCCTTGACCGTCGCCTCCGACAGCACGAGCGTCCGGGCGATCTCGCCGTTGCCCGCCCCGCGGGCCACCTCGACGAGCACCTCGCGCTCCCGCTCGGTGAAGGGCGCCAGGGCGCGCTCGGCGCCCGTCCCGACCTCGCCGGGGGCGGGCAGGTCCACGAGCTCGAGCAGGCGGCGGGTCACGCGCGGGGAGACGACGGCGTCGCCCGCCGCCACGGCGCGGACGGCCGCGACGAGCTCCTCGCCGCGGACGTCCTTGAGGAGGAAGCCGCTCGCCCCGGCGCGCAGCGCGGCGAAGGCGTGCTCGTCGAGGTCGAAGGTCGTGAGGACGAGCACCCTGGCCCGCAGCCCGGCGTCGACGACCTCGCGGGTGGCGGCGACGCCGTCGCGCACGGGCATCCGGACGTCCATGAGGACGACGTCGGGGTCCAGCGCCCGGGTCATCGCGACGCCGCGGGCGCCGTCGCCGGCCTCGCCGACGACCTCGACGTCGGGCTCCGCCTCGAGCACCATCCGCAGGCCGAGCCGGACGAGGGCCTGGTCGTCGACGAGCAGGACCCGCAGCGGCGCAGCAGCTCCCGTCGCGTCGTCGGTCATCGGGGGTCCCCTCCCGCCGGGACGTCGAGCGGCAGGTCGAGGTGGACCGCCCAGCCGCCGTCCGCCCGCGGCCCGGCCTCCAGGACCCCGCCGCGCGACGCCGCCCGCTCGGCCATGCCGACGAGCCCCCGGCCGCGCCCGTCGGCGGCCGGGGCGCGACCGGGGGCCCGCAGGCCGCCGTCGTCGACGACCTCGACGACGAGGCGACCGGGCCCGGACGCCCCCGGGCCGGTCCCGCGCAGGAGCACCGACGCGCGGGCGCCGGGGCCGGCGTGGCGCAGGGTGTTGGTGAGGGCCTCGCGGACGACCCGGTGGACGGCGAGCCCGGTGCCCGCGCCGACCGCCCCGAGCTCGCCCTCGCGGGTCACCGCGACCGCGAGGCCGGCGCCGCGGACCTGCTCGACGAGGGCGTCGACGTCGGCGAGGCCGGGCTGGGGCACGAGCGCGCCGTCGGCCGTGCCGTCGGGCGCGTCGTCGTCGCGGGCGAGGACGCCGAGCAGCCCCCGCATCTCGCCGAGGGCCTCGCGGCCGGTGTCGGCGACGGCCCGCAGCGCGGCCGGGTCGGCGGGCCGCGCCGGGTCCGCGGCGGCCCGGGCCGCGAGCCCCTCGGTGAGCCGGACCATGAGCGTCACGGAGTGGGCGACGACGTCGTGCACCTCGCGGACCACGCGGGCGCGCTCGGCGGCGACGGCCAGGCGGACGTCGGTGTCGCGCTCGACCTCGAGCCGGCGGGCGCGCTCCTCGAGGCCGGCGAGGTGGTCGCGCCGTCCGCGCAGGACGCTGCCCGCCAGCAGGGCCGCCGCCTCCATGGGCCCGAGCATGAGGAGGACCGCCCACACGGGCACCGGCCCCTCGCCGCGGCCGGGGCCGTCGCCGGGGACGCCCGCGCCCACGACGGCGACGGCGGCGAGCACGGCGGCGCCGAGCACGGCGACGAGGCCGAGGCCCGCGAGGCCCCGACGTCCGTCGGCGCGGTGCAGCGCCGCGGCGCCGACCGCGAGGAGGACGAGGACGACGACGGCGGGCTGGCGCCCGGGGAGCAGACCCGTGGCCGTCGTCGCGAGGACGAGGGCGGACACCGGCGCGACGACGGGCGCCACGTGCCGGCCGGCGAGCGCGAGGACGGCGAGGGCCACGACGACGGCGCCCGCCGCGTCGGCGTCCCGCAGGACGACGGGGACGACGAGCGCGACGGCGGCGAGGACGACGGGCGCCAGCTCGCGCCGCGGGCCGCGCCACCGGCGGACGGCCGGGCCGGCGGGCGCGGCGGGCCCGGGCGACGTCGGCCCCGCGTCCGGGGCGGGGGCGGCCGTCACCCCGGCAGCGTAGGAGCGCCCTCCCGCGGGAGGGCGGCCGACGACGACGGGGCCGTGCCGCGGACCCGTCCGGGGCGGGCGGGTCCGCGGCAGCGAGAGCGGCACGGGCTCAGACGTCGCGGCGGCGCAGGAGCAGCGCCCCGGCGGCGAGCGGCACGAGGGCCCAGCCGGCGAGCGTCCACCAGGCGGCCGTGGTGCTCAGCGTGTGCTCGCCGTCGACGACGGACAGGGACTGCCCCGCCGCGACGGAGTTGTGCCCGACGGCGGTCTGCAGCCAGTCGACCGGGATCAGCGGCAGCAGCGGCGGAGCCACGAAGACGAGCGCGACGAGCAGGGTGATGGCGCCCGCGGTGCTGCGCAGCAGCGTCCCGAGACCCAGGCCCAGCAGCGCCGTCGCGACCATGGCGGCGCTGCTGCCGAGGACGGCCGTCGGCACCCCGGCGTCCGTCAGCGCGACCGCCTGCTCCGCCGGCAGGAGGGCGCTCGCGGTGACGAGCGCGAGGCACGAGGTCAGCACGGCCACCGGGGCGACGACGGCCACGACGACGACGGCCTTCGCCGCGAGGAGCGGCCAGCGGCGCGGGACGGCCGCGAGCGACGTCGTCACGGTGCCGGAGGCGTGCTCGCCCGTCATGACGAGCGCCCCGAGCACGCCGAGGAGCAGCGAGGCCAACGACGTCGAGGACAGGACGCGGCCCACGGTGTCGGCGGGGGCGCCGGGAGGTCCGCCGGGACCGCCGCCGGGTCCGCCGCCGGAGCCGTCGGCGAGGGCCCAGCCGGTCAGCGCCGACAGCCCGACGCCGAGCGCCACGGCGAGGAGGAGGACGGCCCACGTCGAGCGGAGGGAGCGGAGCTTCGTCCACTCGCCGCGGACGACGCCGAGGAAGGTGACCCGGCCGGTCGGCGGGCGGTGCGCGCGAGCCGTGGTCGTGGGGGCGGTGGTGGTGGTGCTCATCGGGGGGCTCCGGCGGCGAGGGGGCGGTCGGTGGAGGTGGTGCGGGGGGCGGGGACGCCGTCGGCGGGGTCGGCCGCTGCGCCGGGCCCGCCGGCGCGGTGCTCGCGGCTGCTGCCGGTGAGCTCCATGTAGGCCTCCTCGAGCGTCGCCTGCCGGGCGCGGAGCTCGTGGAGCACGACGCCGTGGGCCGCGGCCAGCTCGCCGACGCGGGGGGCGGGCAGCCCGGCGACGTCGAGAAGGTCACCGCCGGTGCTCGTCACGGACGCGCCCTCCGCGGTGAGGACGGGGACGAGCCGGGCGGCGTCGGGCGTGCGGACGGCGACGGGGCGGTCCTGCGCCCGGGCGACGAGCTCGGCGACGCTCGTGTCGGCGAGCAGCCGGCCGCGGCCGACGACGACGAGGTGGTCCGCCGTCATGGCCATCTCGCTCATGAGGTGGCTGGAGACGAGGACGGCGCGGCCCTCGTCGGCGAGGGAGCGCAGCAGCGTGCGGACCCAGAGGACGCCGTCGGGATCGAGCCCGTTGACCGGCTCGTCGAGGACGACGGCGGCCGGGTCGCCGAGCAGGGCGCCGGCGATGCCGAGGCGCTGCCCCATGCCGAGGGAGAAGCCGCCGACCCGGCGGCGCGCGACGCCCTCCAGCCCGACGAGCGCGAGGACCTCGTCGACCCGTCGGGCGGGGATCGCGTGGGTGCGGGCGAGCGCGAGGAGGTGGTCGCGGGCGCTGCGGCCGCGGTGGACGGCGCGGGCCTCGAGGAGCGCCCCGACGACGTGCAGGGGCGCACGGTGGTCGGCGTACGCGCGGCCGCCCACGGTGGCCGAGCCGCTCGTGGGCCGGTCCAGGCCGAGGACGGTGCGCATCGTCGTCGACTTGCCGGCGCCGTTGGGGCCGAGGAAGCCGGTGACGGACCCGGCCTCGACGCGGAAGGACAGGTCGTCGACGGCGGTCGTCGCGCCGTAGCGCTTGGTCAGGTGGTCGACCTCGATCACGGGGTGCTCCTCGGGTCTGCCGGGCGGGGGCCGCGGTGGTCCTGCCGGGCGGCTCTGCGGGTGGTCTCTCGGGTGGGCGGCGGGGTGCTGCCGCCCTCGTCGTCGACGCTAGGGACGGCGCGCGGCCCGCCCCAGCGCCTGCGGGACCGACCTCCCGGCCCGCACCCCCTCCCGGAGGAGGGGGTGCCCCCGCCCGCCGGCCCGCCCCTCCTCCCGACGTGCGACCTCGTCGGGCGCCGCCGCGGGTACCTGCCCCGTCGTGCGACCCCCTCGGGCCCAGCGCGGCCACCCTCCCCGCGACGTGTGGCCATGTCGGGGCCGGGCGGCCCGCTCTCCTCGCGACGTGTGGCCACGTCGGCACTCGTCGTGTGCTCGGGCGCGACCCCTGCGCCGGGCCGTCCGCCGGCCCCGCGGTTAGCGTCGCGGGATGAAGGACCTCGACGTCGTCGTGCTCGGCGCCACCGGGCTCACCGGTCGGCTCGTCGCCGCCCACCTCGCCGGCAGGGCGCCGGAGACGGCGGTCCGCTGGGCCGTCGCCGGGCGCAGCCCGCAGCGGCTGGCCGACGTGCTGACGGAGGTGGGGGCGCCGACGACGCCGTCCCTCGTCGTCGACCTGGGCGACGAGGAGGCGCTGCGGCTCATGGCGTCCCGCACGCACGTGGTGCTCAACCTCGCCGGCCCGTACTCGCGGACGGCGTCCGCCGTCGTCGCGGCGTGCGTGGCCGGGGGCAGCTCGTACGCCGACCTCTCCGGCGAGGTGCCCGCCGTGGCCCGGCTGGTCCGACGCCGGCACGAGCCGGCCCGGCGGGCGGGGGTGCGCGTCGTCCCCGTGAGCGGCTACGAGGCGCTGCCCGCCGACCTCGCCGTCCTGCTCGCCGCGCAGCGGGCCGAGCAGGCCTCGCGCGGCGGGGCGGCGGTCGACGACGGCCCGGGCGCGGGCGGCGACGTCACCGCCGTCGCCGTCACGTTCCGGACGACGCCGCCCTCCCGGCGCCTCGGCCTCACCGACGCCGTGAGCGGCGGCACGCTCCAGAGCCTCGTCGAGGTGCTCGCGGACGACGACGCCCGCCGCGCCGGCGACCCGGCCGCGCTCGTCGTCGACCACCGCGCCGCGGCCGCCGTCCGGCGCACCTCGCCGCTGGCGCTGCGTCCGCGCGTCGTCGGCGGCCGGGTCGTCGGGCCCGTCGTGCCGGCCGCCTTCATCGACCCGCCCGTGCTCCACCGGACGGCGGCGCTGCTCGCCGAGGAGCGTGGCGAGGAGCACCGGCCGGCGGCGCTGGCAGAGGGGGCCGACATGGGTCCGGCCGGCGGGACGGTGGGGGCCGTGGTGCTCGCGGCCGCCGGCGCGGGCGCGCTGCTGCAGCGCGGCGTCCTCGCGGCGACGCACCTTCCGGGCCCGCTGCGGCGGGGGCTCGCCGGTCTCCTCGCGCGGGTGCTGCCGGGCTCGGGCGAGGGGCCCTCGGCCGACGCCATGACGGGCTGGCGCTGGCAGGTGCGGGCCGAGGCGCTCGCGGCGGACGGCGCCCGCGGCACCGCCGTCGTCGAGGGCGTCGACCACCCCGGCTACGCGGCGACGGCCCGGATGCTCGCCGAGGTCGGCCTCCGCCTGGCCGCGACGGCGGACGACCCGCCGCGCACCGGCTGCCTCACCCCGGCGCTCGTCATGGCCGGTCCCGACGGCGCCGCGGGCCTGGCGGCGGCGGGCGTCCACGTGTCCTGACCGCCGGGTGCGGCGCCGTCGTCGAGAACAGGCGCCTGATCGCGGTCGAGAGGGCGTCACGGCGACGAACGGGCGCCTGTTCGCGGGACGTGGGGGCGTGCGGCGACGAATGGGCGCCTGTTCGCGGTCGAGAGGGCTTCGCGACGAAGAACAGGCGCTTGCTCGCGGGCGAGCCAGGTCAGGCGGTGTCGGCGGCGTGCTGCTCGAGGACGTGCGCCGACCACCCGGCGGTGCGGGCGCACACGAGCAGCGGCGTGAGCATCTGGGCGGGGACGCCCGCGCCGTCGAGGAGCACCGCCGCCCAGAGCGCCGCGTTGACCGTGCGGGGGAGGCCGTGGGCGTCCGGGCGGGCGCGGTCGGCGAGGGCGCGCTCGCCGGCGGCCTCGAGGGCCAGCGCGCTCTCCAGCCGCGGCGGGGCGAGCGCCGTCGCCGCGTCGCGGAGGTAGGGCACCCGCGGGTCCGGGCCGCCGCGGCCGTGGAGGCCGAAGCCCATGAGGCGGTGGCCGCCGTCGAGCACGCTGGCGACGACGGCGTCGGCGTCGCCGCGGCGGTCGACGGCGTCGAGCACGTGGAGGACGCGCGGCAGCGCCCCGGCGCACAGCGGACCGCTCATCGTGCCGACGGCGGCGGACAGGCACGCGACCGCGTCCGCCCCGCTGCCGGCGACGACGCGGGCCGTCACCGTGGCGGGGGTGAGGCCGTCCTCGGCGAGGAGGGTCCACGTCGCGTCGAGGGCGTGCACGTGGCGCGGGTCCGCCTCGCCGCGCCAGCGCAGGAGGAAGCGTTCCGCCGTCGTGCGGCCGCGGGCGACGTGCCGCTGGGGGACGGCGGGCACGTCGCTGCCGCGGGCCGACTGGGCGATGAAGGACAGCGCGAGCGTGCTCGCGCGGGCGAGGTCGTCGCGGGCCTGGGCCGCGTCGATGTCGAGCAGCGGGCGCAGCCCCCACACGGGCGCGACCTGGGCGAGCGCGCTCTGGACGTCGACGCGCACGTCCCCCGTCCGCACGGGGAGGGGGAAGGGCTCCGCGGCCGGGAGCGCCGAGGAGGGCCGGCCGTCGACGAGCAGCGCCCACACCTGCTCGAAGGGCAGCTCGCCGGCGAGGGAGGCGGCGTCGCGCCCGCGGTAGCGCAGGACGCCCGCACCCGTCTCGCTGACGGCGGTGCCCGCGACGGCGCGGGCGGTCGCGGTGGCCTCACGGGCGACGGGTCGACGCTCGGTCTCGGTGGCGGGGACGTCCGGGGGCACCGGGCCGTCCGCGGCGCGCGGCGCCACCTGCTCCTCGTCGTGCACGAGCACCCCCTCCGCCCGGCCGCCCCGCGGGCGGTCCGTCGCCGTGGCGCGCCGTCGCGCCGGTCCTACTCTGCCGGGTATGGCCGACGGAGCTGACGGCGGGCGGTCCGACGGGGCCGGGAACGGGGCGGCGGGGGACGGCGTCGTCGACCCCACCGCCCGCGTGACCTACACGGGCGCAGGGCTGGACGACGACGCGCCGCTCTGGCGCGGGTCGCCGCCGGCGCCGCTGGGGCTGCTGGAGCGGTGGTACGCCGAGGTGGCCGCCGACGGCCGCGTGACCGAGCCGGGCGCCGTCGTGCTGGCCACCGTCGACGACGCCGGCGACCCCGACGCGCGCACCGTCCTCCTCAAGGGCCTCGACGCCCGCGGCGCCGTCGTCTACACGAACCTCGGCTCCGCCAAGGCGCGGCAGCTGGCCGCCCACCCGCGGGCGGCGCTCGTCCTGCCGTGGCAGGAGGTGTCGCGGCAGGTGCGGCTGCGCGGTCGGGTCGAGCCGACGACGCGGGAGGAGTCCGCCGCGTACTTCGCCTCCCGGCCCCGCGGCTCGCAGGTGGCGGCGTGGGCGTCGGAGCAGTCGCGGCCCGTCGCCGACCGCGCCGAGCTCGAGGCGCGGGTGACGGCGCTGGAGGAGCGCTTCGCCGGGGGCGACGTCCCGCTCCCGCCGGGCTGGGGCGGGCTCCGCGTGCTCGTCACGGAGGTCGAGCTGTGGGCCGGGCGTCCGTCGCGCCTGCACGACCGGGCCCGCTGGACCTCGCGGAGCGGTGGGCCCGCGCGGCTCGACGACGCCGGGGCGTGGCGGCTGGAGCGCCTGCAGCCCTGACGGGGCCGCAGCGACGTCAGGGCCCTGGGGGCGACGTCGGCAGCGACGTCGGGGAGGCGGGGCGCTGGACCCCGACTTCGGCAGCGAAGTCGATGAGGCGGGGCGCTGGGGGCCGACTTCGGCAGCGAAGTGGGTGGGGCGGGGCGCTGGGGCCGACTTCGGCAGCGAAGTGGGTGGGGCGGGGCGCTGGGGGCCGACGTCGGCAGCGAAGTGGGTGGGGCGGTGCCCTGGGGTGCGACTTCGGCAGCGAAGTCGAGGGGGCGGGGCCCTGGGGTGCGACTTCGGCAGCGAAGTCGGAACGGAGGGACCAGGGGGCGACGTCGGGGGAGGCGCCGAGGCGGCGCCCGGGCAGGGAACAGCCCCCGGGGCCGAGGTCGAGGACCTCGCGCCGTGCTGGACGGGCACGGCACCCGGGGGCTGCGGTGGCTGCCTGGTCATCGCCGGCTCGCCCTGCTGCCGAGGACGTCCTCGGCGGGCGGACCGGACGATGCTGCGGGGCAGCGTCGTCCGATGGGATCGGGCGGCTAGCGGGCAGCCACCTCACGCGTCCTGAGACCACTCACTTCTCGGACCACCTCCTCTCTCGTGTCCGACGACCGTACGTCCGCCTCCCGCGGGTGCGCCAGGGGTTTCTCGCGACCGGTCCGGGCTGGACGGGCGTCCTAGGATCAGGAGCGAGCCCGGTGCCGCCGGCGACGTCGCCCGCGACGACGCCCGGCTGCCGGCGCGCGGGGCGGCACCGCCCCGCTGCCCCCCGAGAGCAGAGGGAGAACCGGTCGTGAGCGACCTCATCGACACCACGGAGATGTACCTCCGCACGATCTTCGAGCTCGAGGAGGAGGGCATCGTCCCGCTGCGGGCCCGGATCGCGGAGCGGCTCTCCCAGAGCGGGCCCACGGTGTCGCAGACGGTGGCGCGGATGGAGCGCGACGGCCTCGTCGTCGTCAGCGGCGACCGCCACCTCGAGCTCACGGACGAGGGCCGCACCCTCGCCACCCGCGTCATGCGCAAGCACCGGATCGCCGAGCGGCTGCTCACCGACGTCATCGGGCTGGACTGGGAGTACGTCCACGAGGAGGCGTGCCGCTGGGAGCACGTCATGAGCGAGCGGGTCGAGAAGCGCCTCGTCGAGCTGCTCGACCACCCCACCGAGTCGCCCTACGGCAACCCGATCCCCGGGCTCGACGAGCTCGAGGGCGGCGAGCCCGACGCGGCCCGCGCCGCGTCGTCGTCCTTCCTCGCCGGCGTCACCTCGATGGTCGAGGCGAGCGACGGCAGCAGCGGGCCGTTCGTCGTCCGCCGCCTCGGCGAGCCCGTCCAGTACGACCACGTCGTCATGGCGCAGCTGGCCGCCGCCCGCATCCGCCCCGGCTCGACCGTGGCCCTCGAGCGGCACGCGTCGACCCGCCGCGGCACCGAGGGGACGGTCGTCGTCCGCGCCGACGGGGCCGACGTCGGGCTCGAGCTCGTCGACGGCGTCGCCTCGCACATCTTCGTGGCGCCCGCCGACGGCGCCGTCGACGCCCCCGAGGCCGTCACCGCGGGCGCCGTCCCCACGGCGCCGCCCGCCGGCTGACCCGCTGCGGCCCAGCAGCGCCGCCCGCACGACGACGCCCCCGGCCCCTCCGCGAGGAGGGACCGGGGGCGTCGTCGTCGGGAGGTCAGGCCCCGGCGGCGGGAGCCTCGTCGCGCACGCGGCGCGCGGCGCCGACGAGCACGGCGAGGCCCTGCGTCACCTCGTCGACCGAGCGCGTCTTGAGGCCGCAGTCCGGGTTCACCCAGAGGCGGTCGGCCGGGAGGCGGCGCAGCGCCTCGTGGAGGTGGTCGACGACCTCGTCCTCGCCGGGCACGCGGGGGGAGTGGATGTCCCACACGCCCGGGCCCACGCCCTTGTCGTAGCCCTCGGCCGCCAGCTCGTCGAGGACCTCCATGCGCGAGCGCGCCGCCTCGAGGCTGATGACGTCGGCGTCGAGGGCGTCGATGGCGCTCATGACGGCGCCGAACTCGGCGTAGCACATGTGCGTGTGGACCTGCGTGGTCGACGCCGCCCCCGCCGTGGACAGGCGGAAGGAGTCGACCGCCCAGCGCAGGTACTCCTCGCGGCCCGCCGCGCGCAGCGGCAGCAGCTCGCGCAGGCCCGGCTCGTCGACCTGGACGACGCGCGTGCCCGCGGCCTCGAGGTCGGCGACCTCGTCGCGCAGCGCCAGGCCGATCTGCATGGCGGAGACGCCGCGCGGCTCGTCGTCGCGGGGGAAGGACCAGGCGAGGATCGTCACCGGGCCGGTGAGCATGCCCTTGACCGGCGCCGAGGTCAGCGACTGCGCGAAGGACGTCCAGCGGACCGTCATCGGCTCGGGGCGCGAGATGTCGCCGACGACGACCGGCGGGCGCACGCAGCGGCTGCCGTAGGACTGCACCCAGCCGTGCTTGGGGGTGACGAAGCCCTCGAGCCGGTCCGCGAAGTAGCGGACCATGTCGTCGCGCTCGGGCTCGCCGTGCACGAGGACGTCGACGCCGGCCTTCTCCTGCGCGGCGACGACGACGCGGACCTCCTCCTCCATGGCCGCCTCGTAGGCGGCCAGGTCGAGGTTGCCGGCGCGGTGCGCGGCGCGGGCGCGGCGGATCTCCGACGTCTGCGGGAAGGAGCCGATGGTCGTCGTCGGCAGGAGCGGCAGGCCCAGCTCCTCGGCCTGCAGCGCGCGGCGCTCCGCCGCGGGGACGTCGCGCGCCAGGTCGCCCGACGTCACCGCGTCGGTGCGCTCGCGGACGGCCGCGTCGCGGGTCCGGGGCGACGCGGCGCGGGAGGCGGCGAGGTCCGCGGACGCGCGGAGCTCGTCGGCGACGGCGTCGCGGCCCTCGGCGAGGCCGCGGGCGAGCGTGACGACCTCGGCGAGCTTCTGGTCGGCGAAGGCCAGCCAGGAGCGGACCTCGGGGTCGAGGTCGGTCTCGCGCTCGACGTCGTGCGGCACGTGGAGCAGCGAGCACGACGGCGCGACGTCGACCTGGGCGCCGGAGGCGGCCAGCACCTCGAGGTCGTCGAGCGCGGCGCCGAGGTCGCGGCGCCACACGCCGCGGCCGTCGACGACGCCGGCGAGCAGGCGCTTCCCGGCGAGGCCGCGCAGCCCGGCGACGGCCTCGACGTCGGCGCGGGAGGCGCCGGCGAGGTCGACGGCCAGGCCGTCGACGCCCGCGTCGAGGAGGACCTGGGCGGCGTCCCCGAGACGGTCGTAGGAGCCGCCGACGAGCAGGCGCGGGCGGGAGGTGACGCCGGACAGGTGCTCGTAGGCGCGGCGGGCGAGGTCGGCGAGGTCGTCGTCGAGGTCGGTGACGAGCGCCGTCTCGTCGAGCTGCACCCACGCGACGCCCTCGTCGGCCAGGCGGCCGAGGAGCTCGGCGTAGACCGGCAGCACGGTGTCGAGGAGGTCGGTCGTCGCGAAGCCCTCGGGGGCGTCGTCGGCCGGCTTCGACAGGCGGAGGAACGTCACCGGGCCGACGAGCACCGGGCGGGCGACGAGGCCGCGGGAGCGGGCCGCCGCCAGCTGCTCGAGGAGGTCGGTGGGGTCGAGCACCGGCCGCGAGCCGGGGCCGAGCTCGGGCACGAGGTGGTGGTAGTTCGTGTCGAACCACTTCGTCATCTCGAGGGCGGCCGTGTCGCCGCCGCCGCGGGCGGCGGTGAAGAGGCGCTCGAGGCGGCCCTCGGACGTGCTCGCGTCGAGGCCCTCGCGCGTCGCGCGGGCCGGCAGCAGGCCCAGCAGGACCGCGGCGTCGAGCACGTGGTCGTAGAGGGAGAAGTCGCCGACGGGGACCTCGGCGAGGCCGGCGCCGCCGAGCGCCGCGAAGCGCTGGTCCTGGACCTGGGCGACGACGTCGAGGAGGCCGACCGCGTCCAGGTTCCCGGCCCAGTGGGCCTCGAGGGCGCGCTTGAGCTCGCGGTCGCGGCCCTGGCGCGGGTACCCGGCGGCGGTCGCCCCCGGGCGGTGCCCCTGCTCCTGCGTGGTGCTGGCGGTGCTCATGGATCTCTCCCTGCGCGTGTGCTCGTGAGGCGGCGGCCGGGCGGTCGCACCGCGGGGTGCGAGCCTAACGACGTCCGGGGGGCGGGACGGCGGTGTCCGGCTGACGAGAAGACGGCGGTCCGCCCGACGGCCCGGGGTGCGCGTCGTCCACCGACCCGTTACCGAGATGTGACGCACCGGAGCCCCCTGCTGTACGGTCTGCGCGCTACCCGGGCACCCGGGCAGCGCCTGCCCCGGCACGCCGAGCCCTGCCACCGGGACGCAGGTCCTCGTCGAGCTCGTCATGGCAGGGGCGGGGGACCCACTTCCGGTCCCCGTCGCGGCGCCCGTCCCTCCCGTCCGCGGGAGACGGCGGCGGCCGCACGGGGTCCTCGGGGTGAAGCCGGTCTCCTCGGAGCCGGCCGGGTGGCTCCCACCCGAACCCGACAGCTCACCTCGTAGGCGCTGGGAGAGGCCACACCGAGTGCTCCAGCACGCCTTCGCGCGCCCTCGTGCGCACCGCAACGCCCGTCACCTCGCCGCCGCCCCGGCGCGCCCGTCGCTCGCCGCCGCCGTCGCGGCGCAGAGCACCGGTGCCCGCCGCGCCGCCCGCCGCTCCGTCGTCGTCGTGGCCGCCACCGGCCTCGTCATGACGGCCGGCGTCACCAGCTCGGTCGCCGAGCCCGCCGTCAGCCCGGTGGCCGCCGCCCAGGCCGCCCCCGCGCTCGAGACGCCGGCGCCGCTCCCGGAGCCGGCCGTCACGGAGGCCCTCACGGTCGCCGCCGACGTCCCGGTCACCTTCACGCGCGGCGAGTCCGCCGCCGTGACGGCGCCCCCGCCGCCGCCCGAGCCGGAGCCGGTCGTCGTCGAGGCCCCGGCCGACGAGGCCGACGACGCCTCCTCCGACGAGGCCGACGACGCCTCCGCCGACGAGGAGAGCTCGTCGTCGGAGGAGTCCTCCTCCGACGAGGGCTCGGACGAGGCCTCGGACGCCTCGGACCGCGACGAGGACACCTCGGTCTCGCGCTCGTCCTCCCGCGGGGACGACGACGCCGACGAGGACAGCTCCTCGGACGAGGGCTCCTCGGCCCCCTCGAGCGCCGGCTCCTCGGTCCTCGACATCGCCGCGCAGTACGTCGGCACCCCGTACGTCTACGGCGGCACCTCGCCGTCGGGCTTCGACTGCTCCGGCTTCACGCAGTACGTCTTCGCGCAGGCCGGCATCTCGCTGCCCCGCACGGCCGCCCAGCAGGGCGCCCAGGGCCAGCGGATCTCCCGCAGCGAGGCCCGCCCGGGCGACCTCGCGGTCGTCTCCGACGGCTCGCACATCGGCATCTACGCCGGCGACAACCAGTGGTACGACTCGCCCCGCCCGGGCAAGTCGGTGTCCAAGCGCGACATCTGGACCTCGGACGTCTACTTCGTCCGCTACTGACGCACCCGCCGAGCGCGCCCCGCGCGCGGCCGGCCCCCGACGGCCGCCGTCCCCGCGAGGGGCGGCGGCCGTCGTCGTCCCGGGGTGCGCGGGCGGTGACGGACCGGCGTCGCGGGCGTGACGGGGCCGTGGCGGACGGCCGACGGGAGGACGTCGGCGGCGCGGCGTCACCACAACCCCGGTGACGCGGGCGGCGCGGCGACGTACCGTGATGGCGCCGGGTCGGTCCCGGCACCTCGCGAGGAGGTCCCGTTGACGCCTGCACCGGCGCGTCCAGCCCGCTCCAGGGCCGGCTCGCGCCGCCGTGCCGCCGCCACGGTCTCGCGAGGGACAGGGCGGGCCCGACCACGACGGTCGGCCCCCGCCCCGCACCCCCAGGCACCAACGCACCCCACGGCGTCGACCCCTCCGGGTCGGCGCCGTCGTGCGTCTCCCACCCCCCGCGGGCGTGCCTCCCGCGGGACGACGGTCCGACGCCGGCGTGCCTGCCACGCACGCGGGCGCGGCCAGATCGGGGTCATCGCGTGCGCACCCTCGTCCTCAACGCCGGCTACGAGCCGCTCGGCGTCGTGCCCTTCCGGCGGGCCCTCGTCCTCGTCCTCGCCGGGAAGGCGGTCGTCCTGGCGGCCGACGACGTCCCCGTCGTCGCGACGTCGCTGAGCCTGCCGCGCCCGTCCGTCATCCTCCTCACCCGCTACGTCAAGGTGCCGCACCAGCGCTCGGTGGCCGTCTCCCGCCGCGGGGTGCTGCGGCGCGACGGCGCCCGGTGCGCCTACTGCCGGCGCACCGCCACGACGGTCGACCACGTGCTGCCGCGCAGCCGGGGCGGGCGCGACACGTGGGAGAACCTCGTGGCCTGCTGCCTGCGGTGCAACGGGCAGAAGGGCGACCGCACGCCGGAGGAGATGGGCTGGTCGCTGCGCGTCCGGCCGGCCGTCCCGAGCGGCCCGGCCTGGGTGGTCCAGGGCGTCGAGGCCCGGCCCGCGGGGTGGGCGGCCTACCTGCCGGGGCTCGCCGCGCCCGAGATGGCCTGAGCGCGCGGCCGTCCCGGGCGCCTCACGGCTCGGGCAGCCGCGGGCCGGGGCCGGTCACGTCGTCGAGCAGGTCGCCGTCGGCGTCGAGCCGGTCGAGGACCTCCTGCGGCGAGAGCTGCTGCAGGTCGTCGTCGAGCTCGTCCCACAGCCGGGGCGCGGCCACCCGCGGCTGCTCGCGCCCCCGGAGCGAGTACGGCGTGACGGTCGTCTTCGACCACGTGTTCTGCGACCAGTCGAGGAGCACGCGACCGGTGCGGCGGGCCTTGGTCATCGTCGCGACGACCTCGCGCGGGCGGTCGCGGGCCAGGTCCTCGGCGAGCCGGCGGACGTAGGCGCGGACGACGTCGGCGTCCTGCTCGCCCGAGACGGCGGCGTAGAGCTGCAGCCCCTTGCTGCCGCTCGTCACGGGGCGGGGGTCGAGGCCGTCCTCGAGCAGCCGGTCGGCGACGACGTGGGCGAGGGCGGCGCACTCGGCCAGGCCCGTGCCGGGGCCCGGGTCCAGGTCGACGACGAGCCGGTCCGGGTGCGCCGTCCGCGCGGGGCGCCCGCGGCCGCCCGGGGCACCGCCGTCGCAGACGCGCCACTGCGGCGTGTGCAGCTCGATGGCCGAGAGGTTGGTGACCCACGCGAGCCCGGCGACGTCGTCGAGCAGCGGGTAGCGGACCGTCTCGACCCCCTCGTCCCCGTCGTCCGCGCCGTCCCGCTCGCCGGAGCGCAGGGGCACCGCCGCCGTCCGCACCCACGACGGGGTCCCCGGCGGCGCGTTCTTCTCGAAGAAGGACGTGTCGGCGACGCCGTGGGGCCACCGGACCCGGGTGACCGGGCGGCCCGCCAGCTGGCGCAGCAGCGGCTCGGCGGCGCGGACGACGTAGTCGAGCACCTCGGCCTTCGTCGTGCCGGTGGCGGGGTACAGCACCTTCTCGAGCGAGGTGAGCCGCAGGCGGTGCCCGCCGACCTCGACCACCTGCTCCGTCGCCTGGTGCGGGCTCACGCGGGGCCGTCCTCGGGGACCGCCGCGGCGTCGGGCTCGACGACGTCCGGCCCGGCGTCGTCGCGCAGCCCGACGAACGACGGCTGGCGCAGGCGCCCGCCCGGCGTCGAGCCCAGCGAGCGGACCTCGGCGACGAGGACCGGGTCGAGCCAGGTGGCCCCGCGGGCGTCGACGGCGGGCACGTCGGTCGTGAAGGGCGACGCCGGCCGGTCGAGCCCGGCGAGGCGCGGCGCGAGGCCCGCCGCCGCCCGCGGGCCGATGCCGCTGCCGACCCGCCCGAGGTAGACGAGCCCGCCGTCGCCGTCGGGCGCGCCCACGAGGAGCGCGCCGACGCGGTCGCGCGTGCCCTCCTGCGGGCGCCAGCCGCCGACGACGACCGTGCGCGCGAGCCGGTGCGCCGCCTTCACCCACGCGGTGCTGCGCTCGCCGGGGCGGTAGGTGGAGTCCCACCGCTTGGCGACGCCGCCCTCGAGGCCCTGCGCCCGGGTGGCGGCGAGGACGTCGGCGCCGGACGCGAAGACGGGGGAGACCTGCAGCGCGGCCCCGCGCACGCCCTCGGAGCCGACGGAGGGCGGCTCGGCGAGCCAGCCCTCGCCCAGCTCCTCGAGCACCTCCCGCCGCCGTCGCAGGGGATCGCCGGTGAGGTCGCGCCCGTCCGCCCGCAGGACGTCGAAGACGACGTAGACGACCGGCACCGCGCGCGCGGCCGCCCGGGCCCGGCTGCCGGACAGGCCGAGCCGCGGCGCGAGGACGCCGAACGACGGTCGCCCCGCTCCGTCGAGCGCCACGACCTCGCCGTCGAGGAGGAGGTCGCCGCCGGCGCCCGTCGCGGCCGCGGCCAGCCCGGCGAGGTCGGGGAAGGCGGCGGTGACGTCGCGCTCGGTCCGGCTCGTGAGGACGGCGCGGGCGGCGGCGCGGCCCGCGGCGGGCCGGACGTCGGCGAGCAGGCGCATGCCGTCCCACTTGACCTCGTAGGCCCAGCGGGGGTGGTGCGCCGCGTCGTCCCCGCGGGCAGGCGACGGCGCACCGCCGGGCAGCGTGCCCGGGGCGGCCGTGGGGGTGGCGAGCATGGGCCGCACCGGACGATCATGGCGGCAGGTGCGGACGCGCGCCGGGCGAGCGTCCCGGGCTGCCGGGCGGGGCGCCGGGGGAGGGCGAGCCATGAGGGCCATCTGGAAGGGCGCGGTCTCCTTCGGCCTCGTCTCGGTGCCCGTCAAGGTGTACGCCGCCACGGGCACCAACGACGTCCGCTTCCACCAGGTCCACGAGACCGACGGCGGGCGCATCCGCTACCGGCGCGTGTGCAGCGTCGACGGCGAGGAGGTCCCGTACCCGGAGATCGCGAAGGCGTACGAGACCGAGGACGGGGAGCAGGTCGTCCTCACCGACGAGGACATGGACAAGCTGCCGCTGACGTCGAGCCGCGAGATCGACGTCGTCGAGTTCGTCCCGGCCGACCAGGTCGACCCGGTGATGCTGTCGAAGGCGTACTACCTCGAGCCGGACCGGGTGGCGCTCAAGCCGTACACGCTCCTGCGGGAGGCGCTGGCCGCCACCGACCGGGTCGCCGTCGTGAAGGTCGCGCTGCGGCAGCGGGAGGCGCTCGCCGTGCTCCGCGTGCGCGACGACGTCATCGTGCTGCAGACGCTGCTGTGGCCGGACGAGGTGCGCGAGGCGTCCTTCGACGTGCTCGCCGGCGACGTGCAGCTGCGGCCGCAGGAGACGGCCATGGCCGCCTCGCTCGTCGAGTCGCTGGCGGGCGACTTCGACCCCTCGCAGTTCACCGACGGCTACGCGGCGGCGGTCGTCGAGCTCGTCGAGGCCAAGGTCAGCGCCGGGGAGGTGCGCCGCCCGCCCGCCGAGGGCGACGCGGACGGCGACGGCGAGGGCGCGCAGGTCGTCGACCTCCTGGCGGCGCTGCAGCGCAGCGTGTCCCGCGCCCGGGGCGAGCGCGGTGAGGGCGGGGGCGACGCCGAGCAGGCCCCCGCGCGCCCGGCGCGGGCGTCGCGGTCGAAGGCGGCTGCGGCGGAGGAGGAGCCGGAGGAGGCCCCGGCGCCCCGGAAGCGGGCGTCGCGGTCGAAGGCGGCGGCGGAGGAGGAGCCGGAGGAGGCCCCGGCGCCGCGGAAGCGGGCGTCGCGGTCGAAGGCCGTCGCGAAGGACGAGGAGCCGGAGGAGGCCCCGGCGCCGCGGAAGCGGGCGTCGCGGTCGAAGGCCGTCGCGAAGGACGAGGAGCCGGAGGAGGCCCCGGCGCCGCGGAAGCGGGCGTCGCGGTCGAAGGCCGTCGCGAAGGACGAGGAGCCGGAGGAGGCCCCGGCGCCGCGGAAGCGCGCGTCGCGGTCGAAGGTCGCCGCGAAGGACGAGGCCCCGGAGGAGACCCCGGCGCGCCGGACGCGGAAGAAGTCGGCCTAGCCGCCGACCGCGCCGACCGCGCCGACCGCGCCGACCGCGCCGGCCGCGCCGGCCGCGCCGCCCGCGACCACCGGGACGGCGGCGCGGTCGGTGGTCGGCGGGCCGGGGCGCGTGGCGAGCCACTCGCGCACGGTCGTCGGCGCCCCCTCCGGCACCTCGTGGCCCGCGCCGGGCACGACGCGCAGGTCGAGGTCCGCGGCGGGCGCCAGGGCCGGCAGGTCGGCCAGCGCGGGGAAGCCGGTGAAGAGGTAGGGCACGAGGTCCACGCCCTCCACGGGGACCGCCCGGTCCTCCGCCCCGGCGAGGTGCAGGGCCGTGAAGGCGCCGTCGCACCGGTCCACGGCGATGGTGGCGTTGACGACGGCGACGGCGTCGACCTCCTCGGGCCGCTCGCAGGCCAGCCGGTAGGCGAGCATCCCGCCGTTGGAGTAGCCGACGACGTAGGCGTGCCGCGCCCCGCGGGCCCGGAGCTCGTCGAGCAGCCCCGCGACGAAGCCGACGTCGTCGACGTCCGAGCGGGCCGCGGAGCCGCAGCACGTCCCGGCGTCCCAGCTGGGCCGGTGGCCGAGGCCGGTGGGCAGGACGGCGACGGCGCCGAGGCGCTCGACGAGGGCGGGCACCTCGAGGCGCTCGGCGATCTGCGCGGCGTTGCTCGTGTAGCCGTGGAGGACGACGACGGCGTCGCCCACCACGCGGGCCGGCAGGGCGTCCCCCTGCCGGACCGGTCGGCCGCCCGAGGCGTCGAGCACGAGCAGGGGCCGGTCGGCCGGGTCGACAGGGTCGACGAGCGGGTCGGGCACCGGCGCGGGCGGCGGGGCGCCGTCGGAGGGGCCGGCGACCGCGCCGTCGAGGGCGCCCCACGGCAGGTCGGGGACGAGCCCGGTGACGGGGAGCGCGGCGAGGGCGAGCGCCGCGACGGCGGTCAGCGCGACGCGCCGGCCCGGCCGCCGGCGGGGGCGGCGGGACCGGTCGCCGGTCCTCTCCCGCGGGAGCCCGTCGTCGCGCACCGGGCGATGGTGCGCGAGGACGGCGCTGGACGGGAGGGATTTGGACGAGGTCGTGACCCGACCGTGCCCTGGGAGGCCCCGACGGTGCGCCGGGAGGGTGACGGACCGGGGCAGGTCGGGCGCGGGCGAGGAGGGCGTCGCCGCTGCGGGCGACGCCGTCACCCGTCCGGCGCAGCCGACCTCGCCGTCCCGGCCCGACCGGGGCGGTGGTGGGGGAGCGACGGGCCCGCGCCCGGCCGCTGTGGCAGGGTGCCGACGTGGCTGCCCCCGACGACGTCGGCCCCGTCCCCCGCCTGCGCCCCCTGCACGGGAGGGCCGTCGCCCTCGGCGACGCGATGCACCGGCGTGCGAGCCGGCGGGCCCTGGAGCAGGGGTGGCAGCCGTCCATCACGGTCTACGCCGGCTACGGCTCGCCGCGCAGCGTGCGCGTGCTGGGACGCCTGCTGCTCACGGCGCCGGACGGGCGCACGCCCACCGAGCGTCCCGAGGTCGTGCGCGGCTGGCGGTCCTTCCTCACGGTGCCCGTGCGCGAGGCGCGCGTGCAGGTCGAGGTGGGCGGCGAGCTGCACGAGGCGGTGACCGACCGCGGCGGCTTCGTCGACGTCGTCCTGCCGGCGTCGCTCGAGCCCGGCTGGCAGCAGGTGGTCGTCCACGCCGAGGGCGCCGAGCCCGTGCCCGCGCCGGTGCGGGTCATCGGGGACGACGTCGAGGTCGGGCTCGTCAGCGACATCGACGACACGGTGATGGTGACGGCGCTGCCGCGCCCCTTCCTCGCCGCCTGGAACACCTTCGTCCTCGACGAGCACGCACGGAACCCCGTGCCGGGCATGGCGGTCCTCTACGAGCGCATCACCCGGCGCTGGGCCGACGCGCCCGTCGTCTACCTCTCGACGGGGGCCTGGAACGTCGCGCCGACGCTCACCCGCTTCCTCCACCGCCACCTCTACCCGCGCGGACCGCTCCTGCTGACGGACTGGGGCCCGACGCCGGACCGGTGGTTCCGGAGCGGCCGCGCGCACAAGGAGCGGAGCCTGCGCCGCCTGGCCGAGGAGTTCCCGCACGTGCGGTGGCTCCTCGTCGGCGACGACGGCCAGCACGACGAGGCCATCTACGAGGAGTTCGCCCGCGCGCACCCGGACAACGTCGCCGCGGTGGCGATCCGGCACCTCTCGCCGACGGAGTCGGTGCTGGCGCAGGGCCTCCCGGCTCCCTCCGGCGCGCCGGCGCGGGCCGAGGGGCCGCACGCCTGGGTCTCGGCGCCCGACGGGGCGGGGCTGGCCCGGCTGCTGCGGCAGGGCGGCCTGCTCTAGGCCCGCCGCGCCCTCGACCGGACGACCGACGACGCAGGGCCCGCAGGGCGACGCCACGGCGTCGTCCTGCGGGCCCTGCGTCGTCCCCGGGGGACGGTGGTGGCGTCAGCGCGGGCTGCCGGCCCCCACCGGCACGGGCGCGTCGGCGGGGACGGGGTCCTCGGTGCGCCGTCGGCGCCGCAGGAGGGGGCTGCCGTCGCTGCAGCGGTCCTCGAAGGAGGCCACCGCGAGCAGGAGCGGCAGGACGAGCAGCGGGGTCAGGAGGGCCAGGGGCAGGAGCAGGGCCATGGTCGCTCTTCCGTGCGGCGTCGTTCGCCCGGCGCCTCGGAGCACCGGTCGACGGGCCGGGGCCCGCGCCGTCCAGGGTGGGGGAGGTCGGCCGGTCCCGCGATCCGACGCGCCGGACGGGTGGCGCCGCGGTGGACGGGCGCGCGCGCGCCCGCCGTGCTGTGCTGTGGCCATGGCTGACGCAGACATCTGGGACCGCATCCGCAAGGCCCGCGACTTCGCCCTCGAGGCGGAGAAGACGGAGCGGCAGCGGATCGCCGACGCCTCGACGAACGAGGAGCAGCAGGCCGCCTCCGTGCGCCTGGCGACCCGCCAGTCGGTGCGCGAGGCGCTCGACGTCGTCCTCGACGAGGACACCTCGCCCCCCGGCGCCTGACCTCCCGCCACCGGTGCGCCGGTGGCAGCCCCGACGGGCGCGCCGGCCCCGGCTGGCGCGCCCGTCGTCGTCCGGCGAGGGTCGCCCGCATGAGCGGTCCCGCGGTCATGTGGTTCCGGCGCGACCTGCGCGTCGGCGACAACCCGGCCCTCCTCGCGGCACGCGGGGCGGGCGGCGGCGTCGTCCCGCTCTTCGTCCTCGACCCGCGGGTCTGGGACGCGGCCGGGCCGGCCCGCCGGGCCTTCCTCGTCGGGTGCCTCGAGGCGCTGCGCGAGCAGACCGACGGTGCCCTCCTCGTCCGCCGCGGCGACCCGCGCGAGGTCGTCCCGGCCGTCGTCCGGGAGACGGGGGCGGGCTCGGTGCACGTGGCCCGGGACACCGGGCCGTACGGGCGGCGGCGTGACGAGGACGTCCGCGCGGCCCTCGGGGCGGAGGGGGACGTGCCCCTCGAGGAGGACGGGACCGCCTACGCCGTGGGGCCGGGCCGGGTCCTCAAGGGCGACGGCTCCCCGTTCCAGGTCTTCACGCCCTTCTCCAAGGGGTGGGCGCAGCACGGCGTGCCCGACCCGGCGAGCCGGCCGCGGTCGGTGCCGTGGGTCGCGGCGGGCGGCGCGGACGACCTCCCCGCGGCCCCCGAGGTCGACTACGACCTGCTGCCGGCGGGCGAGGAGGCGGCCCTCGCGGCGTGGCGCACCTTCCGCGACGAGCGGCTCGACGGCTACGCCGAGGAGCGCGACCGTCCGGACCTCGACTCCACGAGCCGCATGTCGGCCTACCTCCACCTCGGGTGCGTGCACCCGCGCACGCTCGTCGAGGAGGCCCGTGCGCACGGCGGGGAGGGCGCCGAGGCCTACGTCCGCGAGCTCTGCTTCCGCGACTTCTACGCGGACGTGCTCTGGCACCGGCCCGACTCCGCCTGGGAGGCCTACAAGCCGGACCTCGCGGGCATGGAGCACGACACGGGCGCCGCGGCGGAGCGGAGGGTCGACGCCTGGCGCGAGGGGCGGACCGGCTTCCCCGTCGTCGACGCGGCCCTGCGCCAGCTGCTGGCCCAGGGCTGGATGCACAACCGGATGCGGATGCTCACCGCGTCGTTCCTCGTCAAGGACCTGCACCAGCGCTGGCAGGTCGGGGCGCGCCACTTCCTGCGCCACCTCGTCGACGGCGACCTCGCCTCGAACAACCACGGGTGGCAGTGGGTGGCGGGCACGGGGACGGACGCCTCGCCGTACTTCCGCGTGTTCAACCCCGTCACGCAGGGGCACAAGTTCGACCCGCACGGCGACTACGTCCGCCGCTGGGTGCCCGAGCTGCGCGGGGTCGAGGGCTCGGCGGTCCACGAGCCCTGGGACCTGCCGGACGGGCTGCCCGAGGGCTACCCCGAGCGGGTCGTGGACCACAAGGCCGAGCGCCAGGTGGCGCTCGACCGGTACGCCGCCGTCCGCGGCTGACGCCGCCGGCGGCGCCTCAGGCGGCGGGGACGGCCGGCGTGGCTCCGGCGGCGAGGGTCCGCGGGGTCGTCGCCGTGGCCTGCGCGGGGAGCGCGCCGCGCAGCTCGTCGACGAGGGCGTCGCCCAGCTCGTCGTCCCACATGTCCTCGGTGCAGCACGGCCACGGCGTCTCGCGGGCGGCGTCGACCGGGTCGCGCCGGCCGGCCAGGAGCGAGGCGCGGGCGGCGGCGTAGTGCAGGCGCACGCCGGTCTCGAGCTGGGGGTCCACGGCGAGGTCCGGGTCCAGCGGCGGGGCACCGCGGACGACGTCCTTGGGGTAGGGGACGACGACGGTGCCGCCACGGCGGCGGCAGCCCTCGTCGTAGGGGACCGGGACGTCGGCGCCGCGGAGCCAGCCGGTGCTGACGACGAGCCACGTGGGCCGGCCGTCGTCGTCGCGGACGACGCTCGTGACGCGGCCGACGCGCTCGCCGTCCACCGAGCGCACGAGCGCCCGGAAGAGGTCCTCGCGCTCGTCGCCCCCGGCGTCGGCGTAGTCGTCGAACGGCTCGGGCCCGTCCGCGCCCGCGGGGTCGCCGGGGCCCTGCGGGAGGGGGCCGCCCGGCGGTCCGGTGGTGCCGTGGCGCCCCGCGCGCGCCGCTCGTCCGAGTGCCATGGTCAACGGTCCCCTCCATCGCCCCGCGGCGCCACCCTCCCGGGTGACATCGGGGTGTCGTTCTCGTCACGCCCTGCCGGCGCCGTGCTGCTGCCCGGGGCAACGCGCAGGGGCCCCGGCGTCATCCCGCCGGGCCGCGGCTCGGCGCGCGGCGGCCCCCGCGCCGACCTACGGTCCCGCGCATGACCGGGACCCGCCTCGACGGCGCACGCGTGCTCGTGACCGGAGCGACCGGCGGCCTCGGCCGCCTCCTCGTGGCCGGGGCGGCCCGCCGCGGGGCCCGCGTGGCCGTCTCGGCGCGCGACGAGGGCCGCCTGCGCGAGGCCCATCCCGACGCCGTCGCCCACCTGGCCGCCGACCTCACCCTCCCGGGGGCGCCCGCCGAGGTGGTCGGGGCGGCCGTGGAGGCGCTGGAGGGCCTCGACGTCCTCGTCTCCGCCGCCGGGGTCGTCGCCTTCGGGCCGGTGGCGGACGCCGACGACGACCTGCTCGACGAGCTGCTGCTCACCGCCTACCTCGGCCCGGTGCGCCTGCTGCGGGCCGCGCTGCCGCACCTGCGCACCGCCGGGGGGCAGCGGGAGGGCGACGCCGTCGCCGTCATGCTCAGCGCCGTCGTCGCGGAGCAGCCGGTGGCGGGCATGGCGGCCTACTCCGCCGCCAAGGCGGCGCTCACGGCCTTCGACGCGGCCGCCGCCAAGGAGCTGCGCCGCGAGGGGGTGCGGGTGCTGGACGTCCGCCCGCCGCACACCGAGACCGGGCTCGCCACGCGCCCGGTGGCCGGGACGGCCCCGCGGATGCCGCAGGGCCTCGCGCCCGAGGACGTCGCCGAGCGGGTGCTGCGGGCGGTCGAGGAGGGCGAGCGCGACCTGCCCTCGTCCGCCTTCGGCGGGCGCTGAGCGACGTCGCCCGTCCGGCGGCCGGCGCGGCGGCGCGCGGCCGCGCGGGCTAGCGTCCGTCGGGCCGGGAGGACCCCGGCGGGCACGGCGACCAGGGAGCGCAGCGATGAGCACGGCGAGCGGGACGACGACGACGGACGGCGACACCTCGACCAAGGGCGCCTACGTGACCTCCGGCGAGGAGTTCACCCGCGACACCGCGTACATCGAGGACCGCATCACCACCGACGGCCGACACGGGTGGCCGGTCGAGCCCGGCCGCTACCGGCTCGTCGCGGCGCGGGCCTGCCCCTGGGCGCACCGCTCGATCATCGTGCGGCGGCTGCTCGGCCTCGAGGGCGTCATCTCCCAGGGCATCACCGGCCCCACGCACGACCGCCGCAGCTGGACCTTCGACCTCGACGAGGGCGGCCGGGACCCGGTCCTCGGGTACGAGCGGCTGCAGGAGGCCTACCTCGCCCGCTTCCCCGACTACCCCAAGGGCATCACCGTGCCCGCCGTCGTCGAGGAGAG
This sequence comes from Pseudokineococcus lusitanus, assembly GCF_003751265.1. NCBI lineage: Bacteria > Bacillati > Actinomycetota > Actinomycetes > Kineosporiales > Kineosporiaceae > Pseudokineococcus > Pseudokineococcus lusitanus. The sequence continues at coordinate 241,013 of NZ_RJKN01000005.1, forward strand.
CAGCGGGAAGGTCGTCACCAACGACTTCCCGCAGATCACCCTCGACCTGTCGACGCAGTGGCGGGAGCACCACCGCCCCGGGGCGCCGGACCTCTACCCCGAGGCCCTCCGCGAGGAGATGGACGCCGTGATGCGGCACGTCTACACGGAGATCAACAACGGGGTGTACCGCTGCGGCTTCGCCGGCTCGCAGGAGTCGTACGAGAAGGCCTACGACCGGCTCTTCGCCGCCCTCGACGTCGTCTCGGAGCGGCTGGGGACCCGGCGCTACCTCATGGGCGACACCATCACCGAGGCCGACGTGCGGCTCTACACGACGCTCGTGCGCTTCGACCCCGTCTACCACGGGCACTTCAAGTGCAACCGGCAGAAGCTCACCGAGATGCCGGTGCTGTGGGCCTACGCCCGCGACCTGTTCCAGACGCCGGGCTTCGGCGACACGACGGACTTCGCCCACATCAAGGCGCACTACTACGTCGTCCACGAGGACATCAACCCGACGGGCGTCGTCCCGAAGGGCCCGGACCTGGCGGGCTGGCTGACCCCGCACGGCCGCGAGGAGATGGGGGGCAGCCCCTTCGGGGCCGGCACGGCCCCCGGCCCGGTCGCGGCGGGCGAGGAGGTCCCGGCGGACCACACGCCGCTGGGCTGACCCTCCCGGCGCGCCGCCCCGCGCCCCGGCTCAGGCCGGGGCGCGGTAGCGCCGGAAGGCGGGTGCGCGCCAGGCGAGCAGCGCCGTCGCGACGACGACGAGCACGCCGCCCAGCGACGTCGCCGCGCGCGGGCCGAGGAGCTCGCCGCCGACGCCGTGGAGGAGGTCCGCGAGGCGCGGGCCGCCCACGACGACGACGGTGAAGACGCCCTGGACGCGGCCGCGCAGCTCGTCGGTGGTCGCGGTCTGCAGGACGGCCCCGCGGAAGACCATGCTCGTGAGGTCGGCGGCGCCGCCGACGACGAGCAGGGCGGCGGCCACCCACAGGGACGTCGTGAGCCCCACGCCGGCGACGGCCAGGCCCCACACCGCCACGGCGACGAGCGTCAGCAGGCCGTGCTGCCGCAGCCGGACGAGCCGCCCGGACAGCAGCGCCATGAGCAGCGAGCCGAGCGGGATCGCGGCGTAGAGGACGCCGAGCGGGAGCCCGCCGTCGGGCGGCCCGCCGTAGACCTCGGTGGCCATCTGCGGGAAGAGGGCGCGCGGCATGCCGAGGACCATCGCGACGACGTCGGCGACCATCGACACGAGGAGCACCTGCGAGGTGCCGACGTGGCGCAGGCCCTCGACGACGCTGCGGACCCCGGCCCGGCGGCCCGGCTCCCCGGTGGGCGGCATCGCGGGCAGCGTCGCGACGAGCGCCGCGGCCCCGAGCAGCGCCACGCCGTCGACGGCGTAGAGCAGCGGGAGCCCGGTGACGGGGATGAGCACGCCGGCGGCGAGCGGCCCCGCCACGGCGCCGACGCCGAAGACGGTGGTGGACAGCGCCATGGCTGACGGCAGCAGCGCCACGGGCACCACGCGGGGGACGGCGGCGCCGCGGGCGGGCGCGTAGAGGCCGAAGAAGGACTGCTGCACGACGACGAGCACGAGCAGCGCCGCCACCGACTCCCGGCCCGAGGCCGCGTGGACGGCGAGGCCCAGCGACGTGGCCGCGATCCCGAGGACGGCGACGAGCATGAGCCTCCGCCGGTCGACGACGTCCGCGACGCTGCCGCCGTAGAGGGAGAACAGCACGAGCGGCACGAGGGCCGCGCCGGAGGCCAGGCCGACCCACGCCGACGACCCCGTGATGCGGAAGACCTCGACGGGGACGGCCACGGCGGTCAGCTGGCTGCCGACGGTCGAGACGGCGGAGGAGCCGAGCAGCCGCCGGTACGCCGGGATGCGCAGCGGGCGGGTGTCGAGGAGGTGCCCGCGCAGCGAGCTGCCCACGCGCCGGGCGCCCCGCGGAGCCCTCACGCGACGGGACCGGGGCGGCCGGCGGGGGAGGTCCCCGCCGGCCGCCCGTCAGCGGCGGTCACTCACCAGCGGGGGTGCACGAGCTCGCGCAGGCGCTCGTCGTAGACGCGCTCCAGCGCGGCCTGCTCGTCCGCGGTCAGCGGGTCGAGCGCCGCGGCGGCGGCGTTGCCGCGCGCCTGCTCGGCGTTGCGGGCGCCCGGGATGACGGCCGTGACGCCCGGCTGGTCGAGCACCCAGCGCAGGGCGAGCGCGGACGTGGGCACGCCGCGCGCGGCGGCCACCTCGGCCACCTCGCGCGCGGCGGCGACGCCGACGTCGAAGGGCACGCCGGAGAAGGTCTCGCCCACGTCGAAGGCCTCGCCGTTGCGGTTGTACGTGCGGTGGTCGTCCGCCGCGAACGTCGTGCTCTCGTCGTACTTCCCGGTGAGCAGGCCGCTCGCCAGCGGGACGCGCGCGAGGACGCCGACGCCGGCCTCGGCCGCCGCGGGCAGCAGGCGCTCGAGGGGCTTGCGCCGGAAGGCGTTGAGGATGACCTGGACCGAGGCGACCCCGGGGCGGGCGATCGCCGTGAGCCCCTCGTCGACGGTCTCGACGGAGACGCCGTAGGCGGCGAGGAGCCCCTCGGCGACCATGGCGTCGAGCGCGTCGTAGACGGCGTCGTCGGAGTAGACCGCGGTCGGCGGGCAGTGGAGCTGGACGAGGTCGAGCCGCTCGACGCCGAGGTTCTCGCGGCTGCGGCCCACCCACGCGCGCAGGTTCTCCGGCGTGTACTGCTCGGCCGTGAAGGGGTCGGCGCGACGGCCGGCCTTGGTGGCCACGAACGGGCGCTCGGCCTCCGGCAGGTCGGCGACGAAGCGGCGGATGACGCGCTCGCTGCGCCCGTCGCCGTAGACGTCGGCGGTGTCGAGGAGGGTCACGCCCTCGTCGTGCGCGGCCCGCAGCACCGCGAGCGCCTCGTCCTCGGTGACGTCGCCCCAGTCGGCACCCAGCTGCCAGGTCCCGAGCCCTACGACGCCGACGTCCTTGCCCGTGCGCCCGAGGCGCCTGGTCTCCATGGTCCGGAGGATAGGCGGGACCGGAGGCGCGGCCGGGCCGCCGCGTCGTGCGTCCGGCGGTGCCCCGAGGGGGTTCGAACGTCCGACACACGGTGGAGGAAGCCGGTGCGCCGCCCCTCGGGGTCGGTCCGGCGGGGTGCCCCCGAGAGGATTCGAACCTCCGACACACGGTTTAGGAAACCGATGCTCTATCCCCTGAGCTACGGGGGCCAGGGAGCCCGCGGTCGGGCGGGCCCGAGCGTACTCGGGTCGCGCCGGGGCGTGCTCGGGTCGCGGGCGGGCGGGGTGGCGCGCACGGTGGGGTGACGGCCGGCGACCGCCGGCGCGCACCGACCCGACGGAGGGCTCCCCGATGGACCTGCAGTGGCTGGCACCGACCTTCGAGGCGCAGGGGCCGCTGGTCAGCGTCACGCTCGACGTCTCCCGCGGCGACGAGAGCGGCGAGCACGAGGTGGCGCTGCGCTGGCGCGAGCTGCGCCGCTCCCTCGAGGAGCAGGGCGCGCCGTCGGACGTCCTCGACGTCGTCGGCGAGCGGGCGACCGCCCCGAGCGGGCGCTCCGACGGCGAGGGCGGCTCCGGCCGCACCGTCGTGGCGGGGGAGGGCGGGGTCGTCCTCGACGTCGTCCTGCCGAGCGCCCCGGCGTCCGACAGCGCCCTCTTCGGCCCGCTCCCGGACGTCCTGCCCGCGCTGCGGGCCGCCGCCGGCTCCACCCGCTACCTGCTCGTGGCGGCCGACCGCCAGGGCGCCGACCTCACGGTCGCCGTCGGCAACGGCGTGACGACCGCCCTGGCCGACGGCGGGGACGCGGTCGTCGGCACGTCGAGCCAGGTGACCGAGACGCGGACGTCCGGCTCCGACGACGACGTCATCCACAAGGTGCCCGTCGGCGGCATCGGCGAGCACAGCCACGAGCGCCGCGTCGAGGACTCGTGGGAGCGCGACGCCGCGGCGGTGGCCTCGGACGTCGACGACCTCGTGACCCGTCACCACCCGGAGGTCGTCGTCCTCACGGGCGACCAGACGGCCGTCTCGCTGGTCCGCGAGCGCCTGGGCGGCCGCGCGTCCGGGCTCGCCGTCGTCGTGGGCGGCGGCGGCCGGGCGGACGGCATCCGCGACGACGCCTTCGGGCGGGCGCTCGGCGAGGCGCTCGCCGAGGTGCGCACGCGCGCCCTCGTCGCCACGGCCGACAGCTTCCGCCAGGCGCGGGGCCAGGACGCCGACGCGGCGGACGGCCTCGAGGACACGGTGGCGATGCTCCAGCGCGGCCAGGTCCAGGACGTCCTCCTCCACGACGACCCCACCTCGACGACGACGCTCTGGGTCGGGCCCGAGGCCCTGCAGGTCGCCGCGACCCGCGAGGACCTCCTCGAGATGGGCGTCGAGGAGCCCGTGCAGGTGCGGGCGGACGCCGCGCTCGTGCGGGCCGCGGTCGGCGGCGGGGCGGGCCTCGTGCTCGTGCCGGACGCCCGGTCGGCCGCGGACGCGGAGGCGGACGAGGACGGCGTGGAGCCGCCCGCCGACCCGGGCGTCGAGCTCGCCGGCGGCGTCGGCGCGGTCCTGCGCTGGTCCGACGCGGGCACGCCCGGCACCGGCGCGGCCTCGATGTCGGGGGACGGCTCGCGGCTGCGCGACGTCGGGGCCTGACGGCGACCGGCCGGGCCGCCCCGGGTCGCCCGGGCCGCCCGGCCGGGGGACCCGCGCGTCACCCGGCGGGGCGGGACGTCCCGGGCGCGGCGGGGCGAGCCGGACGAGACGGCCGACGCGCCGCCGGGGGAAGTTGACGCTCGAACGACCGCGACGCACACTCCTCCGCAGCAGTGCGCACCGCTAGCCCCCCCTGTGCGGTGCGCACTGCCTCCACGTGAGGCTCCCGCGAGCCGACGACGACCCCGTCGCCCCCCGGCGACGGGGTCGTCGTGCGTCCGGGGCCGCCCTGCGCGCCGCCCGGGCGGCCCCGGGGGCTCGGCTAGCGTGCGCGGGTGCCCGACGCCGACCGACCCCCGACGCGGCCGCGCTCCCGCTGGCGCTCGCTGCTCGGCCTCGGCACGGCCGCCGCGCCGGCCGACGAGAGCCCCGCCGCCCCCCGGCCGTCCGCCCCCGCGGCGGCCGCCGAGCGGCCCGCCGCCACCGCGGCGCCCGAGCCCGCCCCCGCGGCGGTCGACCCGGGCCCGGCCCCCGTGCCCCTGGCCGCGGTCCTCGACGCGTGGGCCGCCGAGCTCGCGACGACGGGCGGCCGTGGCGTCCTCCTCGACGACCGCACCGCGGCCGGCGAGCTCGTCGAGCCGCTCGACCTCGGCGGTGCCCACCCCTCGGGCCTCGCGGCCTTCTGGGCCGGGCGGCCGACCCGGCTCTCGTCCCTCTTCCGCGAGCGCGGCGCCCACGCGGTCGCGCGCACCCGGGTCCGGGCCCTGCGCACGGCGGCGCAGGAGGTCGACGACGCCCACGGCGTCCGCCCCTGCGCGCTGGCCGTCGGCCTCGTGCGCTGGGCGGCACCGGCCCTGGCGGGCGACGGCAGCGCGGGGACGGGGGCCGTCGACGTCCACGCCCCCGCCCTGCTGCAGCTGCTCGCCGTCCACCCCCGCGGGGCCGCGGCCCTGGACGAGGAGCTGGACCTCGACCCCGTCGTCGTCGTCAACCCGGAGGTGCTGCGCCTGCTGCGCGAGCGGGGCCACGAGGTCGACGAGCAGGCCGTCCTCGCCCCCTTCGCCGACGGCCGGGGCGACGCGCACCGGCGCGCGCTGGGCGAGATGAGGGCCCGCACGGCCGACGTGCCCGGCCTCGAGCTGGCGGAGCGCACCCTCGTCGGCGTCTACCCGGACCTCGCCGGGGCGCTCGTGCGCGACGTCGCCGCCCTCGGTCGACGCCGGCCCGTGCCGCCCGTCGTGGCGGCGCTCGCCGCGGCGGAGGTCGACGGGCCCGTCGACCTGCCCTCCGGCCCGTCGGGCCCCGTGCCCGCGGCCGCCCCCTGGGACGACGCCGGGCGGCGCTGGGTGCTGCCCCTCGACGAGGACCAGCGCTCCGCGCACGACGCCCTGGCGGCGGGCCGGTCGCTGCGGCTCGTGGCGCCGCCCGGCGCCGGGGCGACCCAGCTCGTCGCCCAGGTGGTGGCGTCCGCCCTCGGCGCCCGTCGCCGGGTCCTGCTCGTCGCCCCCGCGCTGCCCGAGGTGGAGGACGTCGTCCGCCGGCTGCACGGGACCGGGCTCGCCCCCGTGGTGGCGGGCGCCCTGGGCGCCGCGGCCGCCGGCCGCTCGCCGTCCGCCCGCACGGGGGAGCACGCCGTCGTCGGCGCCGTCCCGGCCGCGCCCGAGGGGGACGACGACGCCCGCGGCGCGGGGGCCGACGGCGCCGCGGCCGTGGCGAGCGCCACCGCGCGGCTGCGGGCGGGGGCCCGGGCCCTCGACGTCCCGGCCGGCGACGGCCTCGACGTCGGCGTGCTCCGGCTCCTCCACGAGCTGGCGCACCTGGCCGCCCTCCCGCGCCCCCCGCGGACGGCGGTCCGCCTGCCGGAGCCCGCCGTGCGGGCCGTGGCGGCGGAGGGCCTCGACGTCGTCGTCGCGCGGGTGGTCGACGCCGCCCGGCTGGGGGCCCTGCGCCCCGAGCTGGCCGACGGGCCGTGGGAGGACGCCGCGGTGCGCTCCTCCGGCGAGGTCGTCGCCGCCCGCGACCGGGCGGCCCGGCTCGCCGACGAGCTGCTGCCGCGCCTCGCCGCCGAGACGGCGCGGCTCGGGGAGCAGACCGGCCTGCGGGCGCCCCGCACCGTCGAGGAGGTCGAGAAGCGGCTGCAGCTGCTCGTCGACGTCCGCGGGACCCTCGAGTGCTTCCTGCCCGGCGTCTACCAGCGCCCGCTCGGCGAGCTGGTCCGCTCGCTCGGGCAGGACGCGACGTGGCGCGCGCGCCGCACGGCCGGGAAGGTCGTCGCCGAGCTCGTCCGCCCGGGCGCGCGTCCCGCCGACCTCCGCGCCGACCTGCGCCGTGCCGACGCCGAACGGCGGGCGTGGGCGGCAGCGGCCGAGGACGGCGGCCGCCCCCGCACCCCCCGCGGCATCGGCGGCGCCCAGCGCGCGCTCGCCGAGGTCCGCGCCGAGCTGACCCTGCTCGAGCCGGTCGTCGTCCCGACGCGCGACGGCAGCCTCCGCGGTGCCGACCTCGACGCGCTCTCGGCCCGGCTCACCGCCCTCGCGACCGACGAGGACGCCCGGGGCGACCTCCCCGCCCGGGTCGACGTGCTCGTGCACCTCGGGGGGCTGGGGCTCGGCGCCCTCGTGGCGGACCTGCGGGCCCGGGCGCTCGACGGCGGGGCGGCGGCCGACGAGGTGCGCCTCGCGGTGCGGGCGTCGGCGCTCGAGCTGGCACGCTCGCGCGGCGTCCTCGACGACGTGCTGCCCGGACGGGCGGACGACGCCCGCGCCCTCCTCGTCGCCGGGACCGCGGACGCCCGTGCCCGGGCCGCCGCCGGTCTCGTGGCCGCCCTCGCGGCGCCCTCCGACGCCGCCCCGCCGCCCGACGTCCGCGGCGCCTCCGCGCTCGCCCTGCCGCGGCGGGCGGGCGCCCTCGACGGCCCCGACGGCGCGGTGGACCTCGTCGTCCTCCTCGACGCCCACGCGGTCGGCCTCCCCGAGGCGGCCCTCGCGCTGGCCCGGGGGACGCAGGTCCTCGTCGTCGGCGACCCCGCCGGGCCCCCGCCGGGCGCGGGCGTCGTCGGCTCGCCCGCCGCCGAGCACCCGGGCGCCGGGGCGCGCGCGGGCGCTTGGTCCGCGCTGGCCGGCGCGCTCGACGAGCGGGCGCTGGGCGGGCGGCACCGCCTGCCGCGCCAGCTCCTGCCCGTCCTCGCCGCCGTCCGTGCCGAGCAGGGCGACGACGCCGGGACCGACCGTGCCGGGGACGCGTCGACCCAGGGCGTGCCGCCGCGGGGCGTCCCGACCCCGCCCGGCGCCCGCCCGGTCGAGCTGCGGTCCGTGGACGGCCGCGGCCGCGCCGGCGACGACGGCGTGGTGCACAGCGTCGACGCGGAGGTCTCCGCCGTCGTCGACGTCGTCCTCGCCGCGCTGCTCGAGGACCCCTCGCGCTCGCTCGGTGTCGTGGCGGTGACCCGCGAGCACGCCCGCCGCACCGCCGACGCGCTGCGCCGCGCGGTCGCCGAGGACCCCGCCGTGACGCGGGCCCTCGCCGCCGCGCCCCGGAGCGAGCCGCTCGTCGTCACCGACGTGGGCCGCGCGCAGGGCTGCGTCCGCGACGTCCTCGTGCTGTCGACGGCCTTCGCCCCCACGGAGCGGGGCCGCGTGCTCAGCTCCTTCGGCCCGCTCGACGCGGCCGCGGGGGCGGCGGCGCTGGCCGACGCCGCCGCGGGCGCCCGCCGCCGGCTGGTCGTCGTGTCGTGCCTCGACCCGGCGGCGCTGGAGGCCGAGCGGCTGCGGACCCCCGGCGCCCGGGCGCTGCGCGCCCTCCTCGTCGCCGCGGCGGAGGCCACGGCCACGGACGACCGGCCCGAGGTGCCGCCCGCGGACGCGCTCCCGGCGGCGCCCGCCGTGCCGGCGCCGGGCGACGACGCCGCCACGGCGCTGGCCGCCCACGCGGACGGCGACCCCGACGCGGCGGACCCGCTGCTCGCCGCGCTCGTGCGCCACCTGCGGGCCGCGGGGGCCGCCGTCGTGCCGGCGCGGGCACCCGGGGACCCCGACCTCGCCGCGGTGCTCGCGGACGGGCGCTCCGTCGCCGTCCTGCCGGACGCGCGGCCCGTCCCCGCGGGCGACGGCGCCGCGGCCGTCCGCGTCGCCGCGGCGGACCCGCTGCGGCGGCTGGCGGAGGCGGACGCCCTGCGGGCGGCCGGCTGGTCGGTCGTGCACGTGGCCGCGAGCGAGCTCCTCGTCGACCCGGCCGCCGTCGCGGCCCGGGTCGTCGCGGCCGCGCGGGCGCCGTGGGCGGCGGCGTGAGCGGCGACGGCACGGGCGCCCCGGAGCCGGGGGCCGCGCCGGGGGCCGCGGACGGCCGGCGCGCCGGCCACGGGCCGTCGGGGCCCGCCCCGGCGGCGCCGCGGGCGCCCCGGGACGACGACGACGCGCCCGTCCTCCCGCGCTCGGCGGGGGAGGACAGCGCCCGCGCCTGGGGCGACGACGAGCGCGGCGACGACGACGAGCGCTTCCTCCGCGAGCGGCCGCCGCACTGGTGAGGTGCGCCGGCCGCCCGCGGGCGGACGCCCCGCCCCGGCGGGGGAGGGGGCTCAGGGCTCCCGGCGCTGCTGCTCCGCCTGCGCGCGGAGCAGGTCGCGGATCTCCTGCAGCAGGAGGATGTCCTCGCTGGGCGCCGCGACCTCGGGCTCGACCCCCTGCTTGCGGAGGGCCAGCAGGCGGTTCATCGGGACGACGATGAGGAAGTAGATGACCGCCGCGACGATGACGAAGTTGATGAGCGCTGCGACGGTCGTCCCCAGGACGACGCGGCCGTCGCCGATGTCGAAGCCCAACCCGCTCATGTCGGGCTGCTGGAAGATGGCGGCGATGAAGCCGCCGATGACGTCGGTGGCCAGCGCCGTGACGACCGCGGTGAACGCCGCGCCGATGACGACGGCGATGGCCAGGTCGATGACGTTGCCGCGCAGCAGGAAGTCCTTGAACCCCTTGATCATGCCCACTCCAGTGCTCGGGTGGGCCCGGCGTCCGCACGGGCCGTCGGGAGGCTAGGACCCCGCGGGCGCCGGTGGGGCCCTCCGGCGACGACCTCCGGACGACCTCCCCGGACCCCCGCGCCGGCCGGGCCGCTCAGGGCGGCGCCGCGGGCGGCAGCAGCGCCAGGACGAGCGAGCCGCCCGTCGCCGTGACGGCGGCGACCTCCGCCGCCTCGCCCCGGGCGACGGCGAGCACCACGACGCCGGGCGTGCCCCCGCCCGCGGGCAGCAGCCCGGTGCCCCCGGCCGCCGCCGGCACGTCGAGGACGACGGCGCCCCGGGCCACGACGACGGCGGCGCCCGCTGCGGCGATCCCGTCGACCGACCCGCCCGCGTCCCAGGCGGGGGCCGCCGGCGGGGCGAGGACGTCGACGGCGTCCCCGGCACGGACGAGCGCCCCGGTGGCGCCGCCGACGGGGACGGCGAGGGCCACCTGCCCGGCCGGGGCGCCGACGAGGAGGCCGGGGCCGCCGAGGCGGGCGTCGGTGAGGAGCTCGCCGGACCGGACCGCCGAGGTCAGCCGGGCGCCGAGGACGGCGCCGTCGTCGGCGGGCCCGAGGGCCCCCGCGGGCGCGACGGCCGCCGGCACGGGCACGCGGACGAGGTCGGCCGCGGCGAGCACGTGGCCGGCCGGCAGGTCGGCGGCCGCGGCGAGGAGCAGCGGGGCCGCGGGCGGCGTCGGGCGCACGGCGTGGACGGCGACGCCGGCCGCGGCGGCGAGCAGCAGGGCGGCGACCAGACGGCGGGCGAGCGGGTGGGGGCGCCCCCGACCGCGGCCACGACGTCCGCCGCGCCGCCGCCGGTCCCGCGGCGCCGTCCCCGCCGTCCCCCCTCGTCCACGCCGCGACGCTAGGTCGCCGCGGCCGCCCCCGGGCCGGTGGCGGGCAGCCCTGTGGACGGCGGCGCCACGGCGCGGGCGGTGCGCGCCGCGCGTGCGGTCAGGAGGTGGAGGAGGACCCGTTGCCGGAGGACGACGAGGACGTCGACGCCGACCCCCCGCCGGAGGAGCTGCTGCCGGAGGAGCCGCCCGACGACGAGCCGCCCGACGACGAGCCCTCGCCCGAGGAGCTGCTCCCGGAGCTCGAGCCGCCCCCGGAGGAGGACGTCTCGCCCGCGCCCCCGGACGACGACGTCCCGGAACCGCCGGACGAGGAGCCCGAGCCCGAGCCCGAGCCGGTGCGGGAGTCGTTGCGGTAGAAGCCCGACCCCTTGAAGACGACGCCGACGCTGCTGAAGACCTTGCGCAGCCGTCCGCCGCAGGTGGGGCACTCGGTGAGGCTCGGGTCGCTGAACGACTGCTGCGCCTCCAGGGGCGTGTCGCAGTCCCGGCAGCGGTAGGCGTAGGTGGGCACGAGGGCCTCCAGCGGTGGAGCGCCGGGCGGGGTGCGGCCCGGCGCGGTCGGGGCGGGGCGCCCGGCGGCGGCCCGGGCGTCGGCGGCTGGCACTCGCCCTCCGCGAGTGCCAATGATAGCCCCGCGCGCGAGCCCCGCCGACCCGCCGGGGCGCCCCTCGGCACCCGGGTCCGAGGGGGCCGCACGGCTACCCTCGCGCCGTGTCGCGCACCCGTTCCGCCGGTCTCGTCGCCCTCGTCGCCCTGCTCGTGGTCGCGCTGGTGGCGACGGCGGCCGTCGTGGTCCTCGTGCGCCGGCCGCTGCCGCAGACGTCCGGCGAGCTCGTGCTCGCGGGCCTGTCCGGGCCGGTCCAGGTGCTGCGCGACGACCGCGGCGTGCCGACGGTGGTCGCCGACGACCCGGAGGACCTCTTCCGGGCCCAGGGCTTCGTCCACGCCCAGGACCGCTTCTTCCAGATGGACCTGCGCCGCCACGTCACCGCCGGCCGCCTCGCCGAGCTCGTCGGGGACGCCCCCGAGGCGGTCGAGGCGGACGTCGTCGTCCGCACCCTCGGCTGGCGCCGCGTCGCCGAGGAGGAGCTGCCGCTCCTCGCGCCCGAGACCCGGACGTACCTCCAGGCGTACGCCGACGGCGTCAACGCCTACGTCGACGGCCGCTCGCCCGGCGAGCTGTCGGCGGCGTACACGGCGCTCGGCGTGCGCGGCGACCTGCCGCCCGTCGAGGCGTGGACGCCGGTGGACTCCCTCGCCTGGCTCAAGGCCATGGCGTGGTCGCTGCGCGCCAACTACGACGAGGAGCTGGCGCGGGCCGCGGCGTACGGCGCGGTCGGCGACGTCGCCCTCGTCGAGCAGCTCTTCCCGTCCCCGACCGCCGCGGACGCCCCGCCGGTCGTCCTCGGCCCGGGCGACACCACGCCGGCCGCGGCCACCCGCCCGGCCGACGGCCCGCTGCCCGCGGCGGACCCCGAGGCCGCCGTCGCGGCCGCGCTCGCGGACCCGTCCGCCCCGGTGGCGGCGACGGGGCGGGCCGCCGCGAGCGTCACGGCGGTCCTCGACCGCTACGCCGGGCTCGGCGCCGGGGGCGCCGACGGGCTGGGCTCCAACGCCTGGGCCGTGGCCGGCACCCACACCGAGAGCGGGGCGCCGATGCTGGCGGGCGACCCGCACCTCGCCGTCTCCTTCCCCTCGACGTGGTCGCAGGTGCACCTGCGGTGCCGCGAGCGCAGCGCGGCGTGCCCCTTCGACGTCGCCGGCTTCTCCTTCGCCGGGATGCCCGGCGTCGTCGTCGGCCGCACGCCCGAGGTGGCCTGGAGCCTCACCAACACCGGCGCCGACGTCTCCGACCTCTTCCTCGAGCGGGTGCGCGACGGCAGCGCCCTCGTCGCGGGGGAGGAGGTCCCGCTCGAGACGCGCACCGAGACCATCGAGGTCGCGGGCGCCGACCCCGTCGCCATCACCGTCCGGAGCAGCGGGCACGGCCCGCTGCTGTCCGACGCCGTCCCGGCCCTCGCGGCCGCCGGCCGCCGCGCGCCGGTGCCGGAGACCGCGCCCGCCGCGGGCGACGCCGGCTACGCCGTCGCGCTGCGGTGGACCGCCCTGACGCCCGGCCGCTCGATGGACGCCGTCTTCGCGCTCGGCGCGGTCACGGGCTGGGAGGACTTCCGCGAGGCGGCCTCGCTGCTCGAGGTGCCGGGGCAGACCCTCGTCTACGCGGACACGACGCGGGTGGGCTACCAGGTCACCGGCAGCGTCCCCGTCCGCCAGCGCGGCACCGGGCTCGGCCAGCAGGACGGCACGTGGCCGCGACCGGGCTGGGACCCGGCCTACGACTGGGCCGGCACGGTCCCCTTCGAGGACCTCCCCTCCGCCGTCGACCCCGCCGACGGGCTCGTCGTCAGCGCCAACCAGCAGGCCACGGCCGACGGGCCGGCCCTCTCGCAGGACCTCGACCAGGGCTACCGGGCGGCGCGCATCCGGGCCGCGCTCGAGGCCCAGGTCTCCGAGGGCCGGCCGATCACCGTCGAGGACATGGCGGCGCTGCAGGGCGACGACGTCGACCCCTTCGCCGAGGTGCTCGTGCCCGCGCTGCTGTCCGCGCCGCTGCCCAGCGGCGACGGCACGACGGCGGAGCAGCGCGACTTCACCCGCGAGGCGACCGCGCTGCTGCGCGGCTGGGACGGCAGCACGCCCCCGGACTCGGCGGCGGCGGCCTACTACTACGCCGTCTGGTCCAACGTCCTGCGCCTCACCTTCGCCGACCAGCTCCCGGACGTGGCGCAGCCCTCCGGCGGCAGCCGCTGGTACACGGTCGTCGGACGGCTGCTCGAGGACCCCGACAGCCCGTGGTGGGACGACGCGACGACGCCGGCCGTCGTGGAGACGCGCGACCAGGTCCTCGGCCGCGCCCTCGTCGACGCGCGCCTGGAGCTGACCGCGAAGCTCGGGGCGGACCCGCAGGAGTGGCAGTGGGGCCGGCTGCACCGCCTCACCCTGCGCAACCAGGTCCTCGGCACCGACGGCGTCCCCGCGCCCGTCCGCTCGCTGTTCACCGCGGGCCCCGTCGAGCTGGGCGGCAGCGGCTCGGTCGTGGACGCGACGTCGTGGGACGCGCGGCGCGGGTACGACGTCGTGGCGCTGCCCTCGCTGCGGATGGTCGTGGACATGGGCGACGCCGACGCCGGCCGGTGGGTCGACGTCGCGGGCGTCAGCGAGCACCCCTGGAGCGGGCACCGCACCGACCAGCTGGAGACCTACGCCGAGGGAGGCTCCTTCCCGTGGGCCTTCACGCCCGAGGGCGTGGCCGCGGCGGCGCGGGACGAGCTGACGCTGGTGCCGCGGCCCCAGGGCTGACCCCGGCGGCGCGCGTCGTCGCGCCGCGCGACGGCCGCGGGGAGCAGGATGCGCGCCGTGGAGGTCGCGGTCGCCGTCGTCGCCGCGGGCACGCTCGCCGTGGCCCTCGCCGCCGCGGCCGCCCCCCGGCTCGGCCTGCCGGCGCCGCTCGTCCTCCTGGCGCTGGGCGTCGTCGTCAGCGTCCTGCCCTTCGTGCCCGTCGTCAGCGTGCCGCCGGAGCTCGTCCTCACCGGGATCCTGCCCGCGCTCCTCTACGCGGCCGCCGTGTCCGTGCCGGCCATGGACCTGAGGCGCGACGCCGCGGCCGTCAGCGCGCTGTCCGTCGTCCTCGTCCTCGTGTCCGCGCTCGTCGTCGGGGCGGTCCTGACGCTCCTGGTCCCCGGGCTGCCCTACGCCTGGGGCGTCGCCGTCGGGGCCGTCGTCAGCCCGACGGACGCCGTCGCCACCGCGGTCGTCCGACGCTCGGGCGTCTCCCACCGGGTCACCGCGATCATGGAGGGCGAGAGCCTCCTCAACGACGCTTCGGCGCTCGTGCTCGTCCGTGCGGCCGTCGCCGCGGCGGCCGGGGCCGTGTCCTTCTGGGGCGTCGCCGGGCAGTTCGTCTGGACCGTCGTGGCCGCGGTGGCGGTCGGGCTCCTCGCCGGGCACGGCTCGCTGCGCCTGCGCGCCCGGCTGGACGACCCGACGGTGACGACGGCCGTCTCCTTCACGACGCCCTTCGTCGCCGCGCTGCCGGCCGAGGCCGTCGGCGGGTCCGGTCTCGTCGCCGCCGTCGTGGCGGGGCTCGTCGTCGGGCGGAACGCGCCGCGCCTCCTGGGCCCCCAGCACCGGCGGAGCGAGACGGAGAACTGGGCCACCGTCTCCCTCGTGCTCGAGGGCGCCGTCTTCCTCCTCATGGGCCTGGAGATCGCCGGCATCGTCGACGCCGCGGGCGGCGTCGGGGTCGTCGGGCGGGCGCTCGGCATCGCCGCCGTCGTCCTCGTCGTCGTGCTCGCGGTGCGGGCGGCCGTCGTCGTCCCGTTGCTCGGCGGCATGCACCTGGGGACGCGGCGGGTGCTGCGCGCCCGCGGCCGGGTGGAGGACCTGCACCGGCGGCTCCTCGAGGGCGAGGAGGTCGAGCTGCAGCTGCGCCGCCGCGGCGACGACCGCCCGGTCGACCCCGCGCGGCTCGGCCGGCGCCTGCAGTCGGTGCTCGCCGGGATCGACTACCTCGCCGCGTACCCGCTCGGGCCCCGGGAGGGCGCGGTCGTCGTGTGGGCGGGCATGCGCGGCGCGGTGACGGTGGCGGCCGCGCAGACGCTGCCCACGGGCGCGGACGGCCCCGAGGACCGCTCGCTGCTGCTGCTCGTGGCCTTCGGCGTCGCCGCCCTGTCGCTCGTGGTCCAGGGCGGCACGCTCGGCACGGCGCTGCGGTGGCTGCGGCCGGCGGCGGAGGACCCGGCGTCCGCGGCCGAGGAGAGGGCCGCCGTCCTGCGCCTCGTGCGCGGGGTGGCCGAGGGCGTCGCGGCGCGGCCGGACGAGCCCGCGAAGCAGCACCGGCTGCGCCAGCTGCGGGCCTCGCGCGTGGCGCTGCTCGACGCCCGCGACCTCGGGGTGCACGACGCCGAGGTGCTCGGCGCGGTGCTGGACGCCGTCGACGCCGAGCAGGTGGCGCTCGAGCTGCGGGGCGGGCCGGCGGGCTGAGCCGCCGTCAGGAGCGGTCGAGGTGGAGCAGCCGGGTCGGCGTCGCCACGTGCGCGACCCGGACGTCGTGCGGCTCGGCGGGGACCGGCTCCACCGCCGCGTCGAGCACCTCGTCGTCGTGGAGGAGGGCCACGGTGGGCGGCAGCCAGCCGCGGCGGCGGCGCAGGTCGTCGAGCGCGCGGTCGTAGTAGCCGCCCCCGCGGCCGAGGCGCCGGCCGGCGGTGTCGACGGCGAGGGCCGGGACGACGACCAGCTCGACGGCGGCCAGGGCGCCCGGGCCGAGGTCCGGGCCGGGGGACGCCGCCGCCCCGGGCGGCACCGGCCCGCCCGCGGCCGGGACGCGGGCCGCCCCCCAGCCGAGGCGGACACCGCCGCCGTCGCGGCCGTCGTGGGTGACGGGCAGGAGCACCGTGCAGCCGCGCTCGGCGAGCAGCGCCAGCAGCGGGCCGGTGCCGGGCTCGGAGCCGAGCGAGGCGTAGCAGGCGACGACGCCGCCGTCGGGCAGCAGGCCGCTGCCGAGCAGGACGTCGGGGAGGGCGGCCGCCACCGCGGCGCGCTCGGCGTCCGGGCGCTCCCGCCGGCGCCCGAGGACGGCGCGCCGGAGGCCGTCCTTCGTCCGCCCGGTGGCCGCCGCGGTCTCCACGGGCGGCAGTCTGCTCGCCCGGCCGTGGCTCCCGCCAGCCCCGGGGGCGGTGCCGCGGCTAGCCTGCGCCGCATGAGCATCCACAAGGCCGTCATCCCCGCTGCGGGGCAGGGGACCCGGTTCCTGCCCGCGACCAAGGCGTCGCCCAAGGAGATGCTCCCGGTCGTCGACGTGCCCGCCATCGAGTACGTCGTCCGCGAGGCCGTCGCCGCCGGGCTCGAGGACGTCCTCATGGTCACCGGCCGCGGCAAGCGCGCCCTCGAGGACCACTTCGACCGCAACGTCGAGCTCGAGGCCGGCCTCGAGGCCAAGGGCGACGACTCCAAGCTCGCCAAGGTCCGCGACTCCACGGACCTCGCGCAGGTCCACTACGTCCGCCAGGGCGACCCGAAGGGCCTCGGCCACGCGGTGCTCGTCGCGAAGGCGCACGTGGGGCGGGAGGCCTTCGCGGTGCTCCTCGGCGACGACCTCATCGACCCCCGGGACCCGCTGCTGCAGACCATGGTCGAGGTGCAGGAGCGCCTCGGCGGCAGCGTCGTCGCCCTCATGGAGGTGCCGCGCGAGCAGGTCTACCTCTACGGCTGCGCGTCGCTCGACGAGGCGGCCACCGACGCCCTCGAGGACGACGTCGTCAAGGTCACCGGCCTCGTCGAGAAGCCGGCCGTCGAGGACGCCCCCTCGAACCTCGCCATCATCGGCCGCTACGTGCTGCACCCCGCCGTCTTCGACGTCCTCGAGCGGACGGAGCCCGGCAAGGGCGGCGAGATCCAGCTCACCGACGCGCTGCAGACCCTCGCCGGCATGCCGGCGGAGGACGGCGGCGGCGTCCACGGCGTCGTCTTCCGCGGCCGCCGCTACGACACGGGCGACAAGCTCGACTACATCAAGGCCGTCGTCCGGCTCGCCTGCGAGCGCGAGGACCTCGGGCCGGACCTGCGGGAGTGGCTGCGCGACAACGTCGACGAGCTGACCTCCGCCCCCTCGGGCTCCTGAGCGGCCCGCGGCGCCTCGAGGACCACCTGGCGGTCGTCCTCGAGGGCGCGGACCCGCTGCCGCCCCGGCGGCTGCCGCTGCTCGAGGCCCTCGACCTCGTCCTCGCCGAGGACGTCGTCGCCGGGATGTCGCTGCCGCGCTTCGACGGCTCGTCGATGGACGGCTACGCCGTGCTCGCGGCCGACGTGGCGGGGGCGAGCGACGACGCGCCGGTCGTCCTCGACGTCACGGGCGACGTCCCGGCGGGGGCGGCGGACGTGCCGCCGCTCGCGCCCGGGCGCGCCGTCCGCGTCATGACCGGCGCCACCGTGCCGGTGGCGGAGGGCGCCGCCGCGGCCGACGTCGCCGTCGTCCAGGTCGAGTGGACCGACGCCGCCCAGACCGGGCCCGCCCCCGCGCGCGTGGCGGTGCGCCGACCCGTCGGGCCCGGCCGCAACGTGCGGCGGGCCGGCGAGGACGTCGAGGAGGGCGAGACGGTCCTGCGGGCGGGGGAGCGGCTCTCGCCGCGCCACCTCGGGCTGCTGGCGTCGCTCGGCCGCCCCGCGGTCCTCGTCCACCCGCGGCCGCGCGTCCTCGTGCTGTCCACGGGCACCGAGGTCGTCGAGCCCGGGGAGCCGCTGGGCCCCGGGCAGATCCACGACTCCAACTCCACCGTGCTCGTCGCGGCCTGCCGTGAGGCCGGGGCGGACGCCCGCCGCGTGCGCGCCGTCGAGGACGAGCCCGAGCGCCTGCTCGCGGCCCTCGCGCCGGAGCTGGCCGGCGCGGACCTCGTCCTCACGACCGGCGGCGTGAGCGCCGGGGCGTACGAGGTCGTCAAGGAGGCGCTGTCCCGGCCGCTGCCGGGCGGGGCGGGCGGCGCCGACGGCCCCGCGGTCGACTTCGTCCGGGTGGCGATGCAGCCGGGCGGGCCGCAGGGCTCCGGCTGGCTCGCCGCGCCCGACGGCCGCCGGGTCCGCGTGCTGACGCTGCCGGGGAACCCGGTCAGCGCGTACGTCTCCTTCGAGGCCTTCGTGCGGCCGTGGCTGCGTCGCGTCCTCGGCGAGGTGGAGCTGCAGCGCCCCCTGGTCGAGGCGGTCGTCGACCGCGGCTGGCGCTCGGTCGAGGGCAAGCGGCAGCTCTACCGGGTGCGGCTGGAGCGGGACCACGACGGCGTCGCCCACGTCGGCGCCATCGGCGGGCCGGGCAGCCACCTCGTCGCCGACCTCGTGACGGCGACGGCGCTCGCCGTCGTCCCCGAGGAGGTGACGGACGTGCGGCCCGGTGACACGCTGGCCTGCATGCTGCTGGAGCGCGGGTCGACCGCCGTCACGGGGCCGCCGCGGCCCACGACCACGGAGCCCGGGGGGCCCGTCGCGTGAGCGGCCTCACCCACCTCGACGACCGCGGGCAGGCCCGCATGGTCGATGTCTCCGCCAAGGACGTCACCGTCCGCACCGCCAGCGCCGCCGGCCGGGTGCTGTGCGCGCCCGAGGTCGTCGCCGCGCTGCGGGGCGAGGGCGTGCCCAAGGGCGACGCGCTCGCCGTCGCCCGGCTCGCCGGCCTCCAGGCCGCCAAGCGGACGCCGGACCTCGTGCCGCTCGCCCACCCCGTCGCCGTCCACGCCGTCGAGGTCGACGTCGAGGTCACCGACGAGGGCGTCGAGATCACCGCGACCGTCCGGACGGCCGACCGCACCGGCGTCGAGATGGAGGCGCTGACGTGCGTCGCCGTCGCGGGGCTGGCGCTCGTCGACATGGTCAAGGCGCTCGACCGCGGCGCCGTCATCACGGACGTGCGGGTCACCGCCAAGTCCGGCGGGCGCTCCGGGTCGTGGACGCGTGGCTGAGCAGCGCGCCGGCGCCGTCGTCGTCGCCTCGACCCGGGCGGCGCGCGGCCTCTACGCCGACGAGACGGGGCCCCTGCTCGTCGAGGGCCTGCGGGCGATGGGCCTGGCCGTGGGCGACGCCGTCGTCGTCGAGGACGGCGACGCCGTGGGGGAGGCCCTGCGGGCCGCGCTCGCCGCGGGCGCCGACGTCGTCCTCACGACCGGCGGCACCGGCCTGACGCCGCGCGACCTCACCCCCGAGCAGACCGCGCCCCTGCTCGACCGCGAGCTGCCCGGCCTCGCCGAGGCCCTGCGGGCGCGGGGGCGCGAGACGGGCGTCCCGACGTCGTCGCTGTCGCGGGGGCTGGCCGGGACGGCGGGCCGTGCGCTCGTCGTCAACCTCCCCGGCTCGCCGGGCGGGTGCCGCGACGGCCTCGCCGTGCTGGCCGAGGTGCTGCCCCACGCCCTCGACCAGGTGGCGGGCGGCGACCACGACCGGGCCGCCGCGACGTCGGGGGGCCCGGCGGCGTGAGCACGTCGGGGCCGGGCCGGTGAGCGGCTGGCCGGTCGAGCTCCGCAGCGGCGACGTCACGCTGCGGCCGCTGCGCCGCGGGGACCGGACGGCGTGGGCGCGGCTGCGCTCGGCCAACGCCGGGTGGCTGGAGCGGTGGGAGGCGACGCCGCCCGCCGGGTCGAGCGCGCCGCCGTCCTTCCCGGCGATGGTCCGCGAGCTGCGGACGCAGGCGCGCCAGGGCCACGCGCTGCCCTTCGTCGTCGAGCACCACGGCCGGATGGTCGGCCAGCTCACCGTCGCCGGGATCACGTGGGGCTCGCTGCGGTCCGGCACGGTCGGGTACTGGGTGGACCGCCGCGTCGCGGGCCGCGGGATCATGCCGACCGCCGTCGCGCTCGTCACCGACCACTGCTTCCGCTCGCTCGGCCTCCACCGCGTCGAGGTCAACATCCGCCCGGAGAACGCGCCGAGCCTGCGCGTCGTCGAGAAGCTCGGCTTCCGCGACGAGGGCCTGCGCCGCGCGTACCTCCACATCGACGGCGCGTGGCGCGACCACCGCACCTTCGCCCTCGTGGCCGAGGAGGTGCCGGAGGGCCTGCTCGCCCGCTGGCTCGCGGCCCGCCCCCCGCACCGGTCCTCGTAGCCTCCCGTCGACCCGGGCGGCCCCCGAGCGGGTCGTCGTGGCCTGTCGTCGCAGGGGAGCGCCTCGCGACGCACCCTGTCGGCACTTCGTCGCCGAAGTGCGCCTTCGGGCGCCCTGTGTAGGCAGTCCGTCGCCGAAGTGCGCTGTGAGGCGCGCTGTGTCGGCAGTTCGTCGCCGAAGTGCGCCCTGGGGCGCACTGTGTCGGCAGTTCGTCGCCGAAGTGCGCCGTGGGGCGCGCTGGGTCGGCAGTTCGTCGCCGAAGACCGGCCGGGGACGCTCCCTGCCGGCACTTCGTCGCCGAAGACCGCCGCGGGGGAGGTGGGTGGTGGGGCCTGTCACCGCCGCGCCCGGGCGCGGCGGCGCGCCTCCCGGGGCGCGGGGGAGCGCCCGCCTACCGTCCGTGACATGGACGGCGGGGCGACGGCGGCGCTGCTGGTCCTGGCGGTCCTCCTCGTCGGCGTGCCGCGCATGAGCCGCCGCCGCGCGGAGCTCGGCAGCTGGCACGCCGCCGGCCGCGGCGACGCCGAGACGGCCCCGCGCGCCGTCCCCCTCGCCTCCCGCACCCCCCTGCGGCGTGCCCTCCCCGGCCGCCGGGACACCGCCGCGCGCGAGGTGGCGACGCCGGCCGTGGCCGGGGCGACGGTCCTCGCCCCGGGGACGGGCCTGCGGCGCGCGACGCCCGGCGCGCGGGTGCTCGTCCGGCGCTCCGCCGTCCCGCGCCCCCGGTGCGCGCCCGGCTCGAGCAGCCGCCCCGTCCTCGCGGGCCGCCCGGCGACGCCGCTCGAGGGCTCGTCGGACCTCATCGTCGTCGCCGGCACGGCCGTCGAGACCCCCCTCGAGGCCCCGTTCGAGGCGCCGGTCGCGACCACCGTCGCCGCCGTGCCGGCCGTCGACGACGTCCGCGCGTCCGACGTCGTCCCCGCCCGCCCCGCGGGGACGGCCCCCGGCGTCCCCGCCCCGCGTCGTGCGCCGTCGTCGCGCACCGCGGCCCCGGCGGGCGGCGCCCGGCCCGTCGGCCGCGTCGACGGGCCCGTCCGCCACCTCGTGCGGCTCGGCACCACCGCGGCCGCCGCCCTCCTCGTGGGCGTCCTCGCCGTGCTCGGTGTCGTCCCCGCCCCGGCCGCCGCGCTGCTGCCGCTGCTCCTCGCCGCCGACGTCGTCGTGCTCCGCCGCCGCGCCGTCCGCACCCGGGCCGCCGCCCGCGAGCGGGCCCGTCGCGCCCGGTCGGCCGCGCCGCCCGCGGCGGTCGCCGACGTCGCCGCGCCCGCCCCCGCCCCCGCCGCGGCGCCGGCCCCCCGGACCGGCGCCGTCACCGGGCTCCTGCCCTCGCTCGCCGACCTCCGCGCCGCCGCCGCGGCCGACGCCGCCCCGGGCCTGCGCGGGCCCGCCACGGCCCCGCGCCCGGCGCCGGTCGAGGAGCCCGCCCGCCCCGCGCGTCCGGCCCGGCGGCGCCGCCGCTCGGCCTGAGCCGACGCCCGGCCACGGTGCGCGACGGGCCGTCCGGCGCTGGTAGTGTCTGGCACGCCCTCCGGGGCACCGGGGCTGTGGCGCAGCTGGTAGCGCACCTCGTTCGCAACGAGGGGGTCAGGGGTTCGAGTCCCCTCAGCTCCACCCCACCGCGGGCCCGCCCGCAGCACCGAGAGCCCCTGCCACGGCAGGGGCTCTCGTGCGTCCGGGGGTCGGGCGGCCGTCGTCGCCTCGCGCCGGGCGGCCCCGGCGGCGAGGGTGGTCGCATGACGACACCGACGTCCGACCCCACCGGCCTGCCCGGCCCCACCGCGACGCTGCCCGGCGGGGGATCCATCCCGCTGCTCGGCCTCGGCACGTGGCAGTCCGAGGGCGACGACTGCTACCGCTCGGTCCTCCACGCGCTGCAGGTGGGCTACCGCCACATCGACACGGCCACCGGCTACGGCAACGAGGACCAGGTGGGGCGCGCCCTCGCCGACTCCGGGGTGCCGCGCGAGGACGTCTTCGTCACGACGAAGCTGCCGCCGGACCAGGTCGACGACGCCCGCGCCGTGCTCGCCCGCTCGCTCGACCTCCTCGGCACGTCCTACGTCGACCTCTGGCTCATCCACTGGCCGCCGAACGGCGAGGCCCGTCCCGACGTCTGGGAGCACGTGCTCGCCGCCCGCGCCGAGGGGCAGACGCGGGACGCCGGCGTCAGCAACTACAGCACCGCGCAGGTCGACGAGCTCGTGAGCGCCACGGGGACGGCGCCGGCCGTCAACCAGGTGCCGTGGGCGCCCGCGCTCCACGACGCGCAGTTCCTCGCCGAGTCCCGCGAGCGCGGCGTCGTCGTCGAGGGCTACAGCCCCTTCAAGAAGACGGACATGAGCGACGCCGTCCTCCGGGAGATCGCCCGCGGCCACGGCGTCACGCCGCAGCAGGTCGTCCTGCGCTGGCACCTCGAGCACGGCGTCGTCGTCATCCCCAAGTCGGTGACGCCCGAGCGCATCGAGGCGAACGCGGACGTCTTCGGCTTCGCCCTCACGCCCGACGAGGTGCGCCGCGTGGACGGCATCGCCCCCGCCTGACCCGTCGTCCGACGACAGCAGGCGCCTGCTCCGGCCCCCGACGCCCTCGGGGACGCGGACGGGCGCCTGCTCTCGTCCCGGAGGGGGCCAGGGGCGAGGGCAGGCGCCTGCTCGCGTCGGGTGGTGGGGCGCGTCGGGGCAGGGCTCAGATCCAGCTCGGCAGCCACATCCGCCAGCGCCAGTGCTCCAGCGGGATGGTCTGCGCCGTCCAGACCGGCCAGAAGAAGGCCGCCGCCAGCACCGCGGCGACGACGACGGCGCCCGCCACGAGTGCGCCCGCCCGCCGACGCCGGGGGGAGGCCGTCGACGACCCGAGCACCATCCCCAGCACCATCGTCAGGGCGAGGGCGACGTACGGGGACAGGGCCACCGTGTAGAAGGTGTAGGTCGTCCGCTCGGGGTAGAGGAACCACGGCAGGTACAGCCCCGCGACGGGCGCGAGGACGGCGCCCGCGCGCCAGTCCCGCCCCAGGGCCCACACGCCGACGAGGACGACGAGCGCGGCGGCGCCGCCCCACCACACGACCGGGTTGCCCAGCGCGGTGACCGCCTGCGAGCAGGACTGGACGTCGCAGCCGTCGACGCCGAGGCCGGGGGCCTCGTAGTAGAAGGACGTCGGCCGGCCCTGCACGAGCCACGACTCCGGGCTCGACTCGTAGGGGTGCGGGCTGCCGAGGCCGACGTGGAACGTGTACATGTCGACGTGGAACTTCCACAGCGACGCCAGCGGGTCGGGGAGCCACGGCAGGTAGCCGGGGTTCTCGGCCGCGTACTGCCGCAGGTGGGCGCCCGTGCTCGCGAACCAGCCGGCCCACGAGGCGAGGTAGGTGGCCCCCGCCACGGCGAGCATCCCGACGGCCGCGGGCACCCCGTCCTTGACGACGCCGCCCACCGCCCAGTGCCGGACGCCGGCGGCCCGCCGCGCGCCGCAGTCCCACAGGACGCTCGCGAGGCCGAGGGCGGCGAAGGCGTAGAGCCCGGACCACTTCGTGCCGACCGCCAGCCCGAGGCACACGGCCGCGACGAGCCGCCAGGGCCGGGCGAGCAGCCACGGGCCCGCCCCCACCAGCGCCCTCTCCGGCAGGCCGGCGACGCGCCGCGCCAGCCGGGCCCGGGAGGCGTCGCGGTCGAGCACGAGGGCGGCGACGGCGGCGAGGACGAAGAAGGACAGGGCGACGTCGAGCAGCCCCGTCCGCGAGAGGACGAGGTGCTGGCCGTCGACGGCCAGGAGCAGGCCGGCCGTCGAGCCGAGCAGCGTGGAGGAGAAGAGGCGGCGACCCAGCCGGGCGACGAGGAGCACCGACAGCGTGCCGGTCACGGCGGCGCCGAGGCGCCAGCCGGCCGGGTCGTCCGAGCCGAGCAGGAGCTGCCCCAGCGCCAGCACCCACTTGCCGACGGGCGGGTGCACGGGGAACTCGGCCTCGTCGAGGGGGGCGGGGCTGCCGGCGGCGAAGGCCGCGTCGGCCCCCTCCGGCCACCGCAGCTCGTAGCCGGCGACGAGGTAGGAGTAGGCCTGCTTGACGTAGTACGTCTCGTCGAAGACGAGCGTCGTCGGGCGGCCCAGGTCCCACAGCCGGAGGACGGCCGCGAGGGCGGTGACGAGGAGCGGACCCACCCAGCCCCACACGACGTCGGTGGGCGTGCGGCCGACGAGGCGCTCGCGGAGCACGGCGGCCCGGGCGACGACGGCGGCCCGTCGCGGCGCCCCGTCCGGGTCGGGCCCCGGCGGCCCCGCCGCCGTCGGCGCGGCCGTGCTCGTCGTCACCCGGCGCAGCCTAGGTGGGCGACCCGCGCGCGCGGGCGTGCTCCGCCGCGCCGGCCCGGGCGACCACCCGCGCGGCGGCTGCGAGGATGCGGGCGTGCGCGACGACGAGCCGGACCTGGCGGCGGGGGGCGCCGCCGACGACCCCGACGCCGCCGCGACGGAGGACGACCTCGAGGCGCACCTCGCCCCCGTCGCGCCCCGGGCCGGGGGCCGGCTCCTCCTCGCGGCGACGCCCATCGGCGACGCCCGCGACGCGCCGCCCCGCCTCGCGCACGTGCTGGGCACCGCCGAGCTCGTGCTCGCCGAGGACACCCGCCGGCTGCGGCGGCTGCTGCGGGCCCTCGGCGTCGAGCCCCGCGGCCGCGTCGTCTCCTGCCACGAGCACAACGAGGCGGAGCGGGCCGACGACGTCGTCGCGGTCGTCCGCGCCGGCGGCACCGCCGTCCTCGTCAGCGACGCCGGCATGCCGGCCGTCAGCGACCCGGGCTTCCGGCTCGTCCAGGCGCTCGTCGCGGCCGACCTCGCGGTCAGCGCCGTGCCGGGGCCGTCGGCGGTGCTCACCGCCCTCGCCGTCTCCGGGCTGCCGACCGACCGCTTCACCTTCGAGGGCTTCCTGCCGCGCAAGGACGGCGACCGCCGCCGCGTCCTCGGCGACCTCGTGGACGAGCGCCGGACGATGGTCTTCTTCGAGTCCCCGCACCGCCTCGGGGCCTCGCTCGCCGTCCTGGCCGAGCTCTTCGGCGGTGACCGCCCCGCCGCGGTGTGCCGCGAGCTGACGAAGACCTACGAGGAGGTCGTCCGCGACGACCTCGACGGCCTCGTCGCCTGGTCCGACCGCACCCTCCTCGGCGAGATCACCCTCGTCGTCGGCGGGGCGCCTCGTCGGACCCGGTCGCCGGAGGAGCTGCTCGCGCTCGTCCTCGACCGGGTGTCGGCGGGGGAGCGGACCAAGGACGCCGCCCGCGCCGTCGCCGCCGAGCACGGCGCGGCCGGCCGCGAGCTGTACGCCGCCGCCGTGGCCGCGCGCAAGGAGGCCGCCGGCCCGTCCGCGCGGTGAGCCTCACCGGCCCGTCGGCACGGGCAGGACTACCCTCCCGCCATGGAGTTCCGCCGCATCCCGGGCCTGCCGCCGTACGTCTTCACGATCATCGACTCGCTGAAGATCGAGGCCCGGCGAGCCGGTCGCGACGTGGTGGACCTCGGCTTCGGCAACCCCGACATCCCCTCGCCCGAGCTGACGGTCGAGAAGCTCGCGGAGGCGGCGCACAACACCCGCAACCACCGGTACTCGTCCTCGCGCGGCCTCCCGAAGCTCCGGCAGGCCGTCGCCGACCTCTACCGGCGCAAGTTCGACGTCGAGCTGGACCCGGACACCGAGGTGCTCAACACCATCGGCGCCAAGGAGGGCTTCAGCCACCTCATGTGGGTGCTGCTGCAGGCCGGCGACGCCGCGCTCGTGCCCTCGCCGAGCTACCCCATCCACATCTGGGGGCCCTACTTCGCGGGCGCCGACGCCCGCCAGGTGTCCCTCAACGGCCCCGAGGGCCCCAGCGGCAAGGCCTACGTCGACAACGTCATGGAGGCGTGGGAGCTGGGCTGGCCCAAGCCGCGCGTCGTCGTCCTGTCCTTCCCGCACAACCCGACGACGGCGACGATCGACCTGCCCGACCTCCAGCGCCTCGTCGACTGGGCGCGGGAGCGCGACGTCGTCCTCGTCCACGACTTCGCCTACTCCGACACGGCCTTCGACGGCTGGACGCCGCCGTCGATCCTCCAGTGCGAGGGCGCCAAGGAGTGCGCCGTCGAGCTGTACTCGATGACGAAGTCCTTCTCCATGGCCGGCTGGCGCGTGGCCTTCCTCGTGGGCAACCGCGAGGTCGTCGGCGCGCTGGCCAAGCTCAAGAGCTACCTGGACTACGGCACCTTCCAGCCCATCCAGATCGCGGCCACCGTCACGCTCAACGAGGCCCAGGACTACCCCCGCGAGGTCAACGCGGTCTACGAGTCCCGGCGCAACGCGCTCGTCGAGGGCCTCAACCGGGCGGGCTGGCCGCTGCCGGCGCCGCGGGGGACCATGTTCGCCTGGGCGCGGATCCCCGAGCCGTACGCGGAGATGGGGTCCATCGAGTTCGCCAAGCACATCATCACCGAGTGCGACGTGGCGGTCTCGCCGGGCGTCGGCTTCGGCCCCGAGGGCGACGACTACGTGCGCTTCGCGCTCATCGAGAACGAGCAGCGGATCGCGCAGGCCGCCCGGCAGCTGCGCAAGGGGCTCGTCAAGCTGGGCTGAGCCCGCCGGGCCGCGCCACCTCCCGAGCACCGCCAGGGCCGACGGTCCGGCGGTGCTCGCCCTGCGTGATGGGCGATGACTCGTCGTCACGGAGCGCTGGCGCTCAACGCCTCCGACGGACCGTCGGTTCCGCGGATCGGTGAGATTGATCCGGTCGTGACCCTCCCGCAACGGGCACTTGGGTGCTTATGGTCACCGACGGCGCGCCCGACCCGGACGCCGACCTGAGGAGACCCATGCGCAAGCTGACCTGTGGAGCGGTGGGGATGGCGCTCGGCGCCGGCCTGCTGGCCACCGCCGCCGTCCCGGCCACCGCCGCCCCGGACACCGGCCTCGGCACGACGGCCGCGACGGCCACCCCGTCCGCCGCGCCGCTCGACGACCGGCCCCACCCCCTGGAGGAGAAGCGCCGCGCGCTGCGCGAGACCGCCATCACCGGTGTGCTCGAGGGCGAGCTCACCCCCCAGCGCATCGGCGGCAGCACCGTCGTCAAGGTCGGCGACGAGGCCGCCCCGGCGGCCGCCGCCACGACCACCCAGCGCCGCGGCGAGCGCGCGGCCGCCGCCCAGGGCCAGTACGTCGAGCTCGCGCGCGAGAGCACCGACAAGATCTTCGTGATCCTCGCCGAGTTCGGCGACGAGCGGCACCCGGACTACCCGGACGCCGACACCGACCCGGACACCGCCGGCCCGACGCGCTTCGACGGACCGCGGCACAACGAGATCCCCGAGCCCGACCGCAGCGTCGACAACTCGACGATCTGGCAGGCCGACTTCGACAAGGCCCACTACGAGGACATCTACTTCGCGGACGACGAGGGCGACGAGTCGCTCAAGACGTACTACGAGACCCAGTCCTCGGGCCGCTACAGCGTCGACGGCACGGTCAGCGACTGGGTGCGTGTCAAGTACAACGCCGCGCGCTACGGCCGCGAGGACGCCTCGACGTGGAACCTCATCCAGGACGCCGTCAACCAGTGGGTGGCCGACCAGGAGGCCGCGGGCGTCAGCGACGCGGACATCGCCGCGCAGCTCGCCGAGTACGACCAGCAGGACCGCTACGACTACGACGGCGACGGCGACTTCAACGAGCCCGACGGCTACATCGACCACTTCCAGATCGTCCACGCGGGCGGCGGCGAGGAGGACGGCGACCCGACCTACGGCGAGGACGCCATCTGGTCGCACCGCTGGTACGCCTTCGGCACCGACCAGGGCAAGACCGGTCCGGAGGAGAACAAGCTCGGCGGCGCCCAGATCGGCGACACCGGCGTGTGGGTCGGCGACTACACGATCCAGCCGGAGAACGGCGGCTACTCGGTCTTCGCGCACGAGTACGGCCACGACCTCGGCCTGCCGGACAACTACGACACGGCGGGCGGCAACAACAACGTCGAGTACTGGTCGCTCATGGGCCAGAGCCGTCTCTCGGGGGCGGACGAGCCCATCGGCTCGCGCGCCGGCGACCTCGGCGCCTGGGAGAAGCTGCAGCTCGGCTGGCTCGACTACGAGACCGTCACCGCCGGCGAGAAGCGCTCCATGACCCTCGGGCCGCAGGAGTACAACACCGAGGACGCCCAGGGCGTCGTCGTCGTGCTGCCCGACAAGGAGGTCACCACCGAGCTGGGCGAGCCCGCCGCCGGCGACCGCCAGTGGTGGTCCGGCTCGGGCGACGACCTGGCCAACACCCTCGGCGCGACGGCCGACCTCACCGGTGCGACGTCGGCGACGCTGTCGATGCAGTCCCGGTGGTCCATCGAGGAGGAGTACGACTACCTCTACGTCCAGGCCTCGACCGACGGCGGCCGCAACTGGACGTCGCTGGCCGGCACGGCCGACGGCGAGGACTTCGGCACGGACGCCTCCGGCTCGCCCGCCATCGACGGCGAGCAGGAGGAGTGGGTCGACGTCGAGGTGCCCCTCGACGCCTACGTCGGCGCGCCCGTCGAGCTCCGGCTGCTGTACCGCACCGACGGCGGCCTGGCGCTGCCCGGCTTCTTCGCCGACGACATCACGCTGACCGTCGACGGGGAGGTCGTCCTCGCGGACGGCGCGGAGGACCCCGACGCCTCGGTCCTCGAGCTCGACGGCTTCACGTCCGTGGGCGCCACGTCGACGGAGGAGTACGACAACTTCTACGTCGCCGGCCACCGCAGCTACGTCTCCTACGACCAGTACCTGCGGACGGGCCCGTACAACTTCGGCTGGGCCTCCACCCGCCCGGACTGGGTCGAGCACTTCCCGTACCAGACGGGCCTGCTCGTCACGTACTGGGACACCTCGCAGGTCGACAACAACGTCAGCCAGCACCCCGGTGAGGGCCGCAACCTCATCGTCGACGCCCACGCGCGGCCGATGGCCAACATCGAGGGCGACTACTGGCGGACGCGCATCCAGTCCTACGACGCGCCCTTCTCGACGCGGAAGGCCGACAGCTTCACCCTCCACGTCGACGGGAAGCCGAGCTACGTCCGCGGCCAGGCCGCGGCGCGGACGTTCGACGACACGAAGAAGTACTTCTACGACGAGTTCCCCGCGGGCGGCACCAAGCTCCCGGCGACCGGCACGAAGATCCGTGTCGCGTCCGAGGACGGCACGTCGATGAAGATCCGCGTCACCGGCCCGACCGTCACGGACTGAGGACGCCGCACCACCGCACCACCGCACCACCGCACCACCGCACCACCGCACGGACGGAGGGCCCCGGCGACGACGTCGCCGGGGCCCTCCCGCGTCCCGGGCCGTGCCCGCCGGGGGCTGCGCTCAGCCCTCGACGTGCGCGCAGAACCGGTCGAGCGCGTCGGCGAAGACCTCCGGCTGCTCGGAGTGCACCCAGTGCCCCGCCCCCTTGACCCGCAGCAGCCGGACGCGGGGGAAGAGCTCCTCCATCCGCGGCCGGTCGGCGTCCATGACGTAGGTCGAGGTGGCGCCCGACACCCACAGCACCGGGCCGTCGTAGCGCGCACCCGGCGGCGGGTCGGGGAAGCCGCGCAGCGCCTCGAGCCCCTCCTCGATGACGGGGAGGTTGAGCGCCCAGCGCCAGCCGGGCGCCCCGGGGGCGGGGGAGGGCACGCGCAGCAGGCTCTGGAGGAGGAAGCCGCGGACGGCGTCGGACGGGACGGCGGCGCGCAGCGCGTCGTGCGCGTCCTCCCGGCTCGTCAGCGCGGCGAGGTCGAGGCCCCGCATCGCCCGGACGAAGTCGCGGAAGGGCGTCGCCTCCTCGTCCGGGTCGTCGGTCCGGCCGCCGCTGGAGGGGTAGGTGACGGGGGCGACGTCGACGACGACGAGCGCCCGCAGGAGGTCCGGCCGGCGCAGCGCGAGCTGCATGGCGACCTTGCCGCCCATGGAGTGGCCCACGAGGACGACGGGGTCGTCCGGGGCGCCGAGGGCCTCGAGCTCGGCGCCCAGCGTCGCGGCCATGGCGACGTAGTCGACCTCCTCCGTCCACGGCGACGTCCCGTGGTCCGGCAGGTCGAGCGTCGTCACGCGCCGTGGGCGGGCGGCGAGCCGGCGCGCGACCGCGCTCCAGTTCTTGCCCTGCCCGAAGAGGCCGTGCACGAGCGCGACCCGCGGGCCCGCCCCGCCCGTCGTCCGCGCCGCCAGCCGCCGCCCGTCCACCTGCTCGCCCGTGCTCACCCGGCGAGCCCACCACAGGTGCGGAACCGCGGCGGGTCGGGCGGCGTCCGACCGCCGTGCGCACCACCCCCCGGACCCCCGCCGCCCTCGCCGTCGTCGCCGTGCTGGCCGCCCTCGGCGCCGGGTGCGGCGCCCCCGCCCCCGCCCCGGCGGCGCCGTCCGTGACGACGTCGGCGCCCTCGCCGACGACCGACGCCCCGGGGACGCAGGATGGTGACGTGGCGACCGACCAGCCCCCGACCGACCCGACGACCCCGCCGCCGACGACCCCGCCGCCGAGCCGCGGCGCCTCGCCGTCCCTGCCGCTCCTCCCGCGGCCCACCGCCCCGCCGACCGCGCCCACCGACGTGCCGCGGCCGACGCGGTACGAGGGCGCCGTCGTCGAGCCGTCGGCGCCCGGGTGCGTCGAGATGGAGGTCGGCGGGCAGCGGTTCACCCTCCTGCTGCCCGAGGGCACCGAGGTGGCCGTCGGCGACCGGCTCGTCGTGCGGGGCACCCCGCGGCCCACCGAGCGCGCGACCGGGTGCGCGGGCACGCAGGTCGCCGTCGACGAGGTCCGCACCGCCTGAGCGCCCACCGCCGGGCGCCGGCGGGCGCGGCGGGACGGGCCGTCGCGCGTCACTACCCTGGCGACCATGACCCACGTCCTCGCTGCGGTGGCCTGGCCCTACGCCAACGGTCCCCGCCACATCGGCCACGTCGCCGGGTTCGGCGTCCCCTCCGACGTCTTCGCGCGGCAGCAGCGGATGGCGGGGCACGACGTCCTCATGGTGTCCGGCACCGACGAGCACGGGACGCCGATCCTCGTGCAGGCCGAGCGCGAGGGCGTCACCCCGCAGGCGCTCGCCGACCGCTACAACCGGGTCATCGCCGAGGACCTCCAGGCCCTGGGCCTGTCCTACGACCTCTTCACCCGGACGACGACGCGCAACCACCACGCCGTCGTCCAGGAGATGTTCCGCACCGTCCACCGCAACGGCTACCTCGTCGAGACGACGACGATGGGCGCCGTCTCGCCGTCGACCGGCCGCACGCTGCCGGACCGCTACATCGAGGGCACCTGCCCGATCTGCGGGTACGACGGCGCCCGCGGCGACCAGTGCGACAACTGCGGCAACCAGCTCGACCCCGTCGAGCTGAAGAACCCCGTCAGCCGCATCAACGGCGAGACGCCGCGCTTCGTCGAGAGCCAGCACTTCATGCTCGACCTGCCCGCGCTGGCCGAGGCGGTGGGGGAGTGGCTCGGGACGAAGACGGGCTCGGCGTCCTGGCGGCCCAACGTCCTCGGCTTCAGCCGCAACCTCCTCGAGGAGATCCGGCCCCGCGCCATCACGCGCGACATCGACTGGGGCATCCCCGTCCCGCTGCCCGGGTGGCAGGAGAACCCGACGAAGCGGCTCTACGTGTGGTTCGACGCCGTCGTCGGCTACCTGTCGGCGAGCATCGAGTGGGCGCGCCGCAGCGGCGACCCCGAGGCGTGGCGACCCTTCTGGGGGCCCGAGGCGCGCGGCGCCTACTTCATGGGCAAGGACAACATCGTCTTCCACTCGCTCGTCTGGCCGGCCGAGCTGCTCGGCTACGCCGGCAAGGGCTCCCGCGGCGGGGAGCCCGGCGTCTACGGCGACCTCGCGCTGCCGTCGGAGGTGGTCGCCAGCGAGTTCCTCACGATGGAGGGCAAGCAGTTCTCCTCCAGCCGCGGCGTCGTCATCTACGTCCGCGACGTCCTCGCGCGGTACCAGCCGGACGCGCTGCGCTACTTCCTGTCCGCCGCCGGGCCGGAGAACGCCGACACCGACTTCACGTGGCGCGAGCTGCGCCGTCGGACCAACGACGAGCTCGTCGCGGGCTGGGGCAACCTCGTCAACCGCACCGCCAACCTCATCCACAAGAACGTCGGGGCGGTCCCGGAGGCGGGGGAGCTGACGCCGGAGGACCGCACGCTGCTCGCGGCGACGTCCGGCGCCTTCGACGTCGTCGGCGACCTCGTGGCCACGCACCGCCAGAAGCAGGGGCTCGCCGAGGCCATGCGGACGGTGGGCGAGGTCAACAAGTACCTCTCGGACCAGGCGCCGTGGGCGCTGCGGACGAGCGACCCCGAGCGGATGCGGACGGTCCTGCACGTCGCGGCGCAGGGCATCTCGGACTGCCGCACCCTGCTGGGGCCGTACCTGCCGCACAGCGCGCAGGCCGTCCACGAGGTCATGGGCGGCACCGGCGTCGTCTCGCCGATGCCCGAGCTCGTCGACGTCGAGGACCTCGACGGCGGCACGCCGTACCCCGTGCTGCGGACCCCCGCGGCGGACGGCGGCGCGGGCACGCCGGCGTGGGGCTCGGTCCCCGTCGTCCCGGGCACGCCCGTCGGCAAGCCCTCGCCCGTGTTCCGCAAGATCGAGGACGAGGACGTCGAGGCCGAGCTCGAGCGGCTGCGCGGCGAGGCCGCCGGTGGCTGAGGCCGGCGGCACGGGGCCCGGCGGCTGCGCCGCGGAGGACGCCGTCCCCGGGCCCGCCGGCGCCGCGACCGCCCCGCCCCGCGCCCGCTCGGGCACGGGGCCCGACGGCCGCCGTCGCGACCGCTCGTGGCCGCCCGCCCCCGAGCCGCTGCCCGTGCCCGTCGTCGACGACCACACCCACCTCGACATCGCCGACGGGCCCGGCGCGGACGCGGGGGCCGAGGGCCACCGCGGCGTCGAGGAGCTGCTCGCGCTGGCCGCCGCCGCCGGCGTGCCCCGCGCCGTCCAGATCGGCTGCGACCTCCCGGCCGCGCGCTGGACCGTCGAGGTCGTGCAGCGCCACCCGCAGCTGCTCGGCGGCGTCGCCCTCCACCCCAACGAGGCCCCGCTGCTCGCCGCCCGCGGCGAGCTCGACGCGGCGCTCGAGGAGATCGGGCGGCTCGCGCGCGCCGACCGCGTCCGCGTCGTCGGCGAGACCGGCATGGACACCTTCCGCACGGACGCCGGGGACGCCGCCGCGCTCGCCGCGCAGGAGGAGTCGTTCCGGGCGCACGTGCGGCTGGCGAACGACCTCGGGCTGCCCGTGCAGGTGCACGACCGGGACGCCCACGCCGACGTCCTGCGGGTGCTCGCGGAGGAGCGGGCCGAGCGGGTCGTCCTCCACTGCTTCTCCGGCGACGTCGACATGGCCCGCGAGTGCGTGCGGCGGGGCTACTGGCTCTCCTTCGCCGGGACCGTGACCTTCGGCAACGCGGGGGGCCTCCGCAGCGCGCTCGCCGTCGTGCCGCCGGAGCGGGTGCTCCTCGAGACGGACGCGCCCTTCCTCACGCCGGCGCCGTACCGCGGACGGCCCAACGCGAGCTACCTCCTGCCGCACACCGCCCGGGTCGTCGCCGAGGTGCTCGACGTCCCGCTGGAGCGCCTGTGCGAGACCGTCTCCGCCACCGCGGAGGAGCTCTACGGGCCCTGGTGACCGGCTCCCCGGGCCGCGGGCCGGGCGGGTGACGCCCCCGCGCGTCGGCTTGCGCGGCGGGCAGGGGTGTGACATCAGGTCTCGGATCGGTTACGGTCCCTCGGTCAGCCGGGGCTGGGGAAGGCTCCGGGCTGCACCTCCCGCGACGACGCGACCCTGCCGTACCCACCCCGTGGGGGTGGCACGCAGGGTCCGCTGCCGCGCGCCCGGGTGCGCCCTCCTCCTCGCGAGCGTCCGGACAGCGCGACGTCAGGACCTCATGACCTCCTCCGCCACCCCGCCCTCCTCGCCCGCCGAGCCGACGGACGCGGCGCTGCCGACCCGTCGCGGCCGCCGGGTCGCCGTCCGCACCGTCCAGGGCGCCGCGCTGGTCGCGCTGCTCGGCGGTGCCGCGGTCTACGCCGCCGGCTCGACCACGGTCGAGCTCGACGTCGACGGCGTCAGCCAGGAGGTGCGCCTCTTCGGCGGTGACGTCGAGGACGTCCTCGCCGAGGGCGGCGTCGAGCTGGGGCCGCGCGACGTCGTCGCCCCCGCCGTCGACGGCCGGGTCGAGGACGGCGGCACCGTCGTCGTCCGCCACGCCCGCGAGCTCGAGCTCACGGTCGACGGCCGCACGACGACGCACTGGACGACGGCGCTGACGCTCGACGAGGCGCTCGACGACCTCGGCGTCCGCTCCGAGGGCGCCGCCCTCACCGCGTCCCGCTCGATGGCGCTCGGCCGCGACGGCGGGTCCGTCTCGATGATCACGCCGAAGGGCGTCCGCGTCGTCGCCGACGGCGAGGCCACCGAGTACACGAGCACCGCCGCCACCGTCGGCGACCTCCTCGACGAGGCCGGCGTCGTCGTCGGCGGGACGGACACCGTCTCCGCCGACACCGCGGCGCCGCTCGAGAACGGCCTCACGGTCACGGTCGTCCGCGTCCTGACGACCGAGGTCGCCGAGGAGGGCGCCATCGCCTTCGAGACGGTGCGCCGCGAGACCGACGACCTCTTCGAGGGGCAGACCCGGGTCGACGCCGCCGGCGACGAGGGCACGCACCGCGTGACCTTCCGCCAGACGACGCACGACGGCCAGGTCGTCTCCAAGGCCGTCGTCTCCGACGTCGTCACCGAGGAGCCGGAGACGCGCGTCGTCCTCGTCGGCACCAAGGAGCGCCCCGCGCCGGAGCCCGAGCCGGAGCCCGCGCGCCAGTCCTCCTCGAGCTCCTCGTCGTCCTCGTCCTCGTCGTCCTCCTCCGGCTCGTCGTCCTCGGGCTCGTCCTCGTCCTCCTCGGACGACGACGAGGAGGAGAGCGAGCAGCGCCCGTCGACGCCGTCCTCCTCGACCCCGAGCGGCAGCGCCTGGGACCGCCTCGCGCAGTGCGAGTCCGGCGGCAACTGGTCCATCAACACCGGCAACGGCTACTACGGCGGCCTGCAGTTCAGCGCCCAGACGTGGCGCGCCTACGGCGGCTCGGGCCTCCCGCACGAGAACAGCCGCGAGCAGCAGATCGCCGTCGCGGAGAAGGTCCGCGCCGCGCGCGGCGGCTACGGCGACTGGCCGTCCTGCTCGCGCAAGCTGGGGCTGTGACCTCCGCCGTGCCGCACCGCACCGCCCTCCGGACCGGCGGGACGACCCGCTGAGCGGAGAGCTCGTCGACGGGCCCCGGGAGCGCACCGCGCTCCTGGGGCCCGTCGACGTCCGTGCCCTCGCCGGACGCCTCGGCGTGCGGCCCACGAAGACGCTCGGCCAGAACTTCGTCACCGACGCCGGGACGGTGCGCCGCATCGTCCGGCGTGCCGGCGTCGGCCCCGAGGACGTCGTCCTGGAGGTCGGCCCGGGGCTCGGGTCGCTCACGCTGGCGCTGCTCGAGGAGGCCGCCGGCGTCGTCGCCGTCGAGGTCGACCCGGTGCTGGCCGCCGAGCTGCCCCGCACCGTCGCCGCCCGGCGCGGCGCCGACGAGGCGGTCCCGCCGCGCCTCGCGGTGCTCGGCGCCGACGCCCTCCGCGTCGGCCCCGAGGACGTGCTCGGCGCCGGGGCGGGGACGCCGACGGCGCTCGTGGCCAACCTCCCCTACAACGTCGCCGTCCCCGTGCTGCTCGTGCTGCTGCAGCGCCTGCCGTCGCTGCGGTCGGCGCTCGTCATGGTCCAGGCGGAGGTGGCCGAGCGGCTGGCCGCCGAGCCGGGGAGCCGCGCCTACGGCGTCCCGTCCGTCAAGGCGGCCTGGTACGGCGACGTCGAGCGCGCCGGGGCTGTGGGGCGCACGGTCTTCTGGCCGGCCCCCAACGTCGACTCGGGGCTCGTGGCGCTGCGGCGTCGTGAGCCCCCGGCGAGCACCGCCGGTCGCGAGGCCGTCTTCGCCGTCGTCGACGCCGCCTTCGCGCAGCGGCGCAAGACGCTGCGCGCGGCGCTCGCCGGCTGGGCGGGCAGCGCCGCCCGGGCCGAGGAGGCCCTGCGGGCGGCCGGCGTCGACCCGGGGCTCCGGGGCGAGCGCCTCGACGTCGCCGGCTTCGTGGCCGTGGCCGACGCGGGCCACGACGTGCTGGGCCTCGCCGCGCCCGCCGGGCGCGACGTCCTGCCCGGCTGACGCCCGCACGGCGGCGGGTGCCACCTCGCGGCAGGGCCGTGCCGGGCGTCCGGGGCTCGCCTAGGGTCACGCGCGTGGGGGACGGTCTGCGCGTGCTGCCCGGTGGTGAGCCGGACGACGGCGGCGACCCCGCGGGCGCGGGCCCGGCCGAGGTCGTCGACGGCGACGACCGGCCCCGTCGCGTCCCGCCCGGCACGCCGGTCACGGCCCGCGCGCCCGGCAAGGTCAACCTCGCGCTGCGCGTCGGCGGGCTGCGGCCGGACCGCTCGCACGAGCTGGTCACGGTCTTCGAGGCCGTGGCGCTGCACGAGGACGTGCGCGCCGTGCCGTGCGCCCGCCTCGAGTGCGCCGTCGCCGGCGAGGGCGCGGAGGGGCTGCCGACCGACGAGCGCAACCTCGCCGTCCGCGCCGCGCTGCTGCTGGCCGAGCGCGCCGGCGTCCCGCCGCGGGTGCGGCTGGAGATCACCAAGCAGGTCCCGGTGGCGGGCGGCATGGCCGGCGGCAGCGCCGACGCCGCGGCGGCCCTCGTGGCGTGCGACGCGCTGTGGGGCACCGGTCTCGGTCGCGACGACCTCCTCGCGCTCGGGGCCGAGCTGGGCGCCGACGTGCCCTTCGCGCTCGTCGGCGGCACGGCGGTCGGGACGGGGCGCGGGGAGCGGGTCGTGCCGGCCCTCGCCCGCGGCACCCGCTCGTGGGTCCTCGCCCTCGCCGGGCAGGGGCTGTCCACGCCCGCGGTGTTCGGCGAGCTCGACCGGCAGCGCGCCGCGGCCGGGGACGGCGACCCCGCGGTGGGGGAGGAGGACGTCCGCGACCTCCTCGTGGCGCTCGCCGCCGGCGATCCCGCCGCCGTCGGCGCGGCGCTCGTCAACGACCTCGAGGCGCCGGCGCTGTCCCTCGCGCCCGCCCTCGCCCGGACGCTCGAGGTGGGCCGGGAGGCCGGCGCCCTGGCCGCGCTCGTGTCCGGCTCCGGGCCGACGACGGCCTTCCTCGTCGCCGACCGGGAGCAGGGGCTCGACGTCGCCGTCGCGCTCACCGCCTCCGGCGCCGCGGCCGACGTGCGGCGCGTGCACGGGCCCGCGCCCGGCGCGCGGCTCGTCGACGTCGCGCGCTGACCGGTCGCCGGGCGGGCCGCCCCGCGGCGGTACGGCGGGCCCCGGGGCGTGCGGGAGACTGGAGCCCGTGGCGCACCTCATCAACGCGGAGCAGGTCTCCGTCGTCCTCGGCGCCCGCGACGTGCTCGCGGGCGTCTCCCTCGGCCTCGACGACGGCGACCGCGTCGGCGTCGTCGGCCGCAACGGCGACGGGAAGTCGACGCTCCTGCGCGTCCTCACCGGGGAGCACACGCCGGACGGCGGCCGCGTGACCCGCACCCGCGGCGTGCGGGTCGGCGTCCTGCCGCAGGCGGACGACCCGGACGCCACCGGCACCGTCCGGCACCTCGTCGTCGGCGACGCCGAGGACCACGCGTGGGCGGGGGACGCCCGGGTCCGCGACGTCGTCTCCGGCCTCCTCGACGACATCCAGGTCAGCGTGCCCGGCGGCCTCGACGCGCCCCTGTCGACGCTGTCCGGCGGGCAGCGCCGCCGTGCCGCCCTCGCGGCGGTGCTCGTGGGCGACCACGACCTCGTCGTCCTCGACGAGCCGACCAACCACCTCGACGTCGAGGGCGTGGCCTGGCTCGCCGAGCACCTGCGACGCCGCTGGCCCGCGGGCCGCGGTGCGCTCCTCGTCGTCACGCACGACCGGTGGTTCCTCGACGCCGTCTGCGACGAGACGTGGGAGGTCACCGGCGGCGGGGTCGAGCGGTACGACGGCGGGTACGCCGCCTACGTCCTCGCCCGCGCCGAGCGGGCGCGGGTGGCCCAGGTGACGGCGGACCGGCAGGCCAACCTCCTCCGCAAGGAGCTCGCGTGGCTGCGGCGGGGCGCGCCCGCCCGGACGAGCAAGCCGAAGTTCCGCCTCGACGCCGCGGCCGCGCTCGTCGCGTCCGAGCCGCCGCCCCGCGAGACCGCCGACCTCACCTCCACGGCGAGCGCCCGGCTGGGCAAGGACGTCCTCGACCTCGAGGACGTCGTCCTGCGCGTGCCCTCGCCCGACGGCGGGGCGCCCCGGACGCTGCTCGACGGCGTGACGTGGCGGCTGGCGCCGGGGGAGCGGGTCGGGGTCGTCGGCGTCAACGGCGCGGGCAAGACCACCGTGCTGCGCCTGCTGACCGGCGAGCTGGAGCCCGACGCGGGCCGCGTGCGCCGGGGGAAGACGGTGCGCGTCGCCGTCCTGTCGCAGTCGCTGCACGAGCTGGCCGAGGTGGCCGACCTGCGGGCGCTCGAGGCGGTCGAGCGGGAGCGGCGCGAGATCCTCGTCGACGGCAAGCCGGTGAGCGCGAGCTCCCTCGTCGAGCGCCTCGGCTTCACCCGCGACCGCGCGTGGACGCCGGTCGGCGAGCTCTCCGGCGGCGAGCGGCGCCGGCTCCAGCTGCTGCGGCTGCTCGTGCACGAGCCGAACGTGCTGCTCCTCGACGAGCCGACGAACGACCTCGACACGGACGTCCTGGCCTCGGTCGAGGACGTCCTCGACGGCTTCCGCGGGACCCTCGTCGTCGTGTCGCACGACCGGTACTTGCTCGAGCGCACCACCGACCACCAGGTCGCCCTCCTCGGCGACGGCCACCTGCGCGACCTGCCCGGCGGCGTCGAGGAGTACCTGGCCCTGAGGGCCGGCGTCCACGCCGCCCCGGTCGGCGGGGTGCTGCCGGGCGTGGCGACGGCGGGCGACGCCGCGGCCGCGACGGCGGCCGCGGGCGGCCCCTCCGCCGCCGACGTCCGCGCCGCGCGCAAGGAGGTCTCCCGGCTCGAGCGCCGCCTGGAGAAGCTGCAGACGAGCGAGGCGGGCCTGCTGGCCCGGATGGCCGACGCGGCCGCCGACCACGCCGCCGTCACGGCCCTCGACGCCGAGCTCCGCGCCGTCGTCGCCGAGCGCGAGCAGGTCGAGGAGGCCTGGCTCGAGGCCGCCGAGACCGCCGGCTGACCCCCTCCACGCCCCCCTCCGCGACGAGGGGGCCGCGGGGGCAGGTGGGTCAGGAGGGGCGGCGACGGCGCCAGGGCGGCGGCTCGGCGTCGAGGAACCACTGCAGGCGGCGGGTGGCCCAGGGGAGGGCGAGGTACGTCATCACCGGGGTCATGAGCGTCGTCGTCACGACCACGCGGAGCCACAGCGGGACGTGGTCGGCGATCGCGGCGCCGAGCGTGAGGTTGACGAGCAGGGACAGGGGCAGGAAGACCGAGTAGATGACGAGGGCCTGGCGCCAGCGCGGGGGGCGGCGCGGGCGGTCCGCGAGGCCCTCGGCCCCGACGACGACGCCGTCCGCGGCGTCGAACCATCCCTCGATGCCGGTGCGGCGCTCGGTGCGCGTGGGCCGGACGGTGCCGGGGGCGCCGGCGAGCCACCAGAGCCGCTCAGGGGAGCCCTCCCACCGCGCGAGCGCGTCCTCGTCGGCGAAGCGGTAGAGCATGTGCCACTCGCGGGAGTCCACGGCGCCGCGGACCCACCCGGCGCCGAGGAAGCCCGGCGCGCTCTCGGCGAGGCGGGCCCCGGCGCTGACCCACGTCATCATCTCGAGGCGCTGGCCGGGGTCGGCGACGCGCGTCGTCGCGACGGTGACGGGCTCGGGCGTCGTCGCGGGCGGGACGACGTCGTCGGGGCGGTCGGCGTGCGGCACGCGCCCAGTGTCCGGCATGCGGGACGGTGCCGGGGACCGGGCGCCTGACCTGGGGCTCAGCCCTCGTCGAGGCCGCGGGAGATGCGGCGCAGGACGTCGGCCAGCGCCTGCTGCTGCGGCGCGTCGAGCCCCGCGAGCAGCTGCCGCTCCCGCACGAGGAGGTCGGCCATGGCGGCGTCGACTCTGGACGCGCCTGCGGGCGTCAACCGCACGAGGACGCCGCGGCGGTCGCCCGGGTCGGGGTGACGCTCGACGAGGCCGGCGGCGACGAGCCGGTCGACCCGGTTGGTCATCGTCCCGCTCGTCACGAGCGTCGAGGCGACGAGCCGCCCCGGCGTCAGCTGGTGCGGGTGGCCGGCCCGGCGCAGCGCGGACAGGACGTCGAAGGACCACGCCTCGAGGTCGTGCTCGGCGAAGGCCGCCCGGCGGGCGAGGTCGAGCTGGCGGGAGAGCCGGCTGACGCGCGAGAGCACCTGCAGCGGAGAGACGTCCAGGTCCGGCCGCTCGCGCCGCCAGGCCGCGACGATGCGGTCGACCTCGTCGGGCCCGCCGCCCCCCGCCTCGTCCGCCACGCCGTCGATGCTAGCCGCGGTGTCTCGACGTCGAGATTCTCGACGCCCTCCGCCTCCGCCTCCGCCCCGGTCCGCGGCGGCCCCCGCCACCCCGCCCCTCTCCCGACGTGCGACCTCGTCGGGCCGCGGGAGCGCTCACCCGGCCCGACGAGGTCGCACGTCGGGAGGGGGGACGTGGTCGACAGGGGGGACGTGGCGGGGGAGGGGACGCGGCGGAGAGGACGAGGGGCGGGCGGGCGCGGTGGGTCGAGTCGAGGGAAGGAGGGGCGGGGCGGACGCGGCGTGAGAGCGGACGATGCGGCGGACGGGGCCGCTCAGGCGCCGGGCACGACGTCGGCGACGAGGTGCGGCTCGCCGTCGCGCTCGCGCCGGACGGCGAGCAGCAGCGAGCCGTCCTCGCGGCGGTGCCAGCCGTGGACGGCGCGGCCGGGGACGAGGAGGGGCTTGCGGAAGCGGGCGTCGACGACGCCCGTCACCGGGGCGCGGCCCTGCAGGTCGCCGAGCGCGCGGGCCAGCGTCCACATGCCGTGGGCCAGCGGCCGGGGGAAGCCGAGCGCCCGCGCCGCGAGCGCCGAGGTGTGCAGCGGGTTGGGGTCGCCCGCCACCGCGGCGTACGCGCGGCCGGTGCCGGCGGGGACGTCCCACCGGACGACGCCGTCCGGCAGCGGCCCGCGGAGCGCCGCGTCGACCCCGCCGTCCGTCGTCGACGGCGCCCCGCCGTCCGTCGTCGACGGCGCCCCGCCGTCCGGCGCCTGGCGGCTCGTCGACGGCGGCCCGCCGCCCGCCCCCGGCTCGCGGCGCAGGTAGGTGCTCGTCCCGCGCCAGACGACCTCGCCCCCGGCCTCCGCGGTCGCCACGAGGTCCACCTGCCGACCCCGGCGGTGGGGGCGGAGGTCGCGGGCCGCGACGCGCAGCGCCAGCACCTCGCGCGGGTCGACGGGACGCAGCACCTCGAGCCGCTGCGCGAGGTGGACGAGGCCCACGGGCGCGAGCGGGAAGCCCGGCCCGAGCAGCAGCCGCGCCTGGGCGCCCCACGTGAGGACGTGGAGGTAGCAGGCGGGCAGCGCGGCGCCCGGGCGCACGTGGCACACCCGCCCCCAGGCGTCGAGGTGCGCGGGGTCCACGCGGACGTCCGGCACGAGCACCGGGCCCGCCGGCAGCGCCCGACCGCGGCCCCGCCGCAGGACGGCGGCCGCGAGCGTCCGGCGCGTCGGCGCGAGGGGCAGCGGCCCCGGCCCGGCACCGGGGACGGGCCCGCTCATGCGCCGAGGAGGTTCTGCCCGCACACGCGGAGCACCTGGCCGTTGACCGCCGCGGACGCGGGCTCCGCGAACCAGGCCACCACCTCGGCGACGTCGACGGGCAGGCCGCCCTGCCCCAGCGACGACAGCCGCCGGCCGAGCTGCCGGTTGAGCGCGGGGACGGCGGCCGTCATCCGGGTCTCGACGAAGCCGGGCGCCACCGCGTTGACCGTGGCGCCGACCTCGGCCGCCCGCGGCGCGAGGGCGTCGACGAGGCCGATGACGCCGGCCTTCGAGGCGGCGTAGCTCGTCTGCCCGTCGTTGCCGGCGATCCCGGCCAGGGACGAGACCCCGACCACGCGGCCGCCGCGGTGCAGGCGCCCGGTGGCGAGCAGGTGCTCGGTCAGCCGCAGCGGCGCGGCCACGTTGACCTCGAGGACGGACGCGAAGGCGTCCGGCCGCATGTTGCGCAGGCGGCGGTCGCGCGTGATGCCGGCGTTGTGGACGACGACGTCGAGGCCGCCGACGGCGTCGGCCCGCTCCCCGAGCCGGTCGGGCGCCAGGTCCGACGTCACGTCGAGGACGAAGGGCTCGCCGCCGACCTCGCGCGCCGTCGCCGCGAGGACGTCGGCCGCGGCCGGCACGTCGGCGAGGACGACGCGGGCGCCGCGGGCCGCGAGCAGCTGCGCCGTCGCCGCGCCGATCCCGCGCGCCGCGCCGGTGACGAGCGCCGTGCGGCCCTCGAGCGGGCGGGAGCCGCGGGCGAGGTCGTCGTCCGGGAGGTCGCCGACCGGGTCGGCGAGCCGGACGACCTGCCCGCTGACGAAGGCCGAGCGCCCGGACAGGAGGAAGCGCAGCGCGCCGCCGAGGCCCGCCGCGCCGCCGCCGGACAGCAGCACGAGCTGAACCGTGCGTCCGCCGCCGACCTCCTTGCCGAGCGAGCGGGTGAAGCCCTCGAGGGCCCGCTGCGCCACCCGCGTCGCGGCGTCCGCGCCGTCGGGGAGCCGGTCGGGGTCGAGCCCGAGGACGACGACGTGGGCGCCGCGCGCCAGGCGGCGGAGCCGGGGGGCGAGGGCGCCGACGAGGCCGACGAGGTCGGCGGGGGAGCGGGCCGCCGTCGCGTCGACGACGACGCCGCCGAGGCGCTCGGTGCCGTCGTCGTCCCCGGGGAGCAGGACCCGGGCGCCGGCGGCGGCCACCGCGGCGGCGGCCGCCGCACCGGCGTCACGGGGTGCCGCGTCCCCGCCGCCCACCGGGACGAGACCCGTGACGAGCACCGGGCCGGGCGCGAGCGGGGCGCCCGGCGCGTCGCGCCGCAGCGGCGCCGGGTCCGGCAGGCCGAGCCCGGGGACGACCTTGCGCCCCAGGGCGGACCGCGCGAAGTCGGCGTAGCGGTCGGCGGGGGCGTCGTCGTCGCCGGACGGCCCGGAGGACGCGGCCGCGCCGGTCCGGCCGGGGAGGACGCCGCGCAGGGCGCCGGTCAGGGGTCCGCTGCCTCGCTGCATGCCACGACGCTACCCCTGTCCGGGCTGGGAAGTTACCCGTGAGTAACACCGCGGCCGCGGTCGTGGCACAGTGACGCCATGGCAGCCCCTTCGCGCCCGGCGGCCTTCGGCCGCGTCGCCGCGCCGCGCCCCGTCGCCGTCGTCGCCGGCACCCGGATCCCCTTCTCGAAGGCGGGCCGCGCCTACGCCGCCGCGTCCGCCGAGGAGATGCTCACCGCCTCCCTCGACGGCCTCGCACGCCGGGCCGGGCTCGTCGGCGAGCGCCTCGACGCCGTCGTCGCGGGCGCCGTCGTCCGCCACAGCCGCGACCTCGTGCTGACGCGCGAGGCCGTGCTCGGCTCGGTGCTCGACCCGACCACCCCGGCGTGGGACGTCGGCCAGGCCTGCGGGACCGGTCTGCAGGCCGCGGTCACGGTGGCGGACGGGATCGCCCTGGGGCGCTACGAGGTGGGCGTCGCCGGCGGCAGCGACACGGTGTCGGACGCGCCCGTCGTCGTCTCCGAGCCGCTGCGCCGGGCGCTCCTGCGGGCGCGCGGGGCGCGGTCGGCGGCGGCGCGGCTGCAGGCCTTCGCGGGCGTGCGGCCCCGCGACCTGCTCCCCGTGGCGCCGCGCACCACCGAGGCCCGCACCGGGCTGTCGATGGGCGAGCACCAGGCCCGGACCACGCTGGAGTGGGGCATCACCCGCGAGGCGCAGGACGAGCTGGCGCTCGCGAGCCACCACCGGCTCGAGGCGGCGTACGCGAGCGGCTTCCTCGACGACCTCGTCGTGCCGCACCGCGGCCTCGAGCGCGACGACGTCCTGCGGCCCGGGCTCACGGCCGAGCAGCTGGCCCGCCTGCGCCCGGTCTTCGGGCGCGGGGAGACGGCGACGACGACGGCCGGCAACGCCACGCCGCTCACGGACGGCGCGGCCGTCGTCCTGCTCGCCTCCGACGCGTGGGCCGCGGACCGGGGCCTGGAGCCGCTGGCGCACCTCGTCGACACCGAGACGACGGCGGTCGACCACGTCTCGGGCGCCGAGGGGCTGCTCATGGCCCCCGTCGGCGCGGTGGCCCGCCTCCTCGACCGCCACGGCCTCGGGCTCGACGACCTCGACGTCCTCGAGGTGCACGAGGCCTTCGCGGGCCAGGTGCTGACGACGCTGGCGGCCCTCGCGGACCCGGCGTACTGCCGCGTGCGGCTCGGCCGCGCCGAGCCCTTCGGCGAGGTCGACCGGGCGCGCCTCAACCCCCACGGCGGCTCGCTGGCCGCCGGGCACCCCTTCGCCGCGACCGGCGCCCGGGTCCTGGCCTCGGCGGCCAAGGCCCTCGCCGTGCGCGGCGGCGGGCGTGCGCTCGTGTCGGTCTGCGCCGCGGGCGGTCAGGGGGTCGTGGCGCTCCTCGAGCGCTGAGGCCGCACGCCGCCGGCGGGCCGGACGAGCGGGACCTCGCCCGTGACCTCGCGCGGCGTCGCCTCGAGGTGGGACAGGCCGTTCCACGAGAGGTTGACGAGGTGCGCGGCCACGACGGCCTTCGGCGGCTCGCGCGTGTCGAGCCACCACTGGCCGGTCAGCGCCACCAT
The DNA here is from genome assembly GCF_003751265.1 of Pseudokineococcus lusitanus. Taxonomy (NCBI): domain Bacteria; kingdom Bacillati; phylum Actinomycetota; class Actinomycetes; order Kineosporiales; family Kineosporiaceae; genus Pseudokineococcus; species Pseudokineococcus lusitanus. The sequence goes on from NZ_RJKN01000005.1 coordinate 285,983, forward strand.
GCCGACGAGCATCTGCGCGTACATGGGCGCGGCGTCGGCCGGCAGCCCCTGCTTGGCCATCTCGCGCACCATGAGGTGCTCGACCTGGCGGGCGATGTCGGAGATGAGGGTGGCGAAGGTGCCGCCCGTCGACGCGACGGGGGCGTCCCGCACGAGGATCCGGAAGCCCTCGGCGTTCTCCTCGACGTAGTCGAGCAGGCTCAGCGCCGCCCGCTCGAGCACCGCCCGCGGGTGGAGGCCCGAGACGTCGAGGGCGTCGGTCATCGTGCCCAGGAGGACCGCCGTCTCCCGCTCGACGACCGTGCGGTACAGGCCCTCCTTGCCGCCGAAGTGCTCGTAGACGACGGGCTTGGAGACGCCGGCGCGGGCCGCCACCTCCTCGACGCTGGCGCCGTCGACGCCGCGCTCGGCGAAGAGCGTGCGGCCGACGTCGAGCAGCTGCTCCCGCCGCTCCGCGCCCGTCATGCGGGCGCGGCGGGGGAGCGGGGCGCCGACGGTCACGGCCCCATCCTCGCGCGCGGGGCGGCGGGCCGGGCGGGCCGCGGCGCCCCGGGGGACGGCCGCGGCCCGCGTCCCGGCGCTCAGGCCTGCTCGCCCGTGCGGGCGGCGCGGCGCGCGGCCGCCTCCTCGCGCCGGGTGACGAAGCGGGTGGCCGTCTCGTCCAGCTTCCCCATGAACTCCGCCAGCTCGAGCCGCGCCTTCTCGCCGCGCGGGCCGAGGTCGGTGCGCTCGAACACCTTCCAGAAGCGCAGGACCGGCATGAGGACGTCGTCGTGGTGGAGCTTGAGGTCGTAGATGCCGGCCTTGGCGATCATCATCGACGACCGGGCGAAGCCGGTCATGCCGGCGCCCGGCATCGCGAAGGTCATGACCTCGTCGCGGATGGCCTCCATCGTCTCGTCGGGCGCGCGCTCGAAGGCCGCGGCCATGAGGTTCCGGTAGAAGACCATGTGGAGGTTCTCGTCCTTGGCCACGCGGGCGAGCAGCTGCTCGGCGACGGGGCAGCCGGTGGCACGGCCGGTGTTCCGGTGGCTCACGCGGGTGGCGAGCTCCTGGAACGACACGTAGGCGATGGTCTGGAGCATGCCCTTGTCGCCGTTGTCGTAGCCGGCCGTCATGTGCTCCATGCGGAGCTTCTCGAGCTCGACGGGGTCGGAGCCGCGGGTGACCACGAGGTAGTCGCGCAGGGCGATGCCGTGGCGGCCCTCCTCGGCGGTCCAGAGGCCGACCCACTGCCCCCACGCGCCGTCGCGGCCGAAGCTCGTCGCGATCTCGCGGTGGTAGCTGGGGAGGTTGTCCTCGGTGAGGAGGTTGACGACCATCGACGTCCGCGCGACCGGGTCGAGGCGCGAGTCGCCGGGCTCCCAGTCCGTCCCGCCGAGGTAGGCGAAGTTCTGCCCCTCGCTCCACGGCACGTAGTCGTGGGGGTTCCAGGCCGTCGTCACCTTGAGGTGGCGCTCGAGGTTCTCGGCGACGACCGGCTCGAGGTCGCGCAGGAGGCGGGACTGGAGCTCCGCCTCGGCGTCCGGGCTGTGCGTGGTGGTGGTCACCTACGGAACCGTAACCTACGCATCCGTAGCCTCGCCCGTCCGAGCGACCGCGACGCCTGGGAGCTCCCTGGCAAGGGCCTGGCCGTGCGGCCCGCCCCGGCCGTCCCGTGGGGGCCCGGGACCAGCCCGGTAGCGTCGGCGGCGCGGGCGGTCCCCCGTGGTCCAACGGCAGGACGCCGCTCTTTGGAAGCGTGAGATCGAGGTTCGAGTCCTCGCGGGGGAGCCACCCGGGCAGCGGACCGCGCCGTCCGCGGGCGGTAGGGTCGCCGCGGTCCGACGCCGCGACCACGGCCCCGAGGGCCGGTGAGTCCCCGACCCCCGCGCAAGGAGCCCGCTCGCGTGAGCAGCACCCGGCCCAGCGCCGTCGTCGTCCTCGCCGCGGGCGAGGGCACCCGGATGCGATCGGCCACCCCCAAGGTCCTGCACCCGCTCGCCGGCCGCACCCTGCTGGGGCACGCGCTCGCCACGGCCCGCGGCGCGCACCCGGAGCGCGTCGTCGTCGTCGTGCGGCACGCGCGCGAGCAGGTCGTCGAGGCGGCCCGGGCGGCGGACCCGGACGTCGTCGTCGCCGACCAGGACGACGTCCCCGGCACGGGCCGCGCCGTCGTCTGCGCGCTCGACGCCCTCCGGGCCGTCGCGGGCGAGCCGTCCGGCGTCGTCGTCGTCACGTGCGGGGACACGCCGCTGCTGGGCGCCGCGACCCTCGAGGGCCTCGTCGACGAGCACGTGCGGACCGGCAGCGCCGTGACGCTGCTCACCGCCGTCCTGCCCGACGCCACCGGCTACGGCCGGGTGCTGCGCGGCGCCGACGGGGGCGTGGAGCGCGTCGTCGAGCACAAGGACGCGACGGACGACGAGCGCGCGGTCCGCGAGGTCAACAGCGGCGTCTACGCCTTCGACGCCGCCGTCCTCGTCGACGCCCTCGGCCGCGTCGGCCGCGACAACGCCCAGGGCGAGGTCTACCTCACCGACGTCGTCGGCATCGCCCGCGCGGACGGCCGTGCCGTCGCCGGGCTGCCGGTCGACGACGTCGCCCAGACCGAGGGCGTCAACGACCGGGTGCAGCTGGCCCGCGCGGGCGCCGAGCTCAACCGCCGCCTGCTCGAGGGGTGGATGCGGGCGGGCGTCACCGTCGTGGACCCCGCGAGCACCTGGGTCGACGTCGACGTCGAGCTCGCGCCGGACGTCCGCCTCGAGCCCGAGGTGCAGCTGCGCGGCGGGACGCGCGTGGAGACCGGGGCCGTCGTCGGGCCGTCGACCACGCTCGACCGCTGCGTCGTCCGCGCCGGCGCCACCGTCGTCCGGACGCACGGCACGGGCGCGGAGGTGGGGGAGGGCGCCAGCGTCGGCCCCTTCAGCTACCTGCGGCCCGGCACCCGCCTCGGCGCCGACGGCAAGATCGGCGCCTACGTCGAGACGAAGGACGCCGTCATCGGCGCCGGCTCGAAGGTGCCGCACCTGTCCTACGTCGGCGACGCCGAGATCGGCGTCGGCACCAACGTCGGCGCGGCCACGGTCACCGTCAACTACGACGGGGTCCGCAAGCACCGGACCCGCATCGGCGACCACGTCCGCATCGGCAGCGACACCATGCTCGTCGCGCCGGTCGCGGTGGGCGACGGCGCCTACACCGCGGCGGGCTCCGTCATCGACGCGGACGTGCCCCCGGGCGCCATCGGCGTCGCGCGCGCCCGCCAGCGCGTCGTCGAGGGCTGGGTCGAGCGCCGCCGGGCCGGGAGCCCCTCCGCGCTCGCCGCCGCCCGCGCCAGGACCGCCGGGGACGCCCCGGACGACGACGGGGCGGCCGGCAGCACCGACGGCACCGAGACCACCCGGCCCCCCGCGGGCCGGGACGACACCCACGGCACACCAGGAGCGCACTCATGACGGGCATCAGGGCGACCGGCGAGAAGCGTCTGGTCCTCGTCAGCGGACGGGCGCACCCGGCGCTGGCGGAGGAGGTGGCCGAGCACCTGGGCGTCGAGCTCGTCCCGACGTCGGCGTACGACTTCGCCAACGGCGAGATCTACGTGCGCTTCGGGGAGTCGGTGCGCGGGGCGGACGCCTTCGTCCTCCAGAGCCACACGGCGCCGATCAACCAGTGGCTCATGGAGCAGCTGCTCATGGTCGACGCCCTCAAGCGCGCCTCGGCCAAGCGCACGACCGTCGTGGCGCCGTTCTTCCCGTACGCCCGGCAGGACAAGAAGCACCGCGGCCGCGAGCCGATCTCCTCGCGCCTCGTCTCGGACATGTTCAAGACGGCGGGCGCCAACCGCCTCATGAGCGTCGACCTGCACACGGCCCAGATCCAGGGCTTCTTCGACGGGCCCGTCGACCACCTCTGGGCCATGCCGCTGCTGGCCGACCACATCGCCTCGCGGGTCGACCGCGAGCAGCTCACCGTCGTCTCGCCCGACGCCGGCCGCGTGCGCCTGGCCGACCAGTGGTCGGACCGCCTCGGCGCCCCGCTGGCCATCATCCACAAGCGGCGCGACCCCACGGTGCCGAACCAGGTCAAGGTGCACGAGCTCGTCGGCGAGGTCGAGGGCCGCACCTGCGTGCTCGTCGACGACATGATCGACACCGGCGGGACGATCGTGCAGGCCGCCGAGGCCCTCGTCGAGAACGGCGCCGCGCAGGTCCTCGTGGCGGCGACGCACGCCGTCCTCTCGGGGCCCGCGGCGGAGCGGCTGCGCGACAGCCCGGTCGCCGAGCTCGTGACGACGAACACGCTGCCGATCCCCGACGAGCGCCGCTTCCCCCAGCTCACCGAGCTGTCCATCGCGCCGCTGCTGGCCCGCGCCATCCGCGCGGTCTTCGACGAGGGCTCGGTCACGAGCCTCTTCGACGGCAACAGCTGAGCGGGGCGGAGCAGCAGTGCGGCTGACCGCCAAGACCGACTACGCCCTGAGGGCGGTGTGCCAGCTCGCGTCCCGCCCCGGCGGGGCCACGAGCGACCGCATCTCCGAGGCGGAGGGCATCCCGCAGCGCTTCCTCGAGGCGATCCTGCGGGACCTGCGGCGCGCCGGGCTCGTGACGAGCCGGCGCGGCCCCGACGGCGGGCACGCGCTCGCCGTCGACGCCGAGACGCTCACCGTCGCGGACGTCATCCGCGCCATCGACGGTCCGCTCGCGCTCGTGCGCAACCTGCGCCCCGAGCAGCTCGACTACCGCGGAGCCTCGACGGCCCTGCAGGACGTCTGGGTGGCGCTGCGGGCGGGCGAGCGGGCGATCCTCGAGGCGACGACCGTCGCCATGGTCGTGCGCGACGAGCTGCCCGAGGTCGTCCTCGACCGCCTGCCGGAGCGGCGTCCGCCGTACGAGATCGGCCTCGACATCTGACCTGCCGCACCGGGACCCCGAGGGCCCGTCGTCCCGCATGCCGGGACGGCGGGCCCTTCCCCTTGTGCACCACCCCGTCGGGGGAGTGAGGTACGTCTCGTTCCCGAGTGTTCTGGTCGACAAAGTGGAGTGACGACGTGCGCGGATGGATCGTCCTGGCCCTCGTGGGCCTCGCGGCGCAGCTGGTCGACGGCAGCCTCGGCATGGCCTACGGCGTCACCTCGACGACGCTGCTCATCGCGACCGGCACCTCGCCGGCCCTCGCCTCGGCGTCGGTGCACCTCGCCGAGATCGGGACGACGCTCGCGTCGGGCGCCTCGCACTGGAAGTTCGGCAACGTCGACTGGAAGATCGTCGGCCGGCTGGCGATCCCCGGCGGCGTGGGCGCCTTCCTCGGGGCCACCGTCCTGTCGCGGCTGTCGACGGAGTCCGCGGCCCCCTACATGGCGGGCGTGCTGCTGGCGCTCGGCGTCTACGTGGCGATCCGCTTCTCCACCGGCTCGCTGCAGCGGCGCCCGGGCAAGGTCCGCTCGCGCTTCCTGCTGCCCGTCGGCCTCTTCGGCGGCTTCCTCGACGCCAGCGGCGGTGGCGGCTGGGGCCCCGTGGCCACGCCCGCCCTCCTCACCACCGGCAAGGTCGAGCCGCGCAAGGTCGTCGGCACCGTCGACACCTCGGAGTTCGTCGTGGCCGTCTCGGCCAGCGTCGGCTTCCTGCTCGGCCTCGGCTCCGAGGCGCTCGACCCGATGATCGTCTCGGCCCTGCTCGTGGGCGGCGTCATCGCCGCCCCGGTGGCCGCCTTCATCGTCCGGTACATGCCCGCCCGCGTGCTCGGCGCCGCGGTGGGCGGCCTCATCATCCTCACCAACTCGCGGACGCTCCTGCGCACCTTCGACGTCGAGGCGACGGCCGGCCCGGTCGTCTACCCGCTGCTCGCCCTCCTGTGGGTGGCCGCGATCGTCTACACGGTGCGGCGCCACCGCCGCGAGAAGGCCGCCGGCGTCGACGGCTGGAAGGCCGCGCCGGAGGACGAGCGCGAGCTCGAGCCCGCCGCGCGCTGACACCCGCCCCGCCCGGGGCGCACGACCGACGGGCCGGTCCCCCGGGGGACCGGCCCGTCGGCGCGCCACCGGGCGGGCGCCGGCCGCGTGGTCGGCCCGGTGGGGCCGTGGCCGCGGGGCGGCTATGCTCCTGCGGTTGCCTCGGCGAGGGAGGCGTGCCGGCCGTGCCGGACGCCCCCGCACTCGACGCGGTGGTCGCGGCGCCCCGGCGCCCGCGGGCCGTCCGCGCGGGTCGTCGCAGGCCCGGCCGAGGGCCGACCACCGCAGCAGAGCCACCCCGAGCGACACAGGAGCACCCCCATGGCCGACGAGATCCACCTCAGCGCCGAGACGCGCACCGAGTTCGGCAAGGGCGCCGCCCGCCGCATCCGCCGGGCCAGCAAGATCCCCGCCGTCGTCTACGGCCACGGCGAGGACCCGCGCCACGTCACCCTCCCCGGCCACCAGACGATGCTCGCCGTCAAGCGCGAGAACGCCGTCCTCACGCTGGACGTCGAGGGCACCGAGGTCCTCGCCCTCGTCAAGGACGTGCAGCGCGAGCCCCGCCGCCGCGAGATCGAGCACGTGGACCTCGTCCTCGTGCGCCGCGGCGAGAAGGTCGAGGTGGAGATCGCCGTCCACGTCGACGGCGAGCCCGCGCCGGAGACCGTCGTCACCGTCGAGTACCAGACGCTCACCCTCGAGGTCGACGCCCTGCGCATCCCCGAGGGCGTCACCGTGTCCGTCGAGGGCGCCGAGCCCGGCACCCAGGTCCTCGCCGGCCAGGTGTCCCTGCCCCGGGGCGCGACCCTCGTCACCGACCCCGAGACGCTCGTCGTCAACGTGGCCGCGGCCCGCACGGCCGAGGACCTCGAGGCCGACCTCGCCGAGGCCGAGAGCGAGCTCGGCATCGAGCGCGACGAGTCCGACGCCGACGCCGAGGCCGCCGCGGAGGACGCCCCGGCGGCCCCCGCCGCCGACGAGTCCTGAGGCCCGCGGTGCGCGCGAGCGCACCGGGGCCCGTGCCCGACAGCCAGGGCCCCTCCGCCGCGGCGGAGGGGCCCTGGCTCGTCGTCGGGCTCGGCAACCCCGGTCCCGAGTACGCCGCGACCCGGCACAACGTCGGCCAGATGGTCCTCGACGTCCTCGCGGCGCGCGGCGGCGCCACCTTCCGCTCGGCGCGCGGCGCCGGCGGGGCGAAGGCCGCCGTGGCGCAGGTCCGGCTCGGCGTGCTCCCGGGCGGCCGGCCCGGCCCCGCCGTCGTCCTCGGCAAGCCGTCGTCCTACATGAACCTGTCCGGCGGTCCCGTCGCCGCCCTGGCGCGCTTCCACTCGGTGCCGCCGGGGCGCGTGGCCGTCGTCCACGACGAGCTGGACCTCCCCGGCGACGTCGTCCGCCTCAAGCGGGGCGGTGGCGAGGGCGGCCACAACGGCCTGCGCGACATCTCCAAGGCGCTCGGCACGCGCGACTACGTCCGGGTCCGCGTCGGCATCGACCGCCCGCCCGGCCGCCAGGACCCGGCCGACTACGTGCTGCGGCCCTTCGGCACGGCCGAGCGCCGGGACCTGCCGGTGCTGCTCGAGGAGGCGGCCGACGCCGTCGAGCTCCTCGTCCTCCACGGGCTCGAGGCGGCGCAGCAGCAGGTGCACGCCCCGCGCTGACGCGGCACCGGCCCCGCACCGCGGGGCCGGTGTCACGCACGGTGACCCGCGACCGACGTCGCGGGACCTATGTCCGGCTCGGGCGGAAGGTCCCGCTCCCGCCCCGGGGCCCGCGTCACCGGGACGGTCCGGCGCTGGCCCGAGCGGGTGGTGGTCTCCCGGAACCCTGCCCACCGCCCGTCACCGCCGCGTACGGTCGGCGGGCCGGTGAGGGACGTGGGAGAGGGACGGATGAGCGCAGCGACCGAGGACGGGGCCCTCGCGGGGATCGGCCTGCCGGGCAGCACCTCTGCCGACGTGGTCCCCGAGGCCGCCCCGGGCGCGCTGCGCGTCCCCGGCGCCCGCGTCGCCGGCGACGACGAGGTCGCCGCGGAGCGCCGCGGCCACGCCGCCGTCGACCGCCGACCCTGGACCGACCGCACGCCCTTCGAGCGCGACGGCTCCTGCCCCGACGAGGTCGCCCGCGCGGCGGCCCGCCGGCGGTCCGCCTGGACCACCCCCCTCGTGCGCCGCGCGCTGCTCGGCGACGGCCTCGTCGCCGGCGTCGTCGTCGCGGCCACCGTCGTGTCCCTGCGTGCCGTCGGCACCGACGTGGAGGCGCACGCCGTGGCCCTCGCGGGGCTGCTCGCCGCGGCCGTCTGGGTCGGGGCGCTCGGCGCGCTGCGCGGCTACGAGTGGAGGCGCCTCGGCGACGGGGTCGAGGAGTTCTCCAGCGTCCTGCGCGCCGCCGTGGCGGTCGTGGCGGGGCTCGGCGTCGTCGCCTTCAGCCTCCAGCTCCTGCTCCCGCGCCGGCTCGTCCTCGTGGCGGTCCCGCTCGTCGCGCTGCTCACCTGCTGGCACCGCTACCGCCTGCGCCACCACCTGCGGACCTCGCGGGCCCGGGGCGACGTGCCCGCGCTGCGCACCCTCGTCGTCGGCGACGCCTCGAGCGTCACGGAGATGCTCGGCGACCTGCGGCGCAGCCAGGGCCACGCCATGTCCGTCGTCGGCGTCTGCACGCCGGACCCCGCCTCCTGGGAGGGCGGGGCCGACGGCTCCGGCCCGGCCGCCGTCGGCGCCGTGGCCACCGTGCCGCAGGCGGTCGTCGACCACGACGTCGACGTCGTCGTCGTGGTCGGGTCCCACCTGTCCGGCGGGGCGCTCCGGCGCCTGTCGTGGGCCCTCGAGAGCACGGGGGCCGACCTCGTCGTCGCCCCGGGCCTCGTCGAGGTGACGGGCCCCGCGCTGCAGCTGCGGCCGGCCGCCGGCCTGTCGCTCCTCCACGTCGAGCGCCCCTCGGCGCGCTCCGGCCGCATGCTCGGCAAGACCGTGCTGGACCGGGTCCTCGGCAGCGCGCTGCTGCTCGCCGCCTCGCCGGTCCTGCTCGGGGCCGCCCTGGCCGTGCGGGTGACGACCCGTGGTCCCGCCTTCTACGCCCAGGAGCGCGTCGGCGTCGACGGCAGCACCTTCACGATGTACAAGCTGCGCACCATGGTCGTGGGCGCCGACTCGATGGTCGACGACCTCGTGGCGCTCAGCGACCGCGACGGCCTCATGTTCAAGATGCGCTCCGACCCCCGGGTGACCCCGGTGGGCAAGGTCCTGCGCCGGCTCTCCCTCGACGAGCTGCCCCAGCTGTGGAACGTCGTCCGCGGCGACATGTCGCTCGTCGGGCCGCGGCCCCCGCTGCCGCGCGAGTACGACGGCTACCACGACTCCGTGCACCTGCGCCTGCGCGTGCGCCCCGGCATCACGGGCCTGTGGCAGGTCAGCGGCCGCGCGGACCTGTCGTGGGAGGAGTCGATGCGGCTGGACCTGCGCTACGTCGACAACTGGTCGATCGCCATGGACCTCCAGATCCTCTGGAAGACCGGCCGGGCCGTGCTGGGGCGCTCGGGCGCCTACTGACCCGGGCGGTGCCGCGCCGGCGCGGCCGTGGACGGGCGCGCCGCGGCGGCGCGCGGTACTGGCAGGGTGCCCCCGGGCGCGAGCGCGCCCCCGGTCGCCCGCTCGACTCCCGACCGTCCCGGTCGGGTGAGTAGGGTCCGGGCAGCAGCAGCCGTCCGCCGGGTCGTCCGGCCGTGCGCCCGAGGAGCCCCATGCCCGGCAGTCCCGACGCCGCCCTGGCCCGCGCCGTCGCCGAGGAGGCCGGCGCCGCGCTGCTGGCCCTGCGCGCGGAGATGCTCGCCGCCGGCGCCGAGCCGGCCGCGCTGCGGGCCGCGGGCGACCGCCGGTCGCAGGAGGTCATCGCGGCCCGGCTCGCCGCCGAGCGCCCCGACGACGCCGTCCTGTCCGAGGAGGCGGCCGACGACCCGGCCCGGCTGACCGCCCGCCGCGTCTGGGTCGTCGACCCGCTCGACGGCACGCGGGAGTACGGCGAGGCGGCGCCGTCCGCGGACGCGCCGGCGGGGCGCACCGACTGGGCCGTGCACGTGGCCCTGTGGGAGGACGGCGACCTCGTCGCCGGGGCCGTCGCGCTGCCCGCCCGGGGGCTCGTCCACACGAGCGACCCCGCGCCCGCCCGGCCCTCGGGCGACCCGCCGGTCCTCCGGCTCGCCGTCAGCCGCTCCCGCCCGCCCGCCTTCGTCACGCGGCTCGCCGACGAGCTGGGCGCCGAGCTCGTGCCCATGGGGTCCGCCGGCGTCAAGGCGACCGCCGTCCTGCGCGACGAGGTCGACGCGTACGTCCACGCCGGCGGCCAGTACGAGTGGGACTCGGCGGCCCCGGTCGCCGTCGCCCGGGCCGCCGGGCTGCGGACGAGCCGCGTCGACGGCTCCCCGCTGCGCTACAACCGACCCGACCCGCTGCTGCCCGACCTCGTGGTGGCACGCCCGGAGGTGGCCGACGTCGTGCTCGCGGCGCTGGCCCGCCTCGCCCCCCGGGCGGGGGCCGCTGCGGCCGCCGCCCCCGAGCACCCCGCGGAGGCACCGCGATGACGTCCACGACGACGGCCGGGCGCTACCAGCTCAGCCAGCTCGCGGCCCTGGAGTCGGAGGCGATCTTCGTCATCCGCGAGGTCGTCGCCGAGCTCGAGCGGCCCGTCCTGCTGTTCTCCGGCGGCAAGGACTCCCTCGTCATGCTGCGGCTGGCCGAGAAGGCCTTCGCGCCGGCGCCGGTGCCCTTCCCCGTGCTCCACGTCGACACCGGCCACAACTTCGCCGAGGTGCTCGAGACCCGCGACCGCCGCGCCGCCGAGCTGGGCGTCCAGCTCGTCGTCGCGAGCGTCCAGGACGCGCTGGACCGCGGGCTCGTCAGCGAGCCGCCGGACGGCACCCGCAACCGCATCCAGACGCCGGTGCTCCTCGAGGCGCTCGAGAAGGGCGGCTACACGGCGATCTTCGGCGGCGCCCGGCGCGACGAGGACAAGGCCCGGGCCAAGGAGCGGGTCTTCAGCTTCCGCGACGACTTCGGCCAGTGGGACCCGAAGAACCAGCGGCCGGAGCTCTGGTCGCTCTACAACGGCCGGATCCACCCCGGCGAGAGCATCCGGGTCTTCCCGCTGTCCAACTGGACCGAGCTGGACATCTGGAGCTACATCGCCGCCGAGGGCCTCGAGCTGCCGAGCATCTACTACGCCCACGAGCGCGAGGTCTTCGAGCGCGGCGGCATGCTCTTCGCCGTCCACGACGTCTGCCGCCCCCGCGAAGGCGAGGAGGTCTTCACCGCCCGCGTGCGCTACCGCACGGTCGGCGACGCCAGCCTCACCGCCGCGGTCCGCTCCGACGCGGCCACCGCCGCGGAGATCGTCGCGGAGGTGGCGACCACCCGGGTCACCGAGCGCGGCGCGACCCGGGGCGACGACCGGTTCAGCGAGGCCGCCATGGAGGACCGCAAGCGCGAGGGGTACTTCTGATGAGCACCACGGGCACCACGGGCACCGACGACGAGGCAGCCCTCGTCCACCGCGGCGCGGACCTGCTGAGGTTCGCGACGGCCGGCTCCGTCGACGACGGGAAGAGCACCCTCATCGGGCGCCTGCTCCTCGACAGCAAGACCGTCTTCGAGGACCAGCTGGCCTCGGTCGAGCGCGCGAGCCGCGACCGCGGGGACGAGTACACGAACCTCGCGCTGCTCACCGACGGCCTGCGGGCCGAGCGGGAGCAGGGCATCACCATCGACGTGGCCTACCGCTACTTCGCGACGCCGCGGCGGAAGTTCATCATCGCCGACACGCCGGGGCACGTGCAGTACACGCGGAACATGGTCACCGGGGCCTCGACGGCCGACCTCGCGCTCGTCCTCGTCGACGCGCGCAAGGGCCTCGTCGAGCAGTCGCGGCGGCACGCCTTCCTCGCGACGCTGCTCCAGGTCCCGCACCTCGTGCTCGTCGTCAACAAGATGGACCTCGTCGACTTCGACGAGGAGGTGTTCCGCCGCATCCGCGACGAGTTCACCGACTTCGCCGCGCGCCTGGAGGTCCACGACGTCCAGGTGGTCCCCGTCTCGGCGCTCGAGGGCGACAACGTCGTGAGCCGGTCCGCGCGGACCCCCTGGTACGAGGGCCCGAGCCTCCTGCACCACCTCGAGAACGTCCACGTGGCGGGGGACCGGAACCTCGTCGACACCCGCTTCCCGGTGCAGTACGTCATCCGCCCCCAGTCCGGGCGGCACCGCGACTACCGCGGGTACGCCGGCCAGGTGGCGGGCGGCGTCCTCAGGCCCGGCGACGAGGTGATGGTGCTGCCGTCCGGCCTCACCACGCGGATCGCCGGCATCGACACCGCGGACGGGCCCGTGGCGGAGGCCTTCCCGCCGATGTCGGTCGTCGTGCGGCTCGAGGACGAGCTCGACGTGAGCCGCGGCGACATGGTCTGCCGACCGCACAACGCCCCGACGCCGACGCAGGACGTCGACGCGATGGTCTGCTGGATGGACGAGAGCGCCCCTCTCGCACCGGGTCGCAAGTACGCCGTCAAGCACACGACGCGGAGCGCGCGCGCCGTCGTCAAGGAGGTGCAGTACCGCCTGGACACGGACACGCTCCACCGCGACGAGTCCGCCGACCGCCTGGGCCTCAACGACATCGGCCGGGTCCGGCTGCGGACGACGACGCCCCTGCTGGCCGACGAGTACCGCCGCAACCGCACGACCGGCGGCTTCGTCCTCGTCGACGAGGCGACCAACCGGACGGTGGGCGCCGGGATGATCACCTCCGCCTGACCCCGGGCCGGCGCGGGCGGGCGGAACCCGTGCCGAGGGCTCAACTCCCGGGCGTCGCCTGCCGACAGGACGGGTGACCACCGGTGCGCGCGTGGTCGCGATCAGGTGACGGTCCGTGAGCAACCGCTGCGGGCGCCGTCACCCGTCGTTAGCCTGCTGGTCACCTCGAGGGCCGGGGCAGCGCGAGAGGTGGGCCGCGCCAGCGCGTCCTGCACGGACGGGTGGTCACGCACCCACGGAGGAGGACGGCTGTGCGCCTGTCGATGATGGGGACCCGCGGGGTCCCCGCCCGCTACGGCGGCTTCGAGACCTGCGTCGAGGAGGTCGGCCGCCGCCTGGTGGAGAAGGGCCACGACGTCGTCGTCTACTGCCGCGGCGCCGAGGCCGACGACCGGCCCGACGAGCACCTGGGCATGCGCCTCGTCCACCTGCCGGCGCTGCGCCGTCGCTCGCTGGAGACGCTGAGCCACACCGGCCTGTCCGTCGGCCACCTCCTCCAGGACGTCCCCGACGTCGCCTTCGTCTTCAACGCCGCCAACGCGCCGCTCCTGCCGGTGCTGCGCGCCCGCGGCGTCCCCGTCGTCACCCACGTCGACGGCCTGGAGTGGCAGCGCGCCAAGTGGGCAGGGGCCGGTCGCCGCTACTACCGCGCCGCGGAGCAGCTCGCGGTGCGCTGGTCGGACGCGCTCGTCGCCGACGCCGAGGGCATCCGCGACTACTACCGCGCCTCCTTCGGGGCGCCCACGACGCTCATCTCCTACGGCGCACCGCTCGTCGGCGCGCGCACCGGCGGCCTCGACGGCACCGGGCTCGAGCCCGGCGGCTACCACCTCGTCGTCGCGCGCTTCGAGCCCGAGAACCACGTCCGCGAGGTCGTCGAGGGCTACGTCCGCAGCGGCGCCCGCCGGCCGCTCGTCGTCGTGGGCTCCGCGCCCTACGCCGACGAGTACACGCGGTCGGTGCACGCGGCCGCCGACGCGCGCGTGCGCTTCCTCGGCGGCGTGTGGGACCAGGACCTCCTCGACCAGCTGTACGCCGGGTCGTTGACGTACCTCCACGGCCACTCGGTCGGCGGCACGAACCCGTCCCTGCTGCGCGCCATGGGCGCCGCCGCCGCGACGTCCGCCTACGACGTGTCCTTCAACCGCGAGGTGCTGCGCGGCCACGGCCGCTTCTTCCGGACGCCGGCCGACGTCGCCGCCCTCGTCGAGGCCGCCGAGGCGGACCCCGAGGGCACCCGGGCGCGGGGCCGCGACACGCGGGACCGCGCGCTCGACTACGACTGGGACGACGTCGCCGACGCCTACGAGCGCCTCGCGCAGGAGACCGCGGCCCGGGGCGCGCTGCGGCGCCGCCCCAGCGGCCGCCGTCTCGTCGAGGTGACCGGCGACCCGGCCGAGCACGCGGTCGCCGAGGTCCGCGGCGTGCCCGCCCCCCGGACCGCCGGCGACGCCGCCGTCGACGCCCCCCGCGCCTCCGCCCTCCGCCACCCCCGGGGCCGGTCGTGAGCGCCCCGGGCCGCACGACGGCCCCCGGCCGCGAGTCCTACGGCGACGTCGTCCGCCGCCTCGCCGTCGCCCAGAAGAGCGGCCGCGGCGCGCCCGCCTGGTCCCGCTACGTCAACCGCCCGCTGGGGCGCCGGTTCGCCGCGGCGGCGTACCTGCTGGGCCGCACGCCGAACCAGGTGACGGCGCTCAGCGGGCTCGCCTCCTTCACGGGCATCGCCGTCCTGGCCCTCGCGCCCCGCTCGTGGGCCGTGGGCGTCCTCGTCGCCGTGCTGCTCGTCCTCGGGTACGCGCTCGACGCCGCCGACGGGCAGCTCGCCCGCCTGCGCGGCGGGGGCTCGCCGGCGGGGGAGTGGCTCGACCACATGGTCGACTGCGCCAAGATCAGCTCGCTGCACCTCGCCGTGCTCGTCAGCACCTGGCGCGCGGCGGAGGACGGCGGGCTGCCGCTCGGCTGGGCGCTCCTGCCGATGGCCTTCACGGTCGTGGCCGCCGTCTCCTTCTTCGCGCAGATCCTCAACGAGCAGCTGCGCAGGGCGCACGGCGTCGAGCGGGCCCGCCTCGACCAGGGCTCCTCGCCGCTGCGCAGCCTCCTCGCCACGCCGACCGACTACGGGCTGCTCTGCGTGGTCTTCGTCCTGCTCGGCAGCGACGTCCTCTTCACGGCCGGCTACGGCCTGCTCCTCGCGGGCAGCGCCGGCTACCTCGCCCTCGCCCTCGTGAAGTGGTTCCGCGAGATGGACGCGCTCGGCCGCCGCGCGTGACCGCCCTCGTGGGACGCCGCGCGGCGGCGGCCGCCCTCGCCGCCCTGCTCGCCCTGCCCCTGGCGGCGTGCTCGAGCGGGGACGACGCCGCCCCGGCGCCCCCGTCGTCCGCCGCGCCGACGGGCGCGGTCCCCACGGCAGGGCCCTCGGCGTCCTCGACGACCACGCCCGCCGACCCGACGGCGGCGCCCCCGACCGACGGGTCGACCCCCGTGCCGGAGGACCCCGCGACGGACGACGGCACGGGCGGCTCGTCCGACGGGCCGCCCCTCGCGGACCCGCGCCCCACCGCCGCCGTGGAGACGCTCCCGCCCGTCCCGGCGGGGGAGGACGCGGCCCTGTCCGACGGGGTCGTCGTCCGCGTCCTCGACGTGCGGCAGGAGGAGGTGACCGCCACGGCGCCCGGCGACGTGGGCGGGCCGGCCGCCCTCGTGCGCCTCACCGCGCGCAACGGGTCCGACGCCGAGGCCGACCTCACGGGGCTCGCGGTCACCGCGGCGGTGGACGGTGCCCCCGCCCCGCCGCTCACGGTCGAGCAGGCGTCGCTGCTGGGCGGGACGCTCGCCCCCGGGGCCACGGCCGAGGGGACCTACGTCTTCGGCCTCGGTGACGGCGACCTCTCGACGCTCGTCGTCGACGTGTCGTCCGGCACCTCGAGCACCGTGGTGCGCGTCGAGCCCTGACCCCCGCCGGAGGACGACCTGGGGAAAGCGGGCGGACCGGTCGTCACTGACCGTTACCGTGGTGCTTCGACGTCGGCTCGGGCCGGCGCGCGCCGAGGGACCGGGGGAACGGTGGACGCACGCGGACGCACCACGACCACGCGCGACGGCAGGACCGCCAGGTCCCGACGGCGGGCGGCCGCGGTGGCCGTCGCCGCCGTCGCGCTCGTCGCCGGGGGCACGGCCCCCGTCGTCGCCGCCCCGGGCGCCGCCACGGCGTCGGCGACCTCCGGGGCCGCCTCCTCGGCGACGACCGCCGAGCTGCCGCAGCCGGTCACGGCCGACGCGCTGCCGACGGTGCAGGTCGACGGGGTCGTCTGGGACGTCCTCGTCGTCGGCGACCGCGCCTACGCCACCGGCTCCTTCAAGAACGCCCGCCCGGCCGGCGCCGCCCCGGGGACCCAGCAGACGCCCCGCAGCAACATCCTCGCCTTCGACGTGCGCACCGGGGCGCTCCTGCCCGGCTTCACGGCCTCGCTCGACGCGCAGGGCCTCGCGCTCGAGGCCTCCGCGGACGGCTCGCGGATCTTCGTGGCGGGCGACTTCACCCGCGTCAACGGCGTCGCGCGCTCGCGCGTCGCGGCCCTCGACCCGGCCACGGGCGCCCTCGTCACGGGCTTCCGCGCGGACGCCAACGCCCGGGTCCGGGCGCTCGCGGTCAAGGGCAGCACCCTCTACCTCGGCGGCATCTTCACGACCGTGAACGGCCAGTCGCGCACCCGCCTGGCGGCCGTCGCGGCCTCCACGGGCGGGCTCGGCGGCTGGCGGCCCTCCGCCGACGCGGAGGTCATGGACCTCGTCGCGCCGGCCACGACGGGCACCCTCGTGGCCGCCGGGCGCTTCACGACGCTCGGCGGGCAGGCGGCGCCGGGCTCCGGCGCCCTCGACGCCCTCAGCGGCGCCCCCCGCCCCTGGGCCGTCAACGGACTGCTGAAGAACAGCGGTGCCGACGCGGCCATCTGGTCGCTGACGACCGACGGCGACCAGGTCTTCGGCACCGGCTACGACTACTACGGGCCCTACGACTTCGAGGGCTCCTTCGCCGCGCGCGCGGACGGCGGGGCGCTCGACTGGGTGGCCGGCTGCCGCGGCGACACCTACGACGTCGCGGTCGAGGGCGACGTCGTCTACACCGCGGGCCACCCGCACGACTGCGAGATGGTCGGCTCGATGCCGGAGCAGACGCCGCGCACCCACCTGCGGGCGCTCGCGACGACGCGGACCGCCACCCGGCTCAACACGTACGGGACGTACTCCGGCCGCCCGGCCCCCTCGGCGCTCCACTGGCTGCCCGCGATGGACGTCGGCTCGGTCACCGGCCAGCGCCAGGCGGCGTGGACGGTCGACACGGGCAGCGGCTACGTCGTCATGGGCGGCGAGTTCCCCACCGTCAACGGCACCCGCCAGGCGGGGCTCGTCCGCTTCACGACGCGCGACCGCGCCCCGCGGGCCCAGGGCCCCAACGGCTACGCCCCGCTCACGCCGACCGCGGACGCCGCGGGCCCCGGCGCCGTGCGCCTGCGCTGGCAGGCCGCCTGGGACCGCGACGACGCGACGCTGACCTACGAGCTGCTCCGCGGCGCCGCGTACTCCTCCGCGGTGGTCGTCGGGCGGCTCGAGCGATCGTCGGCCTCGTGGGACCGGCCCGTGCTGGCCCTCACGGACCGCACCGCGCCCGCCGGCAGCTCGCAGAGCTACCGCGTCCGCGTCCGGGACGCGGACGGCAACGAGATGGTCAGCCCCACGGTCGTCGCGCAGGTGCCCGCCGGCACCGCCGCCGCGCGGACCGCCTACGGCGACGCGGTGCTCGAGCGCGACGTCGTCGCCTACTGGCCGATGGGCGAGCCCTCCGGCACCGTCGCCCGCGACGAGGCGGGCGTCGACGACCTCGCCCTCGCGGGCGCCACCCGCGGCGTCGCGGGGGCGCCGGGCACGGGCACCGCGACCCGCCTGCCCGGCTCCGGGGCGGTGCCCGGCGCCTCGACCGTCCAGCGGCGCGGCCCGCTGCAGCTCAGCGTCGAGGCGTGGGTGCGGACGACGTCGACGCGCGGCGGCAAGCTCGTCGGCTTCGGCACGAGCCGGACGGGCGGCAGCCCCGGCGGCTACGACCGGCACCTCTACCTCTCCGACGACGGCCGCGTCGTCTTCGGCGCCTACCCGGGCGCGATCCGCACGGTGGAGAGCGGGCCCGGCCTCGCCGACGGCCGGTGGCACCACGTCGTCGGCACGCTCGGCGACGAGGGCATGACCCTCTACGTCGACGGCGCCCGGGTCGCCTCCCGCGCCGACACCACCTCCGGGGACCGCGTCGCCGGCTACTGGCGCGTCGGCGGGGACACCCTGTCCGGCTGGCCGCGGACGCCCAGCAGCACGGCGCTGGCGGGGGACGTCGACGACGTCGCCGTCTACGCCGAGGTGCTCGACGCCGCGACGGTCGCCCGCCACCACGCCCTCGGCACGGGAACGCCCGCCCCACCGCCCGCCCCGGTGGCGCCGGTGGCGAGCGCGCGGGTCACCGCGGACGGCCTCACGGTCGCGCTCGACGGCTCGGCGTCCTCCGACCCCGACGGCGAGGTGCGCTCGTGGTCGTGGGCCACCGGGGACGGCCGCACCGTCACCGGCCGCACCGCGACGCACACCTACGCGGCCGCCGGCACGTACCGGGTCACCCTCACCGTCACCGACGCGACGGGGCTCACGGGGACGACGAGCACCGACGTCACCGTCACCGCCCCGGTCACGCCGCCGCCGGCGACGGGGCCGCTGGCCGCGGACGACTTCTCGCGCCAGGTGACGAGCGGCCTCGGGACCGCCCCGACCGGCGGGGCCTGGACCGTGTCCGGCTCGACCACCCGGTCCTCGGTGTCCGGCGGCGCCGCCCGGGTCCTCGTCGACCCCTCCCGGACGGCGGTGCTGCGCCTGCCCGGCGTCTCGGCCGCCGACGTCGACCTCGTGCAGACGGTCGCGCTCGACACCGCCGCCACCGGCGGGGGCGCGTACGTCGCGCCCGTCGTGCGCCACACCGACGCGGCGGACTACCGGGTGCGGCTCCGCCTGCAGGCGGACGGGTCGACGACCGCGCTGCTCCAGCAGCGGTCCGGCACGACGGAGCGCTCGCTCGGCACCCAGGTCGTCGTCCCCGGCGTCGGCTCGGCGCCGGGCCGGTCGGTGGCGGTGCGCCTGCAGGTCACCGGCACGGCCCCCGCCCAGCTGCGCGCCAAGGTCTGGGACGCCGCCGGCGCCGAGCCCTCCGCGTGGACGCTGCAGGCGACCGACGCGTCCGCCGACGTGCAGGGCGAGGGCGCGGTGGGCCTGTCCGTGTACACCTCCGGCTCCTCGACCGCCGCCACCGCGCTCCGCTACGACGACGTCCGGGCCGTCCGCCCGTGACGCCGGGACGGTCGCCGGGCGTGACGGACTAGTCCGTCCGGACCCTTCTCCGCCGAAGCCCGGCACCGAGCGTGACGGCCGACCTACCCTCGCGCCGCGGGGCCGGGAGCGGCCGGCCCCCTCGGGACGCCCGGCCGGGAGGCCGGGCGGCGAGGAGGAGCCATGGGCACCACGGGTCCCCGGCGGCGGGTGCGTCGCGCGGCACGACGGGCGGCGGTGCTCCCGCTGCTCCTGCTCGCCCCGCTCCTCGTCGCCCCGCCGGTGACGGCCGCCCCGGCGTCGTCGTCGTCGACGTCGGCGGCCCCGGCCCCGGTGAGCGCCGACGTGCTGCCGACGGTGCAGGTCGACGGGGTGGTGTGGGACACGCTCGTCCTCGGCGGGACGGTGTACGCCACCGGCTCCTTCGCGCAGGCGCGGCCCGCCGGCGCCGCGCCGGGCACGCAGCTGACGCCGCGGTCGAACGTCCTGGCCTTCGACCTCGCGACGGGCGAGCTCCTCACCGGCTGGGACGCGGTCCTCGACGGCCAGGGCCTCGCGCTCGCGGCGTCGGCCGACGGCAGCCGCATCTTCGTCGGCGGTGACTTCGCCGCCGTGGACGGGGTGCCCCGCAACCGCCTGGCCGCGCTGGACGCCCGCACGGGTGACCTCGTGACGGGGTGGAAGGCCAACGCCGGCGCCCGCGTCCGTGCGCTCGCCGTGAGCGGCGACACCCTCTACGTCGGCGGCGTCTTCACGACGCTCGCGGGCCAGGCCCGCACCCGGCTGGGAGCGGTCTCCGCCACGACGGGGGCGCCGACGACGTGGGCGCCGACCGCCGACGCCGAGGTGACGGCGCTCGCCGTGCCAGAGGGCACCGGGTCCGTCGTCGTCGCGGGCCGTTTCACGACGCTCGACGACCAGGTCGCCCGCGGCAGCGGGGCGGTCGACGCCGTCACCGGCGCGAGCCGGCCGTGGGCCGTCAACGCGACGATCCAGAACTACGGCCCGGACTCGGCGATCTACTCGCTGACGACGAGCGGCGGCCAGGTCTTCGGCTCGGGGTACGACTTCGGCGGGCCCAGCGACTTCGAGAACACCTTCGCCGCGGACGCCGCCACGGGGACCCTGCAGTGGGTGGCCGGGTGCTACGGCGACACCTACGACACGGCTCCCGTGGGGGGCGTCCTCTACTCCGTGGGCCACCCGCACAACTGCTCGGCGATCGGTGGCAACCCCGAGACGAGCCCGCGCTCGTGGCAGCGCGCCATGGTGACGACGACGGCGCCGGCCGCGGACGGCTCGACGAACGTCGGCGGGCCCTTCCCCGGGCAGCCGCGCCCCGAGCTCCTCGCGTGGACGCCCGAGCTGGCCGCGGGCACGGTCACCGGGCAGCAGCAGGGTGCGTGGACGGTCAGCGCGACGGACGGCTACGTCGTCCTCGGCGGCGAGTTCCCCACCGTCAACGGCGTGGCCCAGCAGGGGCTCGTCCGCTTCGTGCCCCGCGCCGCCTCCCCCCGCCGGGAGGGCCCCAACGGCTACACCGACCTGGCACCGGCCGTCACGGCCACGGCGCCGGGCGTCCTGCGGGCGTCGTGGCGCGCGGCGTACGACCGCGACGACCGCGTCCTGACGTACGAGCTGCTCCGGGGGGAGAAGCTGTCCACGGCGACCGTCGTGGGTCGCCGCACGGCGTCCACGGCCTGGTGGTCCCGGCCGACCCTGGCCCTCTCGGACGCCACCGTCCCCGCCGGCGCCCCGCAGACCTACCGCGTGCGGGTGGCCGACGCCGACGGCAACGTCCTCGTCGGCCCGAAGGTGACCGTCGACGGCCCGGCGACCGCCGCCACGCCGAGCCCCTCCGCCGACGCGGTGGTCGCCGACGGCGCCACGGCGTACTGGCGGCTCGGCGAGCCGTCGGGCACACGCGCCTTCGACCTCGTCGGCGCCGACGACCTCGTGCTGCCGACGTCGGCCGCGCGCGGCGCCGCGGGCGTCCTGGCCGGCGACGCGGCGACGACCTTCGCGGGGAGCGGGTCGCTGCAGGGCGTCTCGACGACGGCGCAGGCCGCGCCGCAGACGTACTCCGTCGAGGCGTGGTTCCGCACGACGAGCCGCCGCGGCGGCAAGGTCGTCGGCGTCGGGAGCAGCCGGACCGGCGCCAGCGCCACGACGGACCGCAACGTCTACCTCACGAGCTCGGGCCAGCTCGTCCACGCCGTCAGCACCGGCGGCACGGTGCGCGGCGTCCAGAGCGCCGCCGCCTACAACGACGGGCGGTGGCACCACCTCGTCGCCTCGCTCGGGGCGGACGGGATGCAGCTGTCCGTCGACGGCGTCCTCGTGGGGCGTCGGGCCGACGTGACGTCCGCCCGGTCCCTCACGGGCTACTGGCGTGTCGGCGGGGACTCGCTGTCCGGCTGGCCACTGCGGCCGGCGTCGGACGCGCTCGCCGGGACCGTCGACGAGGTGGCGGTCTACCCGACCGTGCTGACGACGGGCCAGGTGCGGTCCCACGCCGCGGCCGGCGGCCTCGCCGCCCCGAACGACGTCCCCACGGCGGTCGCGACGGTCACGCCCTCGTGGTCGTCCGTGCAGCTCGACGGCACCGCCTCGAGCGACCCCGACGGCCGGGTCGTCGCGTGGGCCTGGGACCTGGGCGACGGGTCGACGACGACCGGGGCCACGGCCCGCCACACCTACGCGGCGGCCGGCCGGTACACGGTGACCCTCGTCGTCACCGACGACCGTGGCGCCACGGCCCGCACGACCGCGGTCGTCGACGTCGTCGAGCCGCCCAACACGGCCCCCACGGCGACGGTCGCCGCGAGCACGGGCGGCCTGGACGTCTCCCTCGACGGCAGCGGGTCGACGGACGCCGACGGCCGGGTCGTCGCGTGGGCCTGGGACCTCGGCGACGGGCAGGTGGCCGCGGGGGAGCGGGTCCGGCACACCTACGCCGCGGGCGGCACCTACGTCGTCACCCTCACGGCCACCGACGACGACGGCGCCACCGCGACCGCGAGCCGCACCGTCGAGGTGGTCGCGCCGCCGGTGGTCCCCGCGGGGACCGTCGCCTGGGACACCTTCGCCCGCACCGTCGCCGGCGGGCTCGGCACGGCCGAGCTCGGCGGCGCGTGGACGACGACCGGGGCCGCGGGCGGGACCTCCGTCGACGGTGCCGCCGGGGTGCTCTCCGTGGCCGCCGGCCGTGCCGTCAGCGGCCGGCTGGCGTCCGTGGCCGCGGGGGACGTCTCGCTGACGACGACCGTGCGGCCCGACGCCCTGCCCACGGGCGGCGGCGTCTTCGTGGCGGGCGCGGTGCGGGCGGGGACCGACGGCGAGTACCGCGCCAAGGTGCGGGTGCTCGCCGACGGGTCCGTGACCCTCGGGCTGGCCCGCACCGACGGCACGGCCGAGACGACGCTGGCCGCGCCCGTGGCCGTGCCGGGGCTCGTGGTGGCGCCCGGCGCCGGCCTGCGGCTCCGCCTCGAGGCCGTGGGCACCGACCCGACGATGCTGCGGGCCCGGGCGTGGGCCGAGGGCACGGCGGAGCCGGACGGCTGGCAGCGCACGGCCACCGACGCCACGGCGTCCCGCCAGGGGCCCGGCGGCGTCGGGCTGTGGGCGTACCTCTCCGGCTCGTCGACGGCCCCGGTCGCCCTGCGCGTCGACGACCTCGCCGCGGGCACCGGCGTCGCCCGGCGGTGACCCGACGGGGCGCCGGGGGAGGGGCCTCCAGGAGGTCCCCGTCCGCGCCGATGACCCGGGGGCGGGCACCGTCGGCCCGTCGGTGCGGCGCCCCGGGCCGCCACCGACGGCCACCGCGCTGCGCGACGACGACGTCCGGGCCACCCGGCCCGGAGGTCCGGGGACGGGCACCCACCTCACCGCCGGTGAGGGCATCGGCCGTCCGGGTGGCTCTGCGCTGCGTGCGATGACGCAGCGTGAGAGGCGACCTACTCTCGACAGAGCACCGGGCCGACCGGTGCCCGAGGACGGCGGGCCGGCGAGCCGGCGGCGAGGAGAAGCCATGAGCACCACGGGTCACCGGCGGCGCGCCGCGCGCTGGGCGGCGGTCCTGCCGCTGCTGCTCGTCGCCCCCCTCGCGAGCCTGCCGCCCGCCACGGCGGCCACGACGACGACCACGACGGCCCCGGCGGCCGTGAGCGCCGACGTGCTGCCCACCGTCCAGGTGGACGGCGTCGTCTGGGACACGCTCGTCGTCGGCGGCACCGTCTACGACACAGGCAAGTTCGCCCAGGCGCGCCCGGCCGGCGCGGCCCCGGGCACCCAGCTGACGGCGCGGTCGAACATCCTCGCCTTCGACCTCGCGACGGGGAACCTCCTCACCACCTGGAACGCCTCGCTCGACGGGCAGGGCCTCGCGCTCGCCGCCTCGGCGGACGGCAGCCGGATCTTCGTCGGCGGCGACTTCGCCACCGTCAACGGCACCGCCCGCGCCCGGGTGGCCGCGCTCGACGCGCGCACCGGCGCGCTCGTCACCGGCTTCCGGGCCAACGCCAACGCCCGCGTCCGCGCCCTCGCCGTCCGCGGCGACACCCTCTACGTCGGCGGTATCTTCACGACGCTGGCCGGGCAGGCCCGCACGCGGCTCGGGGCCGTCTCGGCCGTCACCGGCGCCCTGACGACGTGGGCGCCCACCGCCGACGCCGAGGTCATGGCGCTCGCCGTGCCCGCCGGCACGGGCTCCGTCGTCGCCGCCGGCCGCTTCGCCACGCTCAACGGGCAGACCGCCCGGGGCAGCGGCGCCCTCGAGGCCGGGGGCACGGGCGCCTCCCGTCCCTGGGCCGCGAACGCCACCATCCAGAACTACGGGGCCGACTCGGCGATCTACTCGCTGTCGACGAGCGGCTCCCAGGTCTTCGGCTCCGGCTACGACTACTACGGGCCGAGCGACTTCGAGAACACCTTCGCCGCGGACGCGGCCACGGGCACCCTCCAGTGGGTCGCCGGCTGCTACGGCGACACCTACGACACCGCCCCGGTCGGCGGCGTCCTGTACTCCGTCGGGCACCCGCACAACTGCTCGGCCATCGGCGGCAACCCCGAGACGACGCCGCGCAGCTTCCAGCGCGCCATGGTGACGACGACGGCGCCGGCCGCGGACGGCTCGACCAACGTCGGCGGCCCCTTCCCGGGCCGGGCCCGTCCCGACCTCCTCGCCTGGACCCCGGACCTGGCTTCGGGCAAGGTCACCGGCCAGCAGCAGGCCGCCTGGACCGTCAGCGCCACGAGCGGCTACGTCGTCCTCGGCGGCGAGTTCCCCACCGTCAACGGCACGGCGCAGCAGGGCCTCGTCCGCTTCGCCGCGCGGGCGTCGTCGCCGCGCAAGCAGGGCCCGAACGGCTACACCGAGCTCGCGCCGACGGCCACGGCCACCGCGCCGGGGACGCTGCGGCTCGCCTGGCGCGCCGCCTTCGACCGCGACGACCGCGTCCTCACCTACGAGCTGCTCCGTGGCGAGAAGCTGAGCACCGCCACGGTCGTCGGCCGCCGCACGGCCCCCTCGGCCTGGTGGTCGCGGCCCACGCTCGCGCTGTCGGACAGCACCGCCCCCGCGGGGACGACGCAGACCTACCGCGTGCGGGTCAGCGACCCCGACGGCAACACCATGGTCAGCGCGACGACGACGGCGACCGCCCCGGGCTCGACCGCGACGCCCAGCCCCTACGCCGACGCCGTCCTCGCCGACGGCGCCACGTCCCTGTGGCGCCTGGGCGAGGCCTCCGGCCCGACGGCCTTCGACTCGGCCGGCGCCGACGACCTCACGCTCCCCGTGAGCGCCGTCCGCGGCGCCGACGGCGCCGTGACCGGCGACACGGCGACGACCTTCGCCGGCACCGCCGCCCTGCAGGGCGTCTCGACCGTCGCGCAGCCGGGCCCGAACACCTTCTCCGTCGAGTCGTGGGTGCGCACCACCTCGACGCAGGGCGGCAAGCTCGTCGGCTTCGGCAACAGCCGGACCGCCGGGTCCACCTCGTACGACCGGCACGTCTACATGACGCCGGGCGGCCAGCTCGTCTTCGGCGTCTACCCCGGCACCGCCCGCACCGTGCAGAGCACCGCCGCCTACAACGACGGCCGCTGGCACCACGTCGTCGCCACGCTCGGCGCGGGCGGCATGCAGCTCTACGTCGACGGCACCCTCGTCGGCGCCCGGACGGACACCACCGCGGGCCAGGCCTACACCGGCTGGTGGCACGTCGGCGGCGACACCCTGGGCGGCTGGCCGGGCCGGGGCACGCCCGACTCCCTCGCCGGCACGGTCGACGAGGTCGCCGTGTACCCGACCGTGCTGACGACCGCGCAGGTGCGCGCCCACGCCGCCGCGGGCGGCGCGGCCGCCCCCAACGACGCGCCCGTCGCCGCCGCGACGGCCACGACCTCGGGCCTGTCGGTGCAGCTCGACGGCACCGCCTCGAGCGACCCCGACGGCCGGGTCGCCTCCTGGTCCTGGGCCCTCGGCGACGGGACGACCACGACGGGCGCGACCGCGACGCACACCTACGCCGCGGCCGGCCGCTACACCGTCACCCTCACCGTCACCGACGACCGCGGCGCGAGCACCAGCACCACCCGCGTCGTCGAGGTCACGGCACCCGCCAACACGGCGCCGACGGCGGCCCTCGCCGCGACGACGTCCGACCTGTCCGTGCAGCTCGACGGCACGGGCTCCGCTGACGCCGACGGCCGGGTCGTCTCGTGGACGTGGGACCTCGGCGACGGGGAGACCGCCACCGGCGCGACGACGAGCCACACCTACTCGGCGGCCGGCCGCTACACCGTCACCCTCACCGTCGCGGACGACGCGGGCGCCACGGCGACCGCCACCCGCACCGTCGAGGTGACGGCCCCGCCGGTCGCCCCCGCCGTCCCGGCGGGCACGGTGGCCGCCGACACCTTCACCCGCTCGGTGACGGGCGGGCTCGGCACCGCCGAGGTCGGCGGTGCGTGGACGACGTCCGGCTCCGGCTCGAGCGCCGCCGTCGACGGCACGGCCGGTGCGGTCACCGTCGGGGCCGGCCGCGCGGGCACCGCCCGCCTCGCCGACGTCTCGGCGGGCGACGTCTCGCTCGCCACGACCGCCCGCTTCCCCGCCCTGCCCACCGGCGGCGGCGCCTACGTCGCCGGCACGGTGCGGGCCGGCGCGGACGGCGAGTACCGCGCCAAGGTGCGGGTGCTGGCCGACGGCTCGGTGACGCTGGGGCTCACCCGGCTCGACGGCTCCACCGAGACCACGCTGGCCGCCGCGACGACCGTGGCGGGGCTGACGGTCGACCCGGCCGCCGGCGCCACCGGGCTCCGGCTGCGCGTCGAGGCGGTCGGCTCCTCCCCGACGACCCTGCGGGCGCGGGTGTGGGCCGAGGGCGCCGCCGAGCCCGCCACGTGGCAGCGCACGGCGACCGACGCGACCGCGGCACGCCAGGCGCCTGGGAGCATCGGGCTGTGGACGTACCTCTCCGGCTCGTCGACGGCCCCGGTCGTCGTCCGCCACGACGACCTCTCGGCCACGACGGCGACCACGCGGTGACCGGGCGCCCGGCGGTCGCGGGGGCGTCCGCCCCCGCGACGCCGGGGCGGCCCGGGGGAGGGGCGGCCCGTCCGCGGGTGCTCGTCACCCACCCCTCGGCCGAGCTGTACGGCTCGGACCGGATGCTCGCCGAGTCCGTGCACGGGCTCGTCGACGCCGGCACGGACGTCGTCGTGGCCCTGCCGTCCCGGGGGCCGCTCGTGCCGCTGCTCGAGGCCGCCGGCGCGACCGTGGTCGGCACGTCGGTGCCGGTGCTGCGCAAGTCCTCGCTCCGGCCCGCCGGCGCCCTGCGCCTGGCCGTCGACGGCGTCCGCGGCCTCGTCGGCGCGCTCGCGCTCCTGCGGGCGGGGCGACCCGCCGCCGTCTACGTCAGCACCCAGGTGCAGCCCCTGTGGCTGCTCGCCGGGCGGCTCGCGGGGGTGCCCGTCGTCGGGCACGTCCACGAGGCCGAGGGCGCCGCGGCGCGCCTGCTGCGGCGGGCGCTCGCCTCCCCGCTGCGGGGCGCGGCCACGGTGCTCGTCAACAGCCGGTACGCGGGCGACGTCCTCGTCGGCTCCGAGCCGGCGCTGGCCGGGCGGCCCGTCGTGGTCCCCAACGGCGTCGCGGGCCCGCCCGACGGCCCGACGCCGCTCGAGGTCCCCGCCCCGGGCGCCCCCGTCCGGCTCGTGTACGTCGGCCGGCTCTCCGAGCGCAAGGGCGTCCTCGTCGCCGTGGAGGCCCTCGCCGAGCTGCGGCGGCGCGGCGTCGACGCGTCGCTCGACCTCGTCGGCGACGTCTTCGCCGAGCACGCCGCCTTCGGCGAGCGCCTCGACGCCGCGCTGGCGGACCCCGCCCTCGTCGGCCACGTGCACCGTCACGGGTTCGTGCCGGCGGTGTGGCCGCGGCTGGCGGCGGCCACCGTCGTCCTCGTCCCGTCGCTGCTGCCCGAGCCCTTCGGCAACACCGCGGTCGAGGCGGTCCTCGCCGGCCGCCCGGTCGTGGCCTCCTCGACGGGCGGGCTGCCCGAGGCCCTGGCCGGCTGCGGCGCCTCCCGCCTCGTGCCGCCGGGGGAGCCCGGCGCGGTCGCCGACGCCGTCGAGGCCGTCCTCGCCGGCGGCCCGCGCACGGTCGAGGCCGCCGCCCGCGACGCCGTCCTGCTCGCCGACCGGCACGCCCCCGGGGGGTACCGGGAGGCCGTCGCCGGGGCCGTCCTCGCGGCGGTCGCGCCCGCCGGGGCCGCGCGGTGACCGCCGCGGCGCCCCGCGTCGTCGTCGCCGTCCTCACCTACCGCCGGCCCGAGGACCTGCGGGAGGTGCTGCCCGAGGTCGCCGCCCAGTGCGCGGCGCAGACCGCGGCCGGGACGCCGTCGCGCGTCCTCGTCGTCGACAACGACCCGGACGGCTCGGCGCTGCCCGAGGTCGCGGCGCTCGGCCTCGCCGGCGTGGACGTCGTCCACGAGCCGGAGCCCGGCATCGCCGCGGCCCGCAACCGCGCGCTCGACGCGGCGGACGGGGCGGGGGACGACGTCCTCGTCTTCCTCGACGACGACGAGCGGCCCTGCGAGGGGTGGCTCGGCCTGCTGCTCTCCACCTGGCGCGCGGAGGGGGGCGGCGCAGTCGTCGGGCCCGTCGTGTCCCGCTTCCCGGGCGAGCCGGCGCCGTGGGTGCACGCCGGGGGCTTCTTCACCCGGCGGCGCCTCGCGACGGGGACCCGGGTCGACGTCGCCGCGACCAACAACCTCCTCCTCGACCTCGCGCAGGTCCGGGCGGCCGCGCCGGGCGGGCTGCGCTTCGACGCGCGCTTCGGCGTCTCGGGCGGCTCGGACACGCTCTTCACGCGACTCCTGCACGCCTCGGGCGCCGAGCTCGTGTGGTGCGACGAGGCCGTCGTCACCGACGTCGTGCCCGTCTCGCGCACGACCCGCTCCTGGGTCCTGCGCCGCCAGCTCCGCAGCGGCAACTCCCACGCCCGCGTCGAGGTCGTCGTCGCACCCTCCGCGCCCGCCCGCGTCCTCGCGCGGAGCGCCTGCGCCGGGCGTGGCCTCCTGCGCGTCGTCGCGGGCGCCGGCGGGACGGTGGCCGGCACCGTGCGCGGCGACACGTCGATGCAGGCGCGCGGCGCCAAGGCCCTGGCCCGCGGCACCGGGATGCTCGGCGGCGCGCTGGGGTGGACCTACGCCGAGTACCGGCGCCCGACGACGAAGCCCCCGTCGGCGGTCGACGGCAGCTGACCGCTCGCACGCCTCCGCTCCGTCGGTGAGGGCTCCGTCCCTCGTCGCAGAAGGGCTGGGGCGTCCCGGGCCGAGACGTGCACGCGCGTCCATGTCGTCGACCTCGTCGCGCCGCCGAGCCGACGCCCTCCACGGTCTGGCGGTCATCGGGTCAGGCGGCCGCCCGGCGGGCGTGCGGTCGCGTGCGGGCACGCCAGCGGTCGACGACGCGGTCGAGCGCTCTCGTCCAGGGTGGTGGTGGTCGTAGGGGCGGTCCCCCGTCGGGTGGGTGCCAGACGACCTGGGCGCCGATCAGCTCGCCTCGCCAGCCCTCGCGGTGGACGAGGCGGTGGTGGTGGCCGCACAGGCAGGCGGCGTTGCGCTCGGCGGTGGTCCCGCCCTTCGACCAGGGGGTGAGGTGGTGGATGTGGCCCCACTCCGCGGGGCGGGTGCAACGGCCCCAGGTGCAGGTGCGGTCGCGCAGGCGGACGGCGGTGCGGACCTTGTCGGGCCAGGAGTAGACCGACCGTCCGACGTCCAGCGGCCGGTCGTCGTCCATGAGGACGGGGACGAGGTGGGCGTCGCAGGCCAGCAGGGTGGTCTGCTCGGCGGACAGGGGGTGCCCGCCGGGCAGCGTCGCGGGGTCCGCACCGGGCGCGGCCGGGTCGAGCAGCGTCGCCAGCGGCACGGTCACGACCAGCCGAGCACGTGGCGCCGACGTGCCGGTCGCTCCGGCCAGGTGGCCCTCGCACAGCTGCAGGAGGGCGTCGGCCAGCCGGCGGGGGTGCGGGCGCAGGTCCGGGGCGCCGTCCTTCGCGGGGCGGGGTGCGGCGAGGGGTTCGAGCGCGGTCATGAGGGTGGTGCCGGCGACGGGGTCGAGCTGTCCGGACAGCAGCCAGGTGCCGTCGTCGGTCTGGGTGCAGCGCAGCTGGCGGCGGCGTTCCTGGCCGGCCTCGGTCCAGGCGAGGTCGTCGCCGGTGCCGACGTCCAGGCGGGGGGCCAGCCGCCGGCCGACCTGCGCCAGGCGCCGGGGGTCGAGGTGGACGGCCTGCTCCAGGAGGAACGCCTCCGCGTCGGCCCGCGTCGCCGCGTCCAGCGCCGCGGGCAGCCGGGTCATGACGGTGTGGACGACCCCGGCCTGGTCACCGGTGACCTTCCCGTCGGCCAGCGCCGACCCGGTCGCCGCCAGGTCGGCCTCCAGGGCGACGGCGAGGTCGACGCGGCGGCGGGCGTGCTCGGCGCGGGTCGTCGTCGCGCCGACCAACCAGTCCGCCGTCGAGGGCGCTCCGGCGACGGTGCCGACCCGCCGCTCGTCGGCGGCCGCAAGGACCCGTAGCCGGACCGCCTCGAGACGGGCGGCCTGCCGCTCGAGCTCCACGACGGCCTCACGGATCCCGGCGTCGGGGGTCTGCCACAGCGGCACGGCCAGCAGGACGTCGACCGCCGCGGTCAGCACCGTCACCCCGTCCGCGAGGGCGCCGGCCGGGACCAGTGCCGTCACGGCGACGGGCGTGACGACGCCGGTCGTCGTGCCCGCGCCGTCGGTGGTCATGGCGCTCACGCTAGGGGCGACCACCGACAACGGACCTCACCGCGGGCGTCGTCCACAGGCGTCTGACCTGGGGCGATGAACGCGACTCGAACGGGTGATCGAACGACGCGGGCGTGGCGACGTGCGCCTGGACGGACCTCCTGCTGCAGGCGGGCCGAGGGCCGCGGACCTCCGCCGACCCGTCGACGCGGCGACCACCGCTCGGTGCGCCGGCAGGATCTCCGAGGCGGCTCCCCACGCCTCCGTGGGTGCGCGCACAGGGACGGGTGCCTCGTCGTCGTCCGAGAGCCCTCGCCCGCCGCGAACAGGCGCCCGTTCGTCGTTGGAGACGGTCGCAGGGCGCGAACAGGCGCCCGTTCGTCGTCGGTGACCCTCGCCGGCTGCGAACAGGCGCCCGTTTCGTCGTCGGAGACGGTCGCAGGGCGCGAACAGGCGCCCGTTCGTCGTCGGGGACCCTCGCCCGGCGCGAACAGGCGCCTGTTCGTCGTCGGGGACCCTGGCCGGCTGCGAACAGGCGCCCGTTCGTCGTCGGAGACGGTGGCAACGCGCGAACAGGCGCCCGTTCGTCGTCGGGGACCCTCGCCGGCCGCGAACAGGCGCCCGTTCGTCCTCCGTGAGCCTCACGCACGCGAGCAGTCGCCCGAGAGCCCTGCCGGACGCTCGCACGCGCCGGGTCCGCCGTCACCGGACGGTCGTGGGCGCGAGGGGGTGGCTGCACGTCCACGCGGGAGAGCGCGTCCTCGTGCAGCCTCCCGGCGGCGCCGACGGCCGCCCTCACCGCCAGAGCGGCGGCAGCGTCCTGGCGACGTCCCCGCCGTGCTGCCCGGCGTGGTGGGCGGCGGCGAGCAGGGCCGCGGCCCGGCCCCAGGCGCGCTCGTCCGGCGCCACCCCGGGCAGGTGCAGCGGGGCGAGGAGGTCGGGCTCCCGACCGGCCGCCCACGAGGGCCCGAGGTCGGGGTCGCGCAGCAGCAGCGACAGGGCGTCGGCGAACCACGGCAGCGGCCGCGCGTCCTCGAGGTCCACGAGGCCCCAGGCGCCGTCGTCGGCCAGCAGGACGTTCTCGCCCGTGAGGTCGCCGTGCGCGACGACGGCCGGCCACGTCGCCGCGGCGTCGCGCAGCGCGGGGGCGTCGGCGCGCAGCGCCGCCACGAGGTCCGCGGGCAGCCGCGGCGCCGCGGCCAGGGCGGCGTCGACGGCGGCCGCCACCGCCGCGGAGGCCCCGCCGGGCCGGCCGCTCCCCGCGGCGCTGGCGCTGCGGGCGGCGACGTCGCGCAGCACGGCCCGC
Source organism: Pseudokineococcus lusitanus (assembly GCF_003751265.1). NCBI lineage: Bacteria > Bacillati > Actinomycetota > Actinomycetes > Kineosporiales > Kineosporiaceae > Pseudokineococcus > Pseudokineococcus lusitanus. The sequence goes on from NZ_RJKN01000005.1 coordinate 317,649, forward strand.
CGCGCGGCCACGTCGGCCCGGTGCAGCGGCCGGCCGGCGACGAGCGGCTCGCGCAGGACCCGCCGGTCGGCCGACAGCGCCCCGGGCCGGACGGGCAGGTACGCCGCGACGGCCTCCCGCCGGCCCGCGTACGCGGCGTCGAAGGGCACGGCGCGCTCGTGGACGACGACGCCGGCGCCCGGGTCGAGGAGCACGGCGCCGCCGCTCTTCGTCACGAGCAGGTGCACGCCGCCGACGTCGCGCGGGCCCGGCCGGCGGACGACGAGCGGGGGGACGAGCCGGACGGCCCACCGCAGCGGCCGGGAGCGGGCCGGCCCCGCGGCGTGGTCCGCCGCCGGACCGGCGTCACGCCCGCCCGGGCGGGGCAGGGCCAGCACCCGCGCCTCGTCCAGGCCCACGCGCCACCAGCCCCCGGCGCGCGGCGCGGTGCCGTCAGCCAGCCGTCGCACGACCTCGCGCTTGCGCCCGCGCACCACCCGCACCAGCCGGACGACGCGCCCGAGCGGGCCGGGGACCCCGTCGTCAGGCCGCACGCCGCCGCCCCGCCGCCCGCAGCGCGAAGGAGCGCACCGTCACCGCGTCCGCCCGCACCGCCGGGACGACCGCGACGAGCAGGCCGAGCCACGCCGCCGCGGCGAGCAGCCCGACGACGACCTGCACCGCCGCCGGCACCGGCAGCCACGTGGCGGCCAGCGCCAGGACGCCGCACGGCGCGCTGACCGTCAGCAGGACCCGCGTCGCGTTGCGGAGGAGCGGGCCGGTGTCGACGCCGGAGACCTTCCCGACGTGCCAGAGCGACGCGACCCAGTACAGGGCGTAGGCGATCGAGTGCCCGGCGGCCACGCCCACCGCGCCCCACGGCGTGCCCGCGACGATGACGAGCACCATGAGCGGCCGGGTCACGAGGAACTGCTTGAGCTGGGCGCCCGTGAGGTCCTGCGAGAGGTACATCCAGTACGCCAGCTGCGAGACGGCGCGGAAGATGCCGCCGAGCGCGAGGACGGCGAAGACGGGCGCCACCGCCGACCACCGCGGGCCGAAGAGCAGCGCCACGAGCGGCTCGGCCAGCCCCGCGCCGACGGCGAAGCCCGTGGCCGTGACGTAGCAGCCGACCAGCTGGGCGCGGGAGAGGTACCGGCGGTAGGTGGGGCCGTCGTCCCGCACCCTCGACAGCACGGGCAGCGCGACCCGGGTCAGCGGCGCGTTGACCTGGTTGAGCGGCATCATCAGCAGCTGGTACGCCCGGCTGTAGACGCCCAGGACGGACGCCCCCCACACCGCGCCCAGCGCGACGTTGTCGACGTTCTTCGTGAGGTACGAGATCGACTGCGTCCCGAGCAGCGCCCCGCCGAAGCGGAAGAAGCGCCGCAGCGGGACGTCGCGGCGGTAGCGGCCCGGGAGCCACCGGGCGCTGACGACGTTGACGAGCAGCAGCACCGTCGCCGCCGTCACCTGCTGGCCGACGACAGCCCACAGCCCGGCGCCGGCCAGGGCCAGCCCGATGGCGACGCCCATCGCCAGCACCTGCGAGGCGATGTCCGCGACCGCGAGGGCGCGGAAGCGCAGCCGCCGGGAGAGGTCCGCCCGGTACTGGGTGTTGGCCCCGCTGACGAGGAAGACGGCCGCGAGCACGGGGACGACGGTCGCGAGCCGCGGCTCGTCGTAGAGCGCGACGACGAGCGGCGTCGCGGCCGTCGCGAGGACGCCGCACGCCAGCCCGAGCCCGGTGTTGACCCAGAAGAGGTTGTCCCGCTCCGCGCGGGTGACGTCCCGCGCGGCGATGGCGGCGGACGAGAGCCCGAAGTCGCGCAGGACCTCGGCGACCCCGATGACGGCGGTGACCATGGCGACGAGCCCGAAGTCGCGGGGCTCGAGGAGCCGGGCCAGCACGACGAGCGCGACGACCTGCAGGCCGGCGCGCAGCAGCTGGGCGCCGAGGGTGACGCCCGCGCCCCGCGCGGCCTGGTCACCGAGGCCGGTGGCCGTCGTCACGCGGGGGACCCTAGCCACCGGTGCCGTCCGGGTGGCCCGGGGCGGCCCGGCCCGCCGGGCACCGCGCCGCAGGTCCACCCGTCCGCCGCGCTGCGGCACACTCGCCGCGTGAGCCTCGCCGACCACCTCGCCCTGGTGGTCCGGCACCGCGTGGTGGCGGTGCTCGCCGCGCTCTGCGTCCTCGTGCCCGTCGGCGTCGCGCTCGTCCTGCTCCCCGCCACGTGGCGCGCGAGCACGGAGGTGGTCGTCGTCGTGACGCCCTCGCGCGCGTCGGTCGGCCAGTCGACCAACGCCCTCGAGCACGCGAGCGACCAGCTGACGACGTACGCGCGGCTCGCACGGCTCGCCGTCGTCCTCGACCCGGTGGTCCGCGAGCTCGACCTCCCGACCGACGTCGCCGGCCTGGCCGAGCGGGTCACGGTGCGCGGCGACGACACCGACGGGGTGCTCCTGGACATCACGGTCACCGACACCGACCGGGACCGGGCGCTCGCCACCGCCGACGCGGTGGCGGCGTCGCTCACGGCCGCCGTCGACGCCGTCGCGCCGACGGCCCGCGGGGGCGAGGTCCGCTCGGAGGTCCGTCAGCTCGCGCCGGCGACGGCGCCCCTCGGCGCCTCGGGCCCGCCGACGGCGCTCGCGGCCGGGGCCGCCGGCGTCGGGGCGGTGCTCGCCGCCGTCGTCGCCGCCCTGGCGCGGGCGTGGGTCACCGGGGGGCTCCGGGAGCCGTCGCGCCCGGCCGGGCCGGGCGGGTCGGCCGCACCGGGCCCGTCGCGGCGGGCGGTGCCGACGGTCCCCGCGGGCGGGCCGGGCGCCGTGCCGGGCGCTGCCCCAGGAGGGACCAGGCGACCGGCAGCACGGTGACGACGAGGAAGAGGTCGCGGTCGACGAAGCCGACGGACACCTCGAGGGCGCACGAGACCGCCAGCACGACGAGGAGCACGGCCGGGTAGGTCTGCCCCCGCGCCACCCGGCGCACGGCCTCGACGCCGGCCGCCAGCAGCAGGAGCACGACGAGCACCGCGAGGACGGCGCCGCCGGTCACGAGCGTCTGCAGGCCCTGGTGGTGGGCGTGGAAGGCGCTGCCCGCGATGGCGTCGGTCGTGCCGGCGATGTCGGTGTAGTAGCCGGTGCCCTGCCCGACGACGGGGTGCTGCCGCCACGCCGCGAGGCTGCCCGCCCAGATGAGGCCGCGGTTGGTGAAGGCCTCGGGGTCGCCGAGGACGGCGAGCGGCAGCAGCGCGGAGCCGGCGGCCGCGCCCGCGACGCCGAGGGCCGCGAGGACCGCCCGGCCCCGCCCGCCGCCGGCGAGGACGGCGGCGGCCACGACGCCGGCCACGAGCGCCGCGAGGGAGGAGCGCGACGACGTCCACACGAGCGCCGCGGCCACGAGCGCGCCGCCGGCGACCCGGGCCGCGCGCCCCCGCAGGAGGAGCACGGCCGGGGCGCCGAGGACGAGGACCTGCCCGAGGTTGTTGCCGCTCGTGTAGGGCCCGGCGAGGATCCCCAGCGGCACGAGGGACTCGCCCGCGTCGACGGGGTCGCCCGCCCCCGTCCGGTAGATGCCGACCCCCGGCAGCGCGAGCCCCATCACGACGGCCAGGCCCGCCGTCGCGACGACGAGCAGGCCGAGCACCCGCAGCTGCTCCAGCCGCGGGCGCAGCACCCAGACGCCGACGACGACGACGGGCAGCAGCAGGCCCTGCGCGTCGGGGCGGTCCCCGACGAAGAGGTCCCGGCCGAGCAGCCAGCCCCACGGCAGGAGCAGCAGCAGCAGCGGGAGGAGGCGGTCGCGCGGGAGCTCGCGCCGGCGGACGAGGACGACCGCGGCGCACCACACCCCGACGGCCACGACGAGCACCTGGCCGAGCAGGTCGGGCAGCGGCCCGGCGGCGGCCTGCTCGCCGACCGCGCTGGAGCCGCGCGGGCCCGTGAGGGCCGCCGCGAGCCGGGGGAGCACCCCGGCGGCCCACACGAGGACGACGAGCACGACGGCGTCCCGCGCGTCGCGCCGCTCCGCCGCCCGGGTGCGGTCCTCCGCCGCCTCAGCCCGCACGCCGGGCCCCCCGGGGTCGGGCCGCTAGGTTCGGGCGCGCGGACGACGGGCGACGGCGGGGGTGGCGGTGACCGGCACGAGCGGCACGAGCGGCGGGGCGCCCGGCGGCGGCACCCGCCCGGTGCGGGTCCTGCTCTCGGTGCGGGGGCCGTCCCCGACGACCAACCCCTACGTCGTCCAGCTGGCCCGCTCGCAGCCGTCGGACGTCGACGTGCGCTTCTTCACCTGGACCCGTGGGCTGCTCGGCCGGTACGACGTGCTCCACGTCCACTGGCCCGAGGTGCTCCTGCGCCGCGCGGGACGCCCCGCGCGCTGGGTGGCCCGCGCCCGCGCGGCCCTCCTCGTCGCGCGCCTCGGCCTCACGCGCACCCCGGTGCTGCGCACCGTCCACAACACCGCGACCCACGAGCGCGGCGACGTCGTCGAGCGCCTGCTCCTCGCCGCCCTCGAGCGCCGCGTCCGCGAGCGGGTGCTGCTCTCGCCGTCGACGCCCTCGCCGGCCGGCGGCGTCGTCGTGCCGCACGGGCACTACGGCGACTGGTACGCCGGGGCGCCGCGCGCCGAGGTCGTGCCCGGACGGCTGCTCTTCTTCGGCCTGCTGCGGCCGTACAAGGGCGTCGACACGCTGCTCGCGGCCTTCGCCGGCCTCGCCGACCCCGGCGCGCGGCTGCGGGTCGTCGGTGCCGCGCCCGACCCCGCCCTGCGGGGCGCCGTCGCGGCCGCCGCCGCCGCGGACCCGCGGGTGGGGGCGCGGCTCGAGCACGTCGACGACGACGACCTGGCCCGGGAGGTCACGGCGGCGCAGCTCGTCGTCCTGCCCTACCGCGACCTCCACAGCTCGGGCGCGCTCCTGCTCGCCCTGTCCCTCGGCCGGCCCGTGCTCGTGCCGGCCACCGCGACGACCCGCGAGCTGCGGGCCGAGGTGGGGGAGCGCTGGGTGCTGACCCACGAGGGGCCCCTGCGGCCCGAGGACCTGGCGCGGGCCCTCGCCGCGACGGCCGACCTCGAGGGGGCGCCGGACCTGTCCGCGCGCGACTGGTCGGTGGGCGGCGCCCGGCACGCCGAGGTCTACCGCCGGCTCGCGGGGCGCGACGCCGGCTGAGGTCCGCGGCGCCGGGACGCCCGGGCGGCGCGCCCTCACGGGACGGCGACGTCCGCCGCGCCGGCCCGCTCGTCCGTCGCCCCGCGGGGGCCGCCGGTGCCGGTCACCCGGCCGAGCACGACGCCCAGCAGCGACGCCCCGGCCAGCCCCAGGCGCTCGGCGGCGTCGACGACGAGCCGCTGGCGCGAGGACCGGGCGTCGACGACGAGCAGGGCCCCGTCGCACCGCGCCGCGAGGGCCGCGGCGTCGGTGACGGCGAGCAGCGCCGGGGCGTCGAGGACGACGAGGTCGTAGGTCTGCCGGAGGTGGGCCAGCACCTCGGCCGTCCGGGGGGCGCCGAGCAGCTCCGCCGGGTGGTCGTGCGGCGTGCCGGCGGGCAGGACGTCGAGGCCCGGGCTGCCCCAGGCCTGCACGGCCTCCTCGAGCCCGACCCGGCCGCGGACCACGTCGGCGAGCCCCGGCGTCCCCTCGAGGCCGAGGCGGCGCGCGGCGTCGGGGGAGCGGAGGTCGGCGTCCACGAGGAGCACGCGCTGGGACAGCTCGGCGGCGGCGGCCGCGAGCGCGAGCGCCGTCGTCGTCGAGCCGCCGCCCGCCGTCGGCGACGTGACGACGACCGTGCGGACGTCGTGCTCGCGCTGGAGCGCGAGGAGGTTGGTGCGCAGGACGCGCACCGCCTCGGCGCGGGGCGCGCGCGGCTCGCTGCGGGTCGGGGCCGGGTGACGGCCCACCCGGCCGCCCCGCGGCACCTCGGCCAGCACCGGGGCACCGGTGAGGCGGCGGGCCGTCGAGCGGTCGGCCACGGGCGTCACGAGCAGGGCGAGGAGCACGAGCAGCGCCACGCCGAGCACGAGGCCGGCGACGGCGCCCGCGGCCGCCAGGACGGGCAGCGGCGGTGCGGTCGGGGCGTCCGGCACCTGGGCGGGCTCGACGACGGTGACGTCCACGGAGACCGTCTCGCCGCCCACCTCGTCGGGCGAGAGGCCGGCCACCGTCGTCGTCAGCTGCGCCGCGACGGCGTCCGCCACCGCCACGGCCCGCTCGGGCGAGCCGTCGGTCACGGCGATCTGCAGGAGCGAGGTGTCGGACGGCGTCGTGACGTCCACCTGGCGGGCCAGGGCGGTCGGCGTGACGCCGAGGTCCAGCTGCTCGACGACGGGGGACAGCACGACCGGCAGGTCGACGAGGCGGCTGTAGGACGCCAGCAGGTCGCGGGTGTACGTGCCGCCCTGCGCCAGGTCGTTGACCGACGACCCGCCCTGCAGCGAGAAGATCAGCGTCGTCGTGGTCCGGTAGCGGTCCGGCGACGCCAGCGACCACCCCGCCCCCGCCAGCGCGCCGAGGAGCGCGAGGAGGGCCACGAGGGCCCACCGCCGGCGTGGCGCCTGCGCCACCTCGCGGACGTCCACGGCACCTCCTCGGGCCGTCTCGCGGCCCGCGGGCCGGGTGCCCCGGGCGCCGGACCCGCTCGGAGGATAGGGCGGGAGCCCCGTCGGGCCGTGGCCGCCGCCCGCCCGGGCGTGCCGTCCGGCCCGCCGCGGGCCGTCCCGCGCGGCACCCGGGTGACGTCGGGGCGGCGGCCGCCGGCCGGGCCGGTCGCGGGCCTAGGGTCGGCCCCCGGGCCGCCGCGACCGCGGCGCGCCGGGGAGGGGTGCCGGGTGGCTGGTCGGGTCGGGTACGCGCCGGGGGTCTACGACCTCTTCCACGTGGGCCACCTCAACGTCCTGCGGCGCGCGTCGGAGCTGTGCGACGAGCTCGTCGCCGGGGTCGTCTCCGACGAGATGGCGCTCCTCGCCAAGGGCGCGCGCCCCGTCGTCCCGCTCGACGAGCGGCTCGAGATCGTCGCCGGCGTGCGCTACGTCGACCGGGCCGTCGCCGAGGTCGTCCCGGCCAAGGTCGACACCTGGCAGGACGTCCGCTTCGACGTCATCTTCAAGGGCGACGACTGGCGGGGGACGCCGAAGGGCGACCTCCTCGAGGCCCAGATGGCCACGGTCGGCGTCGAGGTCGTCTACTTCCCCTACACCCGGCACACCTCGAGCACGCTGCTGCGCCAGGCGCTCGCGCGGCTCGAGCAGCTGTCCGCGCCGCCCGTCTGACGCCCCGCCCGACGCCGCCCGGCCCCCCGGGGACGCCCTGCCGTGCGGCGACGCGCGCGGCCGGGCCCGGGCCGGGTGCCCGGGTCGTGACGGTGCGCCCCCTTTCAAGCAGAAGTCGTGCGAAACTCCCGCGGCGCCGCGGCCCGACCGCGGACGGAGACGACCGCCGAGCGGCGGGTGGCAGCAGGGAGACGCAGCAATGGGTCGAGGGACCACGACGCACGGGCGCACGCGCCCCGCGCGCCACCGGCCCGGGGTGGTGACGGCTCTCGTCTGCGGGCTCGTCGCCGCCGGCGGCCTCGTGCCGGCGGTCGCCGCCGACGGGGCCGCGGCCACCGCCGCGCCGGACGGCGCCTGGGACGACTCCCGCAGCTTCGACGAGGCCGGCGCCGCCGCCCCGGCGGGGGCCACCGGGGGGTCCGCCACGGGCGCCGACGGCGCGGCGGGCGACGTCGTCGTCGCCCCCGGCCGCGCGGTCGTCGGCGAGTGGGGCGACGCCGCGACGGCGGACCAGCGCTCGGCGGGCTTCACCCTCGACGCGCTGCCCACGGCGACGCTCTACCTCGCCGTCGACGTCGCCAGCCCCGGCGGAACGGGCGGCTACCGCGCCCGCGTGCGCGTCGAGCCCGACGGCCGCCTCGTCGTGGGGACGTCGACCGTCGAGGACGGCCGCGAGGGCGACTACCGCAGCACGACGACGGACTTCGTCGTCGAGGCGGGCGACGTCGTCAACCTCGAGGGCGACTTCCACCACGCGGCCGACGGCGTCGTGCGCGTCCGCGCGTGGCCGTCCGACCGCACCCGCCCCGACTGGCAGCACCGGACGGTCGACGGCGGCACCTCCCCGGTGGGCGCGGTGCTCGCCGACCGCAGCTGGACCTACCTGTCCGGCTCGGCCAGGGCCGCGGCCCACGTCGCCGTGGGCGACGTCGTCGGCAGGGGGACGACGCCCGTGACGACGCCGGCCCCGCCGCCGCCGGTGGTGCCCACCCCGCCGCCCCCGCCGCCGGTCGTCCCCACCCCGCCGCCCCCGCCGCCGGTCGTCCCCACGCCGCCGCCCCCGCCCGTCGAGCCGACGACGCCGACGCGGCCGGCCGGGCGTCCGGGCGCCGCCGGCACCGGTGTGCCGGACGGCACGCGGCTGACGCGCCACGACGGCGACCTCGTCATCACGACGCCCGGCGCCCGCTACGACGCCCTCGACGTCCACGGCTTCGTCGTCGTCCGTGCGCCCGACGTGACCATCACGCGGTCGCTCATCCGGGGCGGGGTCAAGGACGGCAACCGCGGCCTCGTCACGGTCGACCACGCGGACGCGAAGCGCTTCGTCATCGAGGACAGCACGATCCGTCCGGACACGGCGTCGGTCTGGTACGACGGCATCAAGGGCAGCAACTTCACCGCCCGGCGCGTCGACGTCTGGGGCACGGTCGACAACATCAAGGTCCACGGCGACGACGTCCTCGTCGAGGACTCGTGGCTGCACGACAGCCGCTGGTTCGCCTGGGACCCCAACCAGAAGGGGCCCTCGCACAACGACGGCGTCCAGGTCCTCGGCGGCAGCCGGATCACCCTGCGCGGCAACAGCATCACCGGCGCGAGCAACGGCGCGGTGCAGGTCACCCAGGACTTCCGCGAGGTCCGGGACCTGGACATCTCCGGCAACTGGTTCGACGGCGGCACCTGCTCGGTGAAGATCTCGCACAAGGGGCGCGACAGCGGGCCCCAGGTCCAGCTGCGCGACAACCGGTTCGGGCTCCTGCAGTCGATCCTCGGCTGCTCGTCCCTCGCGACGCACCGGACGGACCTGCAGGCCTCCGGCAACGTCTGGGACCTGACGGGGCTGCCCGCCCCCGTCCGGCGCTGGGGCTGACCCCGCCGCCCGACCGCGAGCACGCCCGACGGGGCCCGGGGACCGCGCGTCCCCGGGCCCCGTCGCGGGCGGCGCTCAGCCGCGGGGCGCCGGCCGGGCGAGCCAGCCGCCCGCGACGAGGTGGTCCTCCAGCCGGTCGAGGGCCTCGTGCTCGGCGACGCGCGAGGTGTCGAGGACGAGGTCGGCGTCGTCCGGCACCTCGTAGGGGTCGTCGACGCCCGTCATGCCCGTGAGCTCCCCGGCGCGCGCCCGGGCGTAGAGCCCCTTGACGTCGCGGGCCTCGCAGACCGCGAGCGGCGTGCTGACGTGGACGAGCACGAGGTCGCCGACCTCCTCGACCATCCGCCGCACCGCGGCGCGGCTGCGCGCGTAGGGGGCGATGGGTGCGCAGACCGCCACCCCGCCGTGGCGCGCCACCTCGGCGGCGACGAAGCCGATGCGGCGGACGTTGAGGTCCCGTGCCGCGGCGTCGAAGCCGAGCCCGGCGGAGAGCAGCCGGCGGACGACGTCGCCGTCGAGCAGGCTCGTCGTGCGCTCGCCGCCCCGCTCGAGCCGGGCGTGCAGCCCTCGCGCCAGCGTCGACTTGCCCGAGCCGGAGAGCCCGGTGAGCAGCACGACGAGGCCGCGGTCCGCGGCGCGCGGCCACCGCCGCCGGAGCAGCGCGGCCGCGCCGGGGGCGGCGCCCGGGAGGTCGGCGTCGCCCCGCCGCAGCGCGGCCAGCGTCCCGGGCCAGCTCCCGGCGCCGCCGTCGGCCGCCCCCGGCAGCAGCCCGCCGACGTCGTCGCCCGCCGCCGGCAGCACGACGACGTCCCGCGCCCCGAGCGCGGGCAGGACGGCCCGGAGCAGCGCGGCGTCGCCCGCCGGGCCCCGCCAGGCCAGCGGCAGCGGCACGAGCTCGGGGGGCGTGGCCCCGGCCTCGCGCGCGAGGGCCTCGAGGAGGGCGGGGGGCACGCCGTCGGGCGTGGCCGAGCCGGTGGGCACGAGCAGCCGCAGCCCGGTGCCGCCCGCCCGCAGCGCGTCGAGGTCCGCGGGCGTCGGCGGGCGGCGCAGGAGGACGGACCGGCCGCCCGCGGCGGCCCCGGCGGCGTCGGCCCGCAGCGACGGGTGCAGGACGACGAGGCGGCCGCGGGCCAGGTCGCCGTCCGCGACGACGTCGTCGAGCCGCGCCAGGGGCAGGCCCTCCTCGTCGGTGAGCACGAGCGCGCCGGCGGCCGTCGCGGCGCCGAGCACACCCGCGTCCGGGCGCAGCGCCGTCGCGGTGCCCTCCCCGCCGGGCTCCTCGCCGAGGACGGCCCCCGGCGGGAGCAGGCCCGCCGCCACGAGCCGGAGGTCGGCGAGGACGGCCCCGCCCGGGGCGAGGGACGGCGCACCGGGCCGGGCCGGCCGCCCGGGGGTGCTCGGGGCGTCGCTCATGCGGGGTGGTCCTCCGGGGTGGGGCGGACGGGCGCGGGACGGGTGCGACGGCCAGCGTCCCAGAGCGGCGGGGCGGGGGGCCGTGCCGCCCGGGACGGGAGACGGGACGTCCGGCCAGGTGACCACCGAGCGTGATGAGGCACCGATCGAGTGACGGCCCAGGGCCGGACGGTTGACGGACAGTGAGGAGACGTCGGAAACCCGGGACGACGTCGGGGTGAATGCTTACTGTCTGCTCCACGGGTCGACGGCGGCCCTCGAGGTGGAGGTGGTAGTGGTGCGCATCGCGATGATCGGCACGCGCGGGGTGCCGGCGCGGTACGGCGGCTTCGAGACCTGCGTCGAGGAGGTCGGCTCGCGGCTGGCCGACCGCGGCCACGACGTCACCGTCTACTGCCGGCGGCCCGAGGGCGCCTCGGGGCCCGACCCGGTCGAGCACAAGGGCATGCGCCTCGTGACGCTGCCGGCCCTGCGCCGCCGCAGCCTCGAGACCCTCAGCCACAGCGCGCTGTCCGTCGCCCACGTGCTCGGCCGCGGCACCGACGCGGCGCTCGTCTTCAACGCCGCCAACGCGCCGCTGCTGCCGGCGCTGCGGGCCCGGGGCGTCCCCGTGGCCACCCACGTCGACGGGCTGGAGTGGCAGCGCGCCAAGTGGGGCGGCGTCGGCCGCGAGTACTACCGCCGCGCCGAGTCGCTCGCCGTCCGCTGGTCCGACGCGCTCATCGCCGACGCGCAGGGCATCAGCGACTACTACGCCGCCGAGTTCGCGGCCCCGACGACCCTCATCTCCTACGGCGCGCCGCTCGTCGACGAGCGGAAGCCGGACCTGCTCGTGCCCCTCGGCCTCCGGCCGCAGGGCTACCACCTCGTCGTCGCGCGCTTCGAGCCGGAGAACAACGTCGAGACGGCCGTCCGCGGCTACGTCAGCAGCTCCTCGCTCCTGCCCCTCGTCGTCGTCGGCTCGGCGCCGTACGCGGACGAGTACACGGCCGCGGTGCACGCCGCCGCCGACGAGCGCGTCCGGTTCCTCGGGGGCGTGTGGGACCAGGAGCTCCTCGACCAGCTGTACGCCAACGCCTGCAGCTACGTCCACGGGCACTCGGTGGGCGGCACGAACCCGTCGCTGCTGCGGGCCATCGGCGCGGGCGTCCCCACGACGGCCCTCGACGTGTTCTTCAACCGCGAGGTCCTCGGCGAGGCGGGGGAGTACTGGGCGGACGCGGGCGACCTGGCCCGCCTGCTCAAGGAGAGCGAGGCGCACCCGGAGGAGACCCGGGCGCGCGGGGCAGCGGCCCGGCTGCGCGCGCTGGACTACGACTGGGACGACGTCGCCGACGGCTACGAGGACCTCTGCCGGCGCCTCGCCGCGCGGGACGTCCCGTCCCGGCGTCCCAGCGGCCGCCGGCTGCAGCGCACCGACGTCAGCCGCGCCCACCGCGCCGGCGCCCGCGCGGGCGCCCGGTGACCCCGCGGCTGCGCGGGACGGCGGCGGCCGCCGCCGTCGGCCTGGCGCTCGTGCTCGGGGCCTGCTCCTCGCCGGGCGACGACGCCGCGGCCCCCGCGGGCACCGACGTGACGGACGTCGCGTCGACCACCGCCGGCGGTGACGCCGACGGCGCCCCCGTGACGGACGGGGCCGGCCCCGCGGCCACGCCGTCGGCGGACGGCACGGCGGAGGCCCCGGCCCCCGCGCCGTCCGCGCCCCCGGTCGCCGTGCGGACGGCCGAGCCGGTCGCCGTCGGGGAGGACGCCCCCTTCGAGGGCGGGCTCGTCGCCCGGGTCACGGGCGTCGACGCGGTCGACGTCGAGGCCCGCGGGCCCGGCGGCGTCTCGGGCCCCGGCCGCCTCGTGCGGCTGGAGCTGGAGAACGGCTCCGACGTCGCCGTGGACCTCGACGGCGTGGCCGTCACCGCGACCGTCGACGACGGCTCGCCGGCCCCCGCCGTCTCGGGCAGCCCGACCGAGCCGGTCGGCGGCGAGCTGGCCCCGGGCGGCTCGGCCTCGGGCACCTACGCCTTCACCGCGCCCGAGGGAGCGTCGCTGCGGGTCGAGGTCGTCCAGAACGAGCAGCCCGACGTCGTCGTCGTCCAGCAGTGAGCGTCCCCCGCTCCCGCGCCGGCGCCGTCGTCGGGGACCGGCCCACCGTCACCACCGAGGACCGCGCGGCGGTCGAGGGAGGCACCACCGTGCGCGAGGTCGTGGGCTACCTGCCCGGCGCGTTCGACATGTTCCACGTCGGGCACCTGCGGATCATCCGACGGGCGCAGGAGCACTGCACGCGCCTCGTCGTCGGCGTCGTCACCGACGAGGTCATGGTCAGCTCGAAGGGCAAGGCGCCCGTCGTGCCGCTCGACGAGCGGGTCGAGGTCGTCCAGGCCGTGACGGGCGTCCACGAGGTCGTCCCCGACACGTCCGCCGACAAGACCGTCGCGTGGCGCAAGCAGCCGTACGACGTCCTCTTCAAGGGCGACGACTGGCGCGGCACCCCCAAGGGCGACCGCCTCGAGGCCGACATGGCCGCCCTCGGCGTCCGCGTCGTGTACTTCCCGTACACGACGCAGACCTCCAGCACCCTGCTGCGCCGCTCCCTCACCGCGGCGCTCTGAGCGGCCGTGGCCGGCGACACCTCGACCGCCCCCCGCGCGGCGGCCGCCCCGGCCGTGCCGGCGGCGCCGGCGCCGGACGTGCCCGCGGCGGGTGCGCCGGCGCCGGGCGGCCGCCGCCCGCGGCGCCCGCTGCTGCGCCGGGCCGGCTCCGCGGGCGGGGCCGTGGCGGCGCAGCTGGCCCAGGCGGGGGCGAGCCTCCTGCTGCAGGTCGTGGCCCTGCGGGCGCTGGGCGCCGAGGGCCTCGCCGTGCTGGCGCTCGTCTACAGCGGGCTCGTCCTCCTGACGGCCCTGTCCAGCGGCCTCGTCGGCGACTCGCTCACCGTCCTCGACCGCCGGTCGCCGCGCGTGCGCGCCGGCCTCGTCGTCGTCGCGGTCGTCGTGGCCCTGCTCGGGTCGGCGGGCGCCGGGGCGGCCGTCCGCGTCGCCGGGGTGCTCGGGGACGGGGGCGCGGTCGTCGTGGCCGCCGCCACGGCCTCGTTCCTCCTGCGCGACCTCGTGCGGCGCTGGCTCATGGCCGCGCTCCGCTTCGGGCGGGTGCTGGCCGTCGACGTCCTCACGCTGCTCGCGACCGCCGGCTGGCTGCTCCTGCGGTCCGCCGACCTCGGTCTCGTGGACCTCTTCGCCGCGCTCCTCGCCGGCCAGCTCGCCGGGCTGCTCCTGGCCCTCGCGCTCGTCCCGCGGGCCGAGCGCCGCGGCGCCGCGGCGTGGCGCTCGCCCGACGTGCCGGCCGTCCTGCGCTACGGCGTGTGGCGGGCCGCGCAGCAGGGCGTGCGACCGGGCACCCTCGTCCTCGTGCGCCTCCTCGTCGTCGCCGCCGTCGGCACGGTCGCCTTCGGCCAGCTGGAGGCGGCGCGGGTCTACGCCGCGCCCGCCATGCTCGTGCTGAGCGGCGGGGCCGGGTTCCTCTTCGCCTCCTACGCCGCCCGCCGTGCGGACGGCATGCGGGTGCTGCTCGCCAGCGCCGACCGCGGCGCCGTCGTCCTCGTCCTCGCCGCCGGGCTCACCGGGGTCGTCGCCGTCGTGGGCGCCCCCCTGCTGGGGCCGCTGCTCACGGGCGGGAGCTTCGGGCTCGACCTCGTGGCCGTCGTCGGCTGGTGCGCCTACGCCGCCGCCGCGGCCACGCTGACGCCCTACGCCAGCCTCGCCGCCGTCGGGGGCCGGCACGTGGCCGTGCTCCTCGTGCGCCTGCTCGAGCTCGGCGTCTCCGTGGGGGCCGTCGCGCTCGTCCTGGCGCTGGACGTCGGCGCGGCGTGGGTGCCGCTGGCCCTGTGCCTCGGCCCGCTCGGGTGCGCCCTCGTCGTCCGCCGCGGCCTCCTCGTGCCGCTCGTGGCGCGGGGCGTCCCGCTCGTCCCCCCGGCCGTGGCCGGGACCGCCCGGTGAGCCCCGTGCCCGGCGGCCCCGCCGCTCGCGGTGCGGCGCCCGCGGAGGGCTGGTGGGAGCGCTGGTGGTTCGCCGTCTGCGCCGTCGCCCTCGTCGTGGCCAGCGACTACGACTGGAGGACGCGTCCGCCCGGCGAGGCCACGAGCGGGTCGCTCGACCTCGCGGTGCTCCTCGAGGTCGCCGTCTACGGCGCGGTCGGCGGGTACCTCGTCCTCGCCCGTGCGCGGCCGCCCCGGGCGGTGCGCCTGCCGCTGCCCGTCGTGCTGCTCCTCTGCTACGCCCTGCTGCTCGTCCTCTCGGTGACGTACACGCCCTACGTCGTCTACGCCGCGGTCCGCGCCGTCCAGATGCTCGTCCTCGTGGGCCTCGCGCTCGCCCTCGTGCGCGGCGGTACGACCGCGCACGCCCACCGCTTCGCGCACGCCTTCGTCGTCCTCGTCGCGCTGTCGATCGCCTACGGCGTGGTGGTGCCCTCGCCGGCGGCCAACCGGCTGCAGGAGGGCCGCTTCACCTGGTTGGCCATCCACCCCACCGTCTCGGGCGTCCTCACGGGCCTCGCCCTCGTCGTGGCGGTGACCTACCTCAGCGGGGGGCGGCGGCCTCGGGGCGGTCCGCGCTGGCCGACGGGGGTCTACGTCCTGCTCGTGCTCGTCGCCGGCGGCGGGCTCCTCGCCACCCAGACGCGCGGCGCCGTCCTCGCGGGCGTCATCGGCTCGGTCGTCGTCGTCGTCGTGCTGCAGAGCGGCCGGACCCTCGTCGACACGGTCCTGGCGGCGGCCGTCGTCGGGACCGGGGCGGTGGTGGCGGGCAGCGCCGTCGCCGCGGACTACCTCGCCCGCGGCGAGGACCCGGCCCAGCTGGCCACCCTCAACTCCCGCACGATGCTCTGGGCCGTGGCCTTCGACGCCGTCCGCGACCAGCCCCTGTGGGGCTACGGGCTGACGGCGGCGCGCGGCATCTTCTACGACGAGACGGGCCTCGGCGGCGGGCACAACGCCGTCGTCAACGTCCTCGTCGAGCTGGGCGGGGTGGGCCTCGCGGTGTGGGTGGCCCTCGTCGTGGTGCTCGTCCTGCGGGCGCGGGCGCTGCCCCGGGTGCCGGCCGCCGGCCTCGGGGTCGACCGGGCGCTCGTCCTCGGCGTCGTCACCTTCCTCATGGTCGACGGCGTCGTCTACGAGGGGGCCGGGTCCGTGGCCAACGTCGCCGTCACGTGGCTGGTCGCGTGCGTCGCGTGGGTGGGCACCGCCGAGCGCGAGGCCGCGGCCTCCGCCCCGCCCCCGGCCCGCCGGCCCCGCGTCGGCGCGGGCTGACCGGCCGCCGGCCCCGGCGCCCGCGCGCACCGCGGGGGCACGTAGGGGTGACGCGGCAGGGGCCCGCGCCCGGACGTCGACGACGTCGGTGCGCGGGCCCCTGCCCGTGCCGTGCGGCCCGCGAGGGGCCTCCCGGGCGGGCCGCCCGGGACGCGGGGTCAGAGCCCGAAGGCGCCGACCCGTGCCGTGCCGGCCGGCTGCCCGACGAGCGCGGCGACGTCGGAGGGCAGGCCCACGGCCCTGCCGTGGCCCGGGAAGGCGCCCGTGGGACGGCCCGCGGCGTCGACGACGTCGGCGCCGGTGACGAGCACGCCGCGCCCCTCCTGGCCGGTCGTCCGGCTGAACGAGGCGAGGTCGGTGAAGACGGCCGGGTTGCCGGCGCCGCGCGACCACACCACCGCCCACGTCGGCGTCCCGGGGGACGTCCGGTGGTAGACGTCGCCGTCCGCGGTCACGCCGATCTGCTCCGCGCTGCGCTGCTTGGAGTAGTCCTCCACGCAGAGCAGGCAGTTGCCCGAGGCCGTGTCGGCCACGACGTTGTTGCGCACCGTCACGGGGCCGAGCAGCCACGTCATCGTCGGGTCCGGGAAGGGCTGGCGCGGGTCGTGGCCGGGGGTGCCCCGGTCGCTCGCCCGGCGCGGGTCCTGGACGACGTTCAGCGTCCGGCCGTTGCCCGTGAAGGTGTTGTTCCAGATCTTCACGTCGCTCGTGTTGTTGACCTTGATGCCGTCGCGGCCGTTGCCCGACACGAGGTTGTCCGCGAACACGGCCCTGGCGGACAGCTCGAGCGAGGTGCCGTGGCCGGCGTTGTCGCGCAGGTCGTTGCCGACGACCTCGATGTCGTAGGCCGACTCGTCGAACCAGACGCCCGGGCCGCGGTTGCCCGCGGACGTGCTGTGGCGCACCGTCACGTCGCGGCTGCGGGCGACCTTGATGCCGCCGGAGACGGGCGCCTGGTTGAAGCGCTCGACGTTGTTGCCCTCGGCCCGCAGGCCGTCGACGAGGAGGCGGTCGGCGTACGTCGCCGTGACGCCGAGCATGCCGCTGCGGGAGGAGGTGACGTGCCGCAGCGTGACGTCGGAGGCGCTGACGGCGATGCCCGTGGTGGCCGAGTCGACGACGGCGACCTCCTCGAGCGTGGCGCGCGGCTGCTCGAGCGTGACGGCCCCCATGTGCGGCACGGACGGCGCGTAGCGCCGGACGCCCAGGCCGCGCAGGGTCGCGCCGGCCACGCGCACGTTGACGGCCTGCTGGAGGTCGCTGACCCGCACCTCGCGGCCCCGCGGGTCGGTGCCGAGGTGGAGCACGTCGCCGCGGCGGTCGAGGAAGAAGCGCCCGGGCGCCAGCTGGTCGCGCGAGCCGACCTGGACCTGCGCGACGCCGTCCACCCAGACCTGGTCCGGGTGCGCGGCCATCGGGTACGCCGGGTCGACGAAGCGCCAGCCGGCGGCGGCACCGGCCTCGCCGGCGCCCCACGTGTAGGTGGGGGAGGGGTCGAAGTCGAGGGTCCACCGCGTCGTCCACGCGCCGCCGGACGCCGTCCAGCTGTCCACGCGCGAGCTGCCGTCGAGCCAGACGGCCTCGCCGGGCCAGGACTGGACCGTCAGGCGCTTCCGGAGCACGAGGGACTCGTGGTAGCTGCCGCCCCGCAGGACGACGGTGCCGCCCTCGGGCGCCCGCTCGACCGCGCGGGCGAGCGTGCGCAGCGGCGCGGCGGCCGTGCCGGCGGCGCCGTCGTCCCCGGACGGCGCCACGACGACGGCGCCGGAGGGCACCGCGTAGCGGGTCGAGCCCACGGTCGCGCCGGCGCGGGTGGCCTCGCGACCGGACGTCGGCGTGGTGGGGGTCGGGGTGACGGGCGGCGGGGTGACGGGCGGCGGGGTCACCGGGGGCGGCGTCACGGGCGGCGGGGTGACGGGCGTCGTCGCCGCCGTGGTCTCCGAGGCCTCGACGTTGTCGACGAGCACCCGGCCCGCGGGCGAGCTGCTGGAGGCGTAGGCGAAGAGGCCGACGGAGCCGGCCGCGGCGAGGCGGCGGGCGCTCGTGTCGCGGGCCGCGAGCTGCCAGGCGGGAGCCGTCCCGCCGCGCACCCAGGCGCGGGCACCCAGGTCGACGGCGTCGGAGCCCGTGGCGCGGCCCTCGACGCGGAACCAGGTGCCCGGCGCGAGCCGCCCGAGGGACGTCTCGGCCGCGAGGTCCGTCGTCACCCCGTTCGCGGCGCGGTGGACGAGGCCCACGCGGGTCTCGCCGCCGGGCGCGACCCGGACGCGGGCGAGGTAGGCGTCGCCCGCCGCGGTGCGCCGCAGCGCGACGCCGACCGTGTAGCCGCCACCGGCGGGCGCGTGCACCGGGACGGCGAAGCTCGCCCCGACGAGGACGTCGCGGGCGCCGGTCGACGCGAGGGTCGCCGTGCGCGCCGTCCCGGGCGCGGGGAGCGTGATGGTGCCGACGCCCCCTCCCACGGACAGGTCGCCCGGTGTCGTCGTCGACCACGAGCCGCCGACGAGCGCGTCGCCGAGCCCCCCGGCGACGACACGCTCCATGGCGTCGCGCGCGACGACCCGGTCCGCCCCCACGGCACCGGGGGCGACGAGGAGGGTGCCCGCGAGGGCGGCGGTCAGGGCGAGGCCGAGCGCGCCGGCCCGGCGCCGCGGTGCGGCGCCGTCGGGACGGGGGCCGCGTGAGCGGGGCCCGGGGAGGGCAGGGGGGAAGGGCATGGGGGGTCCTGTCGACGGGGGGCGGGCGGTGCCGGGAGAGGTCCTCCGGGTCACGGACGGGTCTCGTCCGGTCATCGGTGCCCGCAGAGAGTGGCCGAAGTCGTGCCCGAATGGTGAATGAGGACCGGATTAGTCCATGATCGTGACGGTCGGTGGTCGGCTGCTGCGCACGGCGACCGATATGTCCGCGGAGCGATCACCGGCGGCGGGCGGGCGGGTGGTCCGGCTGCGCCGTCCGGGGCACGACCTCCGCTGGTCGTCATCGTCCGTCGTGACGCTCGCGTAGCGTCACCGACGGCCAGCGAGCCCCCGGCCTCACCCGTCCGGCGGCGGAGGTGCTGGCCCGCACCCCGGGGGGCCTACCGCATGGACACCACCGCACCGACGCTGATCGGGGCGCTCTGGCGCTACCGCTGGTCGTCGGCGCTGCTCGTGCTGCTCGTCGCGGCGCTCAGCGTCGCCGCCGGCTCGGTCTCGGGCCCCGCGGCCACGGTGTCCGCGAGCATCTCGCTGACGCCGCCCGGGCCCGACAACGTCCTCGCCCCCGGCACCCAGGGCGACGCGTCGTCGGCCCGCTACACGGCGCAGCGGGCCGCCTTCGTCACGAGCGACGCGGTCCTGACCGCGGTCGCCGACCGCACGGGTCGGGACAACCTGACCGAGCTGCGTCGTGAGGTGGTCGCCGAGCCGGCCCTCACCTCGAGCACCGTGACCGTGACCGTCGAGTCGTCCGATGCCGAGGAGGCCGTGGCGCTCGCGTCGGCCGTCGTCGACAGCTACGCCGAGCAGACGCAGGCGCAGGTGGACCAGCTCACGCAGGAGGCTCTCGACTCCCTCGCCGCCAGCGAGCAGGAGGTCATCGACTCGACCGACGTGGTGCTGCCGGTCGAGGAGGCGCAGCAGGGCTCCGTCGCCGCCACGCTCGCCGACCTCAGGCTCCAGGCCAGCGAGATCCGCACGAGCAGCGCGCTGTTCGGTGACGGCGTGTCCTTCGTCGAGGCGCCGCGGCTGGACGCCGTCGTGACGCGCGGGCTGCCCCTGCGGGAGGCGTTCCTCGGCGTCGTCGTCGGCCTCGTCGCCGCCGGCCTGCTGGCCTGGGTCCGGGCCGACCGGCACCGGCGGCTGTCCTCGCCCGACGAGCTCGAGCCGGACGCCTCCTTCCTCGGCGAGCTCCGCCGCCCGGGCGACCTCGACGTGCCCGCCCCCGGCGAGCCGCTCGAGATGCCGACGCAGTCGCACCGGCTCGTCGGCGCGGTGGTCGGCCGCGAGACCTCCGGCGGCGTGCTGGCCGTCACCTCGGCCGACGAGCGGCTGCGGACGGCGACGGCGCTCAACCTCGCGGCCTCCCTCGCCCGGGACGGGCGCCGCGTCCTCGTCGTCGACGGCGACACCGACCACCACGCCCTCACGAGCCGGCTGGCGCTCGACGGCACGCCGTGGACCGCCGCCCTCGCCGACGGCGGCCGCGCGCCCGTCCCGACGCTCCTGCGCACGACGGGTGGCGGGGAGCTGCAGGTCGTGGGCGCCGCCCCGGACGCCACGGCCGCCCCCGGCGGCCGCTCCGTCGAGGAGCTCGTCCGCGGCTGGCGCCGCGACCACGACGCCGTCGTCGTGGACCTGCCCGCCCTCGGCGGCGGCCAGCTCGTCACCGACCTCGCGGCGGCGGCCGACGCGGGCCTCCTCGTCGTCGCCCACGGCGCGGACGACCGGGGCACCCGCGACGAGCTCCGCCGGTGGGCCGCGCTCGGCACGCCGCTCGTCGGCTACGTCTACGCGCGGGCGTCGGCCCGGGGGCGCGGCGGCGCCCTCGGCGCCCTGCGCCGGTCCGCCGACCGCGAGGCCCGTACCGCCTGAGGCCCCTCCCGCCCGGTCGCCCGACCGGTCCGACCGCCCCCGACGCCGCCGGCGCCGGGGGCGTCGTCGTCCCCGCCGGGGCCGCCGCCCGCGGCGACCCCGGCCGGGAGCGGACCCGGGCGTCGGACGAAGCGCCCACCGCCTTCGGGAACGGTCGGAAGCGGACGACTCGGCCCGACGCGGAGGGTGACTGCTCGTCGTCACGGCGCGGGTGTGCGATCACATCTGGGCCGGGCGGGTGACGCGGCGTCATCGTCCGGGTGTCGGAGGCACTGCTTCCCCGGAAATGGTCACGCGCCGTCACACCTGCTGCCTACCCTCCTCGGAGGCCGTCACCATCAGAGGTGGCGCGCGCGCCCAGGGGGCACGATGACCACCAGCACGATCCGCTCCGTCCTCGCGGCAGGGACCACCGCCGCGCTGCTCGCCGTCGGCCTCCTCGTGGCGGCGCCCGCCGCGACGGCGGCCGACGCGGGCACGGCGGCGTCGACGACGACGCCGCCCCCGTCCACCGTCACGGCCGACGTCCTGCCGACCGTGCAGATCAACGGCGTCGTCTGGGACCAGGTCGTCGTGGGCAACAAGGTCTACGTGACCGGCGAGTTCACCCGCGCCCGGCCGGCCGGCAGCGCACCGGGCGTCAACGAGGTCGTGCGCAACCACCTCCTCGCCTTCGACATCACCACCGGCCAGCTCGACACCCGCTGGGCCCCGTCGCTCGACGCGCGGGGCCTCGCCATCGAGGCCTCGGCGGACGGCCGCCGGATCTTCGTGGGCGGCGACTTCGGCCGCGTCAACGGCTCGTCCCGCACGCGGCTGGCCGCCTTCGACGCGACGACGGGCGCCCCGGTCACCTCCTTCGCCCAGGCCCGCGGCAAGGTCGGCGCGCTCGCGGTCGCGGGGGACACGCTCTACGTCGGCGGCGACTTCGCCACCCTCGGCGACCAGGCCCGCACCCGGCTCGGCGCCGTGAGCGCGAGCACCGGCGGGCTCCTCGCGTGGGCGCCCACCGCCGACCGCGAGGTCATGGGCCTCGTGGCCCCGGCCGGCAGCGGCCGCGTCGTCGTGTCGGGCCGCTTCGACACCCTCAACGGCGGCGACGAGCCCGGCATGGGGGCCCTCGACGCGGCGTCGGGCGCCACCCTCGACTGGGCGGCCAACGACACCATCAAGAACCACGGGCCCGACTCGGCGATCTGGTCGCTGTCGACCGACGGCACCCAGGTCTACGGCACCGGGTACGACTACTACGGGCCCAGCCCCTTCGAGGGCAGCTTCGCGGCCGGCGTCGACGGCGCCCTGCACTGGGTCGCCGGCTGCATGGGCGACACCTACGGCAGCCAGCCGGTCGGCGACGTCCTCTACACGGTGGGCCACCCGCACAACTGCACGACCATCGGCGGCCACCCGCAGACGGAGCCCTGGACCTTCCAGCGCGCCATGGCGACGACGACGGCGGTCCGCGGCACCAACCTCGACGGCCCCTTCCGCGGTGCCCCGGCCCCGGAGCTCCTGCACTGGGAGCCGACCATCGGCATGGGCACCTACACCAAGCAGTACCAGGGCGCCTGGACGGTCACCGGCGACAGCCGCTACGTCGTCCTCGGCGGCGAGTTCCCGCGGGTCAACGGCGTCGCCCAGCAGGGTCTCGTCCGCTTCGCGACGTCGGCGCTGGCCCCGCGCAAGGAGGGCCCGCAGGGCTACCCCGAGCTCAAGCCGGAGCTCGTCACGGCGGCCGGTCCCGGGGTCCGCGCCTCCTTCACCGCCTCGTGGGACCGCGACGACGCGACCCTGACCTACGAGCTGCAGCGCGGCGGCAACGCCGCGACCGCGCCCGTCGTCGCGACGACGACGGTCCGGTCGGCCTGGTGGTCGCGTCCCCGCGTCGCCCTGCGCGACCCGAGCGCCCCGGCCGGGACCACGCAGACCTACCGCGTCCGCGTCCGTGACGCCGCCGGCAACTCGCTGACGAGCGCGACGACGACCGTCGCCGTCCCGGCCACGAGCCCGCAGGGCCCCGGCCCCTACGCCCAGCGCGTGCTGGCCGACGGCGCCACCTCCTTCTGGCGGCTCGGCGAGACCGAGGGCGGCACGGCCTACGACTGGGCCGGCGGCGACGACCTCGTCCTCGGCGGCGCGACGACGCGCACGACCGACGGCTCGGTGGCCGGCGACGGTGCCACGACCTTCCCGGGCACGGACACCGTCCCCGCGGCGGGCCGCGCGGTCACGGTCGCGCCGGACACCTTCAGCGTGGAGGCGTGGTTCCGCACCACGAGCACGACGGGCGGCAAGGTCGTCGGCTTCGGCGACCGCACGGACGCCCGCAGCGGCAACTACGACCGTCACGTGTACCTCGACGGGGCCGGCCGCGTGTCCTTCGGCGTGCACCCCTGGGCCGTCCGGCTCCAGCAGAGCGCGCCCGGCTACAACGACGGCCAGTGGCACCACGTCGTCGCCACGCTCGGCGCCGAGGGCCAGACCCTCTTCGTCGACGGCCGTCGCGTGGCCCGCGACCGCGGCACGACGTCGGGCCAGCCCTACTCCGGGGTCTGGCGCGTCGGCGGGGACAACCTCGGCGGCTGGCCGTCGGACGGCGACGGCAACCTCGCCGGCGACGTCGACGAGGTCGCCGTCTACGGCACGCAGCTGTCCACCGCGACGGTCGCGGCCCACTACGCGGCGAGCGGCCGCACGGCCGGCGGCGAGCCGGCGCCGACGGACGCCTACGGCGCCGCCGTCGCGGCCGACGACCCCGACCTGTTCTGGCGCCTCGACAGCCTCTCCGCCGACGGCACCACGCCGGACTCGTCGGCGAGCGGCCGCGAGGTCGGCCGGGTGCAGGGCGACCTGCGCGTCGCCGAGCCCGGCGGCGTCCTCGGCAGCCCGGCCGCGGCCACGACGGACGGCCAGTGGGCCGGCCTCGGGTCGACGACCCGCTTCACCAACCCGCGGACGTACTCCCAGGAGCTGTGGTTCTCCACGGGCACCACGCGGGGCGGCAAGCTCATCGGCTTCGGCTCGGAGCAGCAGGGCTGGAGCGGCGGCTACGACCGCCACGTGGAGATGCTCGACGACGGCCGCCTGCGCTTCGGCACCTGGACCGGCCGCGAGAACACCATCACCACCGAGCGCGCCTACAACGACCGCCGCTGGCACCACCTCGTGGCCAGCCAGGGCGCGGACGGCATGAAGCTCTACCTCGACGGCGCGCTCGTCGGGACCAACCCCGAGACGGGCGCCCAGGACTACGCCGGCTTCTGGCGGGTCGGCGGCGACTCCGGCTGGGGCGGCCACTCGAGCGCGTACTTCGAGGGCCGCATCGACGAGGTGGCCGTCTACTCGACCGTGCTGCCCGCGGACCGGGTCGCCGCGCACCACGCGGTCGGCAAGGTGCCCTTCGACGAGCCCCCGACGGCGGCCTTCACGGCGACGTCGGACGGCACCGCGGTGGCGGTGGACGCCTCGACGTCCACCGACCCCGAGGGCCCGCTGACCTACGCGTGGGACTTCGGCGACGGGGCCACGGCCACCGGCGTGACGGCGTCCCACACCTACGCCCGTCCGGGCCGCTACGAGGTGGCGCTCGTCGTCACCGACTCCGGGAAGCAGACGGCGCGCACCACGCGCACCGTCACCGCCTCGGCGCCCGTGCCGGCCGACGCGTACGGCGCCGCCGTCCGCGCCGACGACCCGGTGCTCTTCTGGCGGCTCGACGAGGTGGCCGACGGCGTGACGCCGGACTCCTCGGCCACCGGCTCCGACCCGGGCCGCGTGCAGGGCGACCTGCGCGTCGAGCGTCCGGGCGGGGTGCGCGGCAGCTCGGCGGCCGCCACGACCGACGGCCAGTGGGCCGGCCTCGGCTCGAGCACCCGGGTCCCGGGCCCCCGCACGTACTCGCAGGAGGTCTGGTTCTCCACGACCACCACGCGCGGCGGCAAGATCATCGGCTTCGGCAACGAGCAGTCCGGCTGGAGCGGCGGCTACGACCGCCACGTCGAGATGCTCGACGACGGCCGGGTGCGCTTCGGCACCTGGACCGGGCAGGAGAACACGACGACGAGCGACCGGTCCTACAACGACGGCGGGTGGCACCACCTCGTCGCCACGCAGGGCGGCGACGGCATGAGGCTGTACGTCGACGGCGAGCTCGTGGGCACCAACCCGCAGACGGACCAGCAGCAGTACGACGGCTTCTGGCGCGTCGGCGGCGACTCGAGCTGGGGCGGTCACCAGAGCGCCTACTTCGAGGGCCGCGTCGACGAGGTCGCCGTGTACGCCGCCGTCCTGCCCGCCGAGCGGGTCCGGGCGCACCACGACCTCGGCCGCCGGCCTGTCGACGCCGTCCCCACGGCGTCCTTCACGGCCCGCGCCGACGGCCTGGCCGTCGCGGTGGACGCCGCGGCGTCCTCCGACCCCGAGGGCCCGGTGACGTACGCGTGGACCTTCGGCGACGGGGCGACGGCCACGGGCGTCACCGCGTCGCACACCTACCGCTCCGGCGGCTCGTACGAGGTGGCGCTCGTCGTCACCGACTCCGAGGGCCAGCGGGCGCGGACCACGCGGACGGTCCAGGCGCTCGCGCCGGCGCCGACGGACGCCTACGGCGCCGCCGTCGTCGCCGCCGGGCCGGACCTCTTCTGGCGGCTCGACCAGGCCGCCGACGGGACGACGCCGGACGCCACCCCGCAGGGTCGGCAGCCGGGCCGGGTCCTCGGGGGCCTGCGCACGGAGGCCCCGGGCGGCGTCCGCGGCAGCCGCGCGGCGGCCACCCTCGACGGCGTCGAGGCCGGCGTCGCGTCGACCACCCCGGTCGACGGCCCCAGCACCTACTCGCAGGAGCTGTGGTTCTCCACGACGACGACCCGTGGCGGGAAGCTCATCGGCTTCGGCGCCGCGCCGTCCGGCGGGAGCAGCAACTACGACCGCCACGTCGAGCTGCTCGACGACGGCCGGGTGCGCTTCGGCACGTGGACCGGCCAGGAGAACACGACGACGAGCCAGGCCTCCTACAACGACGGCGCCTGGCACCACCTCGTCGCCACCCAGGGCGCCGACGGCATGAAGCTCTACGTCGACGGCACCCTCGTGGGCACCAACGAGCAGACCGGGGCCGAGCCCTACCGCGGCTACTGGCGGGTCGGCGGCGACACCGGCTGGGGCGGCCACTCGAGCCAGTACGTCGAGGGCCGTGTCGACGAGGTCGCCGTCTACCCGACGGTCCTCACGGCCGAGCAGGTCGCCGAGCACCACCGCCTGGGCCTGCCCGGCGCGGCGCCGGTGGACGGCCCGCCGACGGCGGCGTTCACGGCGGCGACGACGGACCTGCAGGTGCGGGTCGACGGCACGGGCTCCTCGGACGCCGAGGGTGCGGTGACGTACGCGTGGTCCTTCGGTGACGGGGCGACCGCGAGCACGGCGACGGCGCAGCACACCTACGCCGCGGCGGGCAGCTACGAGGTGACCCTCGTGGTGACGGACACGGCCGGGCACACGGCGACGGCGAAGCGGACCGTGGAGGTCACGGCGCCGGCGCCGGTGGACGGCCCGCCGACGGCGGCGTTCACGGCGGCGACGACGGACCTGCAGGTGCGGGTCGACGGCACGGGCTCCTCGGACGCCGAGGGTGCGGTGACGTACGCGTGGTCCTTCGGTGACGGGGCGACCGCGAGCACGGCGACGGCGCAGCACACCTACGCCGCGGCGGGCAGCTACGAGGTGACCCTCGTGGTGACGGACACGGCCGGGCACACGGCCA